>ONLT01000119.1 GCA_900318755.1 uncultured Eubacteriales bacterium
CCACGCAGGAGATATCACCAACGAAAAGGGGGAACCGTTTGCCGAGGTCGTTCAGATCGGCATCGGCGGAAGCGATCTGGGACCCCGCGCCGTATACATCGCCCTTGAAAACTGGGCGCGGAAAAACGGCAGGCTGAAAATGACCGCCCGCTTTATCTCCAACGTCGACCCGGACGACGCGTCGCGCGTCCTGCAGGACACCGATGTCGCCCATGCCCTGTTCATCCTCGTCTCCAAATCCGGAACGACACTGGAGACGCTGACGAACTGTCAGTTCGTGCAGGACGCTCTGGCGAAGGAGGGACTGGATCCGAAAAAGCATATGGTCGCCGTCACAAGCGCCGCTTCTCCGCTTGCGAACAGCGACGATTTTCTCACAGCCATTTACATGGACAATCACATCGGCGGCCGGTACTCCACCTCTTCCGCGGTCGGATGCACCGTGCTGTCGCTGGCGTTCGGTCCGGATGTATTCGCGGACTTTCTTGACGGCGCATCCGAAGCGGACCGCGCGTCTCTCGAGGAGGATCCTCTGAAGAACGCGGCGATGCTGGATGCTCTGATCGGCATGTATGAGCGCGATGTGCTCGGCTATGAGGCGACTGCCGTTCTTCCTTATTCGCAGGCGCTCTCCCGCTTTCCCGCGCACCTGCAGCAGCTTGATATGGAATCCAACGGAAAATCCGTCAACCGCTTCGGCGGCCCGGTCAATTATCCGACCGGCCCGATTCTTTTCGGCGAACCCGGAACGAACGGCCAGCATTCCTTCTATCAGCTCCTGCATCAGGGAAAGACCATTGTGCCGCTTCAGTTCATCGGGTTCAGAAAGAGCCAGCTCGGCACCGACGTCACCATCGGAGGAACGACCAGCCAGCAGAAGCTGTGCGCCAACGTGGCGGCCCAGATCGTCGCTTTCGCCTGCGGAAAAGACGATCCGGATCCGAACAAGTCCTTCGACGGCGGCCGGCCCTCCAGCATCATCATCGGAGATCAGCTCACCCCCGCTTCCCTCGGCGCTCTGCTGGCGCACTTCGAGAACAAGGTGATGTTCCAGGGCTTCCTCTGGAATATCAACAGCTTCGACCAGGAAGGAGTTCAGCTCGGCAAGGTGCTGGCGAAACGCGTGCTCGAGCGCGACACAGACGGCGCGCTGGCGGAATACAGCCGGCTGCTCGATATCTGACCGATTTGTAACTCCCGGTAACATTAAAGATGCGGCGTTCTCTGCCCGGATCCGATCCGGAGCAGGGGCCGCCGCGTTTCCATCCAGTCCGCGGCCATTTCCATTCAGTCCGCGGCCTCTTCCGCCGCTTCTTTCATTTTCCGCACGTAGTCCGCGATCTCCGGGGCCGCGTCCTTCCCCTTTTGCTCTACAATCTTCACGATCGCGCTCCCGACGATCACCCCGTCGGCGATGCCGGCCATCTTTTTCGCCTGTTCCGGCGTGTTGATTCCGAAACCGATCGCGCAGGGCACATCCGTCACATCCCGGATCGCCCGGACCATTGAGGGCAGATCGGTCCGGATATTCCGGCGCATTCCCGTGACGCCCATGGAGGAGACCACGTAGAGAAATCCCTTCGCCTCCTTCGCGATCATCCGGATCCGGTCCTCCGAGGTCGGTGCGATCATTGAGATCAGCTCCACGCCGTGGGCGGCCGCCGGCCCGTCGACATCCGCTTTCTCTTCGTACGGCAGATCCGGAATGATGATTCCGCTGATTCCGACCTCCTCGCAGCGAGTGAAAAATTTCTCATATCCGTAGTGATAGACCGGATTCAGATACGTCATGAATACGAGCGGAACCGCAACCTTCCCGCGAACGCGGGAAACCATATCGAACACCAGATCCGTGGTGGTTCCGGCCGCCAGCGCCCGTATGTCCGCCTCCTGGATCACGATGCCCTCGGCGATGGGATCGGAGAAGGGAATGCCGATCTCGATCAGATCTGCCCCGCTTTCCGCCATCGTCTGAATGAACCGCTCCGTATCCCCGATGGAGGGATCGCCGGCTGTGATAAACGGGATAAACGCCTTTCCGCTCTGAAATGCTTCTCTAATCTTACTCATTGATATTCACCCCTCTGTATTTTGCGATGGATGCCACGTCCTTGTCACCGCGTCCGGACAGGCAGACGATGATGACCTGATCCCTGCGCATCGCAGGTGCGATCCGGATCGCCTGCGCGACTGCGTGCGCGCTCTCGATCGCACAGATAATGCCCTCGGTCTTCGCGAGATATTCAAAGGCCGAAACCGCCTCTTCATCTGTGACCGGTACGTATTCCGCCCGTCCGCTGTCGCGGAGGTACGCGTGCTCCGGCCCGATTCCCGGGTAATCAAGGCCGGCGGAGATGGAGTACACCTCGTCGATCTGACCGTACTCATTCTGGCAGAAATACGAATGCATCCCGTGAAAAATCCCGCGGGTTCCGGTCGCCATCGTGGCCGCGTGCTGCCCGGTCTCAATCCCCCTGCCGGCGGCCTCGCATCCGATCAGCTTCACGCCCCGATCGTTGATGAAATGGTAAAACATGCCGATCGCGTTGCTGCCGCCGCCGACACAGGCGAGTACCGCATCCGGCAGCTTTCCCTCGCGCTTCAGGATTTCTTCGCGCGCTTCTTTCGAGATGACGGACTGAAAATCGCGGACCATCGTCGGGAACGGATGCGGCCCCATGACTGAGCCGAGTACATAGTGCGTGTCGTCCACACGGCCGGCCCACTCGCGCATCGTCTCATTTACCGCGTCTTTTAGCACCTGGGTTCCGGAGGTGACCGGATGAACCTTCGCGCCCAGAAGCTCCATCCGGTACACGTTCAGGGCCTGCCGCTCGGTATCCCGTTTCCCCATGAACACCTCGCACTCCATATTCATCAGCGCCGCGACCGTGGCAGTCGCCACGCCGTGCTGTCCCGCGCCGGTCTCCGCGATCACGCGGGTTTTTCCCATCTTCTTCGCAAGAAGCACCTGCCCGAGGCAGTTATTGATCTTGTGCGCTCCGGTGTGATTCAGGTCCTCTCTTTTCAGATAAATCTTCGCCCCTCCGAGATCCTTCGTCATCCGCTCCGCGTAATACAGAAGGGACGGCCTTCCGGCGTAATTCTTCAGCAGATCATCGAGCTCCGCACAGAATTCCGGGTCATTTTTATAATGCTGATAAGCCTTCTCCAGGCGGATCAGCTCGTTCATCAGCGTCTCCGGAACGTACTGTCCGCCGAATTCTCCGAATCTTCCTCTAGACATCATTCTCTCCATTCCTCCGCCTGACGGCGGTATCCTCTGCTGCCCGCCTAAGCTCTGCGAGCTTTGTGCGTTTATCCTCACTTGTCATCAGCGCCTCACCGACGAGAACCGCGTTCACGCCGATCGCAGAAAGCGCAGCCACATCCTCCGCCGTCCGGATCCCGCTCTCCGCGACAAAGATCACCCGGTCCGGAACAAGGCGTCTCAGATTCGCCGAGCGGCCGGTATCCACGTGAAATGTCTTCAGATCGCGGTTGTTGACGCCGATGATCGTCGCTCCCGCGTCAAGGGCCATCCCGATCTCCCGCTCGTCGTGCGCCTCCACCAGGGCGGAAAGTCCGAGTCCTTCGGCAATTTCCATATACTCCGCGAGCTCGGCCGGGTCGAGAATCGCCGCGATCAGAAGCACCGCGGAAGCGCCCAGCGTCTTTGCCTGCCAGATCATGTACGGGTCCACCGTAAAGTCCTTGCGGAGCACCGGGATCGACACGTCCGCGGCAATTTCCTTCAGATATTCATCCCGTCCGAGAAACCACTTCGGCTCCGTCAGGCAGGAAATCGCATCCGCACCCGCGGCCTCATAATCCTTTGCGATGGACCGATAGGGAAAATCCGGCGCGATCAGCCCTTTTGAGGGGGACGCCTTCTTGCACTCACAGATAAAATGCATCCCCTCTCCGGCAAGCGCCGCATCCAGCCTTTTTTCTCCTCCGGTGTCCTCCGCCGCGGCGTCCTCCGCCGCACGGCGCATCGCCTCATTCGGAATTCTGATTTTTGCGGCGGCCACCCGCTCCCTCGCGTAATCCGCAAGCTCATCCAGAATTGTCATCCTTCATTCTCTCCTGTTCTGCCTGTTACTCGTTCGACTCTCTGATCAGGCCGTTCAGTACCTTCATCGCGGCGCCGTTATCGATCAGTTCCGCCGCCTTCTTTACACCGTCCGCGAACGTATCCGCGGCTCCTCCGATATAGATGCCGGCGCCCGCGTTCATCAGCACCGCCGTCCGACGTGTTCCGCGCTCCGTTCCGGCAAGGATGTCCCTGGTGATCTGCGCATTTTCCTGCGGAGTGCCTCCCACGATTTCCTCCTTCTTTCCGCGCTTCAGTCCGAAATCCTCCGGGCAGATCGTCCGCGTCCGGTAGTAGCCGTTTTTCAGCTCGCAGACCGTCGTCGGAGCGGAGGGAGAAATCTCGTCGAGGCAGTCCTGCCCGTACACGACGAAGGCGCGACGCACACCCATCTGATCCAGAACCTTTGCGATCGGTTCGACAAGATACCCGTCGTATACGCCGAGCACATAATACTCCGGTTTTGCCGGATTCGTCAGCGGGCCGAGAATGTTGAAGACCGTCCGGATTCCCAGCTCGCGGCGGACTGCTCCGACGTACTTCATCGAGGTGTGGTACTTCTGGGCGAACAGGAAGCAGACGCCCACATCCTTCAGAAGCGCGCGCGCCTTCTCCGGATCCTCGTCGATGTCGACGCCCAGCGCCTCAAGGACATCCGCCGCGCCGGATTTTGAGGACGCCGCACGGTTTCCGTGTTTCGCGACCGGAATTCCCGCCGCGGCGATCACCATCGCCGAGGTCGAGGAGATATTGAACGTCTTCGCGTTGTCGCCGCCGGTTCCGACGATCTCCAGCACATCCATGCCGTCGTGCGGAACAGGCGTCGCGTGGGACCGCATGGCCTCCGCGCACCCGGAAATCTCCTCAATCGTCTCCGCTTTCGTGCTCTTCGTGGAAAGCGCTGCGAGAAAGGCCGCGTTCTGCGTCTGCGTCGTCTCGCCGCTCATAATCTCGTTCATAACGGCGTAAGCTTCGTCGTATGTGAGATCACCTTTTCTGACAATTTTTTCGATTGCTTCTTTAATCATCGCTGCATCCTCCCATCTGTGATTGCTGTGTGCTGCTGTTCCTGCGAAATGCCGCTGCCGCCTCCAGAAAATTTTTCAGAATTGCGGGACCTTCCGGCGTCATGATGGATTCCGGATGGAACTGCATCCCGCAGACGCAATGCTCCGTATCCTCCACGGCCATCACCTCGCCGTCATCCGACCGGGCCGTGACCCTTAAGGTTTCCGGGAGTGTCGATTCATCGACAGCCAGCGAGTGATACCGCCCGACCCGGATCGTCTCCGGAAGGTTCCGGAACAGTGCGCTCGTCCGGTCCGGACGAACGGTTGACTGCTTGCCGTGCATCAGTTCTTTCGCGTAGGTGACGGACGCGCCGTACGCTTCGGCGATCGCCTGATGTCCGAGGCAGACGCCCATGATCGGGACCAGACCCTTCAGTCCTCTTATGACCTGCTCACAGATCCCCGCGTCGGCAGGCCGCCCCGGACCCGGCGAAAGGATCACGGCCTCCGGGTTCATCGTCTTCACGTCCGAAGGCGTGAGCGAGTCGTTTCGGACCACCCGGATGTCCGGGTTCAGACTGCCGACAAGCTGGTACAGGTTGTAGGAAAAACTGTCGTAATTGTCAATCAGTAAGATCATCGTCTCATCCTCTCCGCTTCTTTTACCGCGTCGGTGACGGCCGCCGCCTTGTTGATACACTCCTGATATTCATTTTCCGGAACACTGTCCGCCACAATGCCGGCGCCGGACCGGATGTAAAGAATTCCGTCCTTCTTATAGGCGAGCCGGATTCCGATGCAGACATCCAGATTCCCCGTGAAATCAACGTATCCGATCGCGCCGCCGTAGATGCCTCTTCGGTCGTCCTCAAGCTCGTCGATCAGCTGGCACGCACGAATCTTCGGCGCTCCCGAAAGAGTTCCCGCCGGCAGAACCGCGTCAACCGCATCGACCGCCTGAATCTCCTCACGGAGCGTCCCCCGGACGGCCGATCCGATGTGCATCACGTGGGAGTAGCGCTCAATTTCCATGTACTTCTCCACCTCAACCGAACCGAAGGTACAGAGCCTTCCGAGATCATTCCGGCCCAGATCCACCAGCATGTTGTGCTCGGCCCGTTCCTTCTCATCCGCCAGCAGCTCCCTCTCCAGTTTTTCATCTTCTTCCGGCGTTTCGCCCCGCTTCCGCGTCCCGGCCAGAGGGAAGGTCCGGATCGTCCGCCCGTTAACTTTCACCAGCGTCTCGGGCGAAGCTCCCGCGATCTCGGTGGATCCGGAGAAGTAAAACATATACGGCGAAGGATTCGTCGTCCGCAGGATCCGGTACGTGTCCAGCAGACTTCCCTCGAACTTCGCCGTGATCGGATTGGAAAAGACCAGCTGGAAAATATCGCCCTCGTGAATGTAATGCTTGATCTTCGCGACCTTTTCACAGAACGCTTCCTTCGACAGATGGGGTTTCAGCTCTGTGAGCAGACGGCCTCCGGGATTGTCCTTCATCTTCCCGTTCTCCACGATGTTCTGCATCTCGTCGAGCACTATCACGCCGTGATTGTAATTCACCTCCAGGCTGTCCGTCCGGATGTTGACAATCAGCTCGATCACCTGCCGATAATTGTCGAAGGCAATCATCTTGTCAAAAAGCATCAGGTCCAGATCGTCAAAGCGGTTTTCGTCCACCTTGAATTTCAGCGACGGTTCCCCGTACTGAATATAATCGTAGGAGAAAAATCCGACGAGTCCTCCTGTCAGCGTCGGCATGCCCGGGAGCGAAGGCGCCCGGTTTTCATCCAGGATCTGCCGGATGTACGCCGCCGGATGTTCCGTCTCCATGCGGATCTCTCCGCCGGAACGAATGGTCAGAACATGGTCGCGGCAGGTCAGTTCCATCCTCGGATCATATCCGAGAAACGTGTAGCGTCCCATCCTGAGGCTGTCCTCCGCGCTCTCAAGAAGAAAGCAGTGATCGCTCACATTCTGCAGTGCCCTCAGAACATTGAGCGGTGTCCGGACGTCCGCCAGAATTTCACGGCGGATCGGGATCACCCGGTAATCGCCGGACGACGCGATGTTCTGTACCTCTTCGAAGCTTGTCTGTCTCATGGTTCCCTCCTGTTCACGTTTGCGCCGACTGCGGTCTTCCGCTCCGCGTATTATGCCAGCTGCTCCGCTGCTTCGCAGTTCCCGCAGCTGCTTAATACGCAAAAGACCCGCCCCTGACAAAGCATTCGCTTTGTCAAGGGCGGGTATCAATTCATAATTCCCGTGGTGCCACCTTGATTCATGTACACTGGTACACACACTCATCAGATACAAACATATCTTCCACAAATAACGCCTGCGCGCGTCACGGATACTCGACGGATGTCTTTCCCCATGCCCTCTGCGGTCCATTTGCGAAACAGCATTTCCATCCGGATCCCACCATCCCGGACTCTCTTGGGGCGCCTGATTCGTTTTATCTCCGCTTCATCGGTTTCTTCTTATCATTCTTCAAACATTTAACACCCGGATCCGGCAAATGTCAATCCTTTTTTTCCCAGCCTCCCGGATCATTGGCGAAATACGGGAAGAAATAGCTGCTCCTGTTTTTCTTGTCGAACATACAGTTATACTGCAGAATCCGGTACTTTTTCAGCCATTCTGCCTCTTCGCCCTGCGCATCGCTGTAATGGACGAACCCGCCGTTTTCTTTCGAGTAGTATCCGCGCGAGTTCATCGCGGGAATCTGCTCATAAAGATCCGCACGGAACATATCATACGGCGTCAGATCAAAATTACCGCGCTCCATCATCAGAACCGACAGATAATTCAGACTCGTGCGTTCCACCGTCTTCTCCGCCGTATCATAATTGGTCCAGATAAAGAACGGAACGCTGTACAGATTCTCAAGTTCATCCATCGTCAGGCCCGACAGCCCCTTCCCGTTCAGCTTCGCGAAGAACTCGTTGCTCAGACTCGGCTGATGATCGCCGAAGAACACGATTTCCACCGGATCATCGACATTCTGGAAGTACGTGATCAGATTCTTCAGGGCCTCGTCGCTCTGATGAATCAGGGACAGATACTGGCTGACGTCATTGAGATACGGTGCGTTCAGCGCGTAACAATCGCTGCTGAAATTGCTGTAATATTCGCGGTATCCGCCGTGGTTCTGCATCGTCACGCCGAGCATGTAGAGTTTTTCTCCCGCGCTCCGGTTCTCGTACCGTTCGATGATTTTGTCGTAGAGTTCCTGGTCCGTGATGTAGTTGCGCATCGTTTTTGTCTGATCAAAATCATCGATGAAATGCGTCTCATCAAATCCCAGCTTCGGGTAGACGCGGTTTCTGCTCCACCCGGTCGCGTAATACGGATGCATTCCGACGGTGGTGTAACCCAGCGATTTCATCGTCGACACAACCGAATACGGCTGCTTCCCGATGTACTGCTGGTAAGCGACGGAACCGCCCGGCAGAAAGCCCATGGTGTTTCCTGTCTGAAATTCCCACTCGGAGTTGGGCGTCTTCGCGCCGAACACGGACGACAGCGCATATCCCCTGACTGTATTTTCAGTGAGCGAGTTCAGGAACGGTGTGATCTCCTGGTTCGTCTGGAAATCACCGACGACGCTCAGATCCGCGAAGGACTCGTTCATAATCACAATCACCGTCGGGTCCTTCACGCTCTTGTCGACGACATCCGTATGGTACGACGCCTGCTGCTCCGCCGTGTTCTTTTCCTGGTATTCCTCCTCCAGATTCTTCACAGCCGTTTCTGAATACCCGTCGGGCTCGCTGATGAACAGCGTGTCGCGTACACCGAGCATAAAGTTCAGGACGTATCCGTTCTGGTAAGAGCCTTTCTGTTCCCAGGTCTGCGTCTCAAAGTTCTCGGTCTTCGTTCCGACATAAAACACCGTAAGAACGGCAGCCGCCACCGCAGCGAGCCGGGCGATCCATTTCCATTTTTTCCGATAAACGGGCTTCAGCTTCCAGGCCAGCGTGCAGAGCAGAATGGTCAGCATGAGCGCATACGCCATCTTCGGGGGAAACTGCGGAATGTACCCGTTCGCCACCGAAATGCCGGTGCCCGCCGCGAAAAGATCCGAAAATGTGAACTCATTCTGCCGGAACTGATAGACAAAAAAGTCCGTCAGCGCAAATGCGACAAAAAAAGAATTCGCGATCATAAAACTCCACCGCGCACTGGCGGTGATCGCGAAAATAATCAGATAAAGGACGAGACAGCAAAGCATGTTGTATCGGAGAACGACCTTCGTCGTCTCCTTGAACAGCTCCGTGTCGATGACGAGATGCTGCACCTCGTACGTCGAGACAACCGCTCCGGCGATAAAAAGCGCCGCCGTAATAAACGGCGACAAAATCTCCGGAAGACTGATTTCCAGACAGGCAAGCACAAAAAAAGCGCCGCAGAAGGCGAACAGAATCCAGATCGGATATCCGGTCATCACCTCGAGGATCACCGCTGCCGCCGCCATCGCGCCTGTCCAGATTAAATTAGATTTTTTTCTGTATTCGAACTTGATATTAAACATGATTCCAGATCCACTCAGCTGCCGAACAAAGAAGTTCGTCAGGCTTAACCCGTTTGTCACGGTTAAACCTTCGTAAATTTTGTGTAAACTACTGTTCTTTATACCACTTGAAGGCCGAACGGGCAAGGAAGCCGGAAACATTTCATCTAATTTTCACATTTTTCCCACAAAAAACCGGCTCTGAATCTGTGCAGGATGCCCTGCTTCTGCAGCGGAACAGGGCCGCCGCAGCTGCGGCAGCCCTGCAAAAGAAGCGTCAGAGCGCTTTTTTGATCGAATCGTTCACGATTTTCAGCGCCTTAATCCTCGCATATTTCTTATCGACGGATTCCAGCACGTGCCACGGCGCAAAATCCGTACTCGTTTTCTGAAGCATCTCGTTGACCGCGTCCTCATAGAGATCCCATTTTTCGCGGTTCCTCCAGTCCTCATCCGTGATCTTCCACTGCTTCTCCGGTGTGTTCTGGCGCTCATTAAAACGCGCGAGCTGCGTATCCTTGTCGATCTGCACCCAGAATTTGATCAGAACCGCGCCCCAGTCCGTGAGCATCTTCTCGAACTCGTTGATCTCATTATAGGCCCGCTTCCAGTCGTTTTCGCTGCAGAATCCCTCCAGCCGCTCGACCATCACCCGTCCGTACCAGGTACGGTCGAAGATTGCGATGTGTCCGGTCTTCGGCAGGCGGTTCCAGAAACGCCACAGATAAAAACGGGCCTTCTCGTGGGGCTCCGGGCTTGCGATCGGATGCACGATATATCCGCGGGGATCCAGCGCTCCGGTGATCCGCTTGATGTTGCCTCCCTTTCCGGCAGCATCCCAGCCTTCATAGGCGATGATCACCGGAACTTTCTTCCGGTACAGCCGGTTGTGAAGGTCCCCCAGCTCTCCCTGCAGCTCCTTCAGCTCTTTCCGATAATCCTCTTCGGAGATCTCCTGATCCAGCGGGATCTCCTTCAGCAGAGGCATCGGCTCCAGACGGAAACGGTTCTGAAGAATCAGAGAATTATAACTGTTGTTCTGAAGCGCGATGTCGATGGCCTGGTTGAGGTAGGTCAGCACCTGCACCTCCGCCCATCGGCGGTCCGACGCGTCAATAATATACCAGGGAGCGACCTGCCGGCTCGTATCCTCCAGATACGTGTCATAGACCTCAAGGCACTCGTCGTAATGCTCATTTTCCCAGAAATCGCCGCTCTTCGCGCGCCACTTCGTATCCTTGTTCTTCTCGAGCGCATCCAGCCGCTTCTTCTGCTCCTTCTGAGTGATGTGGAAGAAGAATTTCACCACAAGATAACCGTTATCCGTCAGCTGCCGCTCCGCTGTGTTGATGTCGCGGATCCGCGACTTGTAGTCCGCTTTTTCCGCGGTTCCTCTCAGCACGCCGTCCGTCACCTCGCGCATCCAGCAGGTATCGAAAAACTTGAATTTTCCGGCCTCCGGTATCTCCACAATATAGCGGTACAGGAACGGTTTTCTCTTCTCGTCCTCCGTCGGCGGAGCCTCCATCGTCGCGACCTGGAAAAATCTCGGATCGATGTTCCGGATCACACGGCCGAGCACACTCCCCTTGCCGGCCGCGTTCCATCCCTCGAAGATCACCATGACCGGAAGCCTCGCCTCTTTGATTTTCAGCTGGTTTCCGGCCAGCTTTTCCTGCTCTGCGTCCCGTCTCTCTTTTACCGCTTCGGTTTCCGGCTGAGCCGCCGGTACAAAATCAACTAACATAAAACACCTCCGTTCCTGACAGCGTTCGGCTGTTTTAATAGAAAAAGCCTTCTTAGGGCGCTTCTTTTCTGTAATTTTACCATCTGCGGCCGGATATTGCCAGATTTCTGCACGCAGTCCTATGGTATAATACAAACAGACATTCGGAACAATGCGAAACGGAGGCGGCAGATATGACACCTGTTAAGATTATCGATGTGAAGCAGTCCATTCTTGAGGAAAACAACCGGATCGCGGATGAGACGCGCTCCGCTCTGAAAAAGCAGAAAACCTTTCTCCTGAATCTGATGAGCGCGCCCGGAGCGGGAAAGACAAGACTTGTAACCTCCACCATCCGGTCGCTGGAGAGTGAATTCCGGATCGGCGTGATGGAAGCCGATATTGAATCGGATATTGACGCGAAGCGGGTCGCCGACACGGGCGCCCGGACCATACAGCTTCACACCGGCGGCCTCGGCCACATGGATGCGGAGATGACCCGCCAGGGGCTTGTATCCTTCGACACCTCCGGCCTTGACCTCGTGATCCTCGAGAATATAGGGAGTCTCGTGATGCCGGCCGAGATCGACATCGGCGCCGTCAAAAACGCGATGATTCTGTCCGTGTCCGAAGGGGATGACAAGCCGGTCAAATATCCGCTGATGTTCCGCATCGCCGACATCATTCTGATCAATAAAATCGACATTCTGCCGTACTTTGATTTCGACTATGAGAAGGTGGTGAACGATATCCACCGCATCCGCCCCGGAATCCCGATCCTGCCCGTATCCGCCCTCTCCGGCGACGGGATGGATCGGTGGATAAGCTGGCTCTGGAGCGAGATCCGAATCTGGAAAGACCCGCAGTAAAACGGATCGGCCGCGAAGAATCCTGAAATGATAAAACGACCTGATGTGAATACCGCCGCGAAGGCGTTCGAGCGAGGCCGGCACTTGCCCGTTTCAAACGAAGTGAAGAAACGGGCTTATGTGCCGCTGCACGAGCGAGCGAGCTGAGAAGCGTCCTTCGCGGGGTATCACATCAGGTTTTTTATCGTTCCGGAACGCTTCTTCGCGGCCGACCCGTTTTACGCGGCGCTCACACGAGATCGGCGAGCTCCAGGATGAGTTTCTCGCTCTTCTCCCACCCGAGGCACGGATCCGTGATGGATTTTCCGTAAACGCCGTCGCCGATTTTCTGGTTTCCGTCCTCGATGTAACTCTCGATCATCAGTCCCTTGACGAGGTTCCGGATGGCGGGCGAGACGCTGCGGCTGTGCATGACGTCCTCTGCGATCCGGATCTGCTCAAGATATTTTTTACCGGAATTCGAATGATTCGTGTCAATGATCGCGGCGGGGTTTTCCAGCCCCCGCTCCTCGTACTCACGGATCAGATTCTGCAGATCCTCATAATGATAATTCGGTATGCTGCGTCCGGACTTGCTCACATGGCCGCGAAGAATCGCGTGTGCGAGCGGATTTCCCTGCGTCCGGACCTCCCAGCCCCGGTACACGAACGTCTGCGGACTCTGGGCCGCCGTGATCGAGTTCATCATGACATCGATGTCGCCGCTCGTCGGATTCTTCATTCCCGCAGGAATACCAATCCCGCTGGCGACGAGGCGGTGCTGCTGATCCTCGACCGAGCGCGCGCCGACGGCTACGTACGAAAGCAGATCCGAGAGGTACCGGTGATTTTCCGGATACAGCATCTCATCCGCACACGTGAAGCCGGTTTCCCGCACAATTCTCGTGTGCATCTCGCGGATCGCGATGATTCCGGCCAGCATGTCCTCTTCCTTTTCCGGATCCGGCTGATGAAGCATCCCCTTGTAGCCCTTTCCGAGCGTCCTCGGCTTGTTGGTGTAGACGCGCGGAATAATAAAGATCCGGTCTTTCACCTTCTCCTGCACCCGCGCGAGCCGGTGCATATAGTCGAGCACCGCGGTCTCATTGTCCGCGGAACAGGGTCCTATGATCAGCAGAAACTGATCGCTTTTTCCGGTCAGGATGTCTGCGATCGCGCGGTCGCGCTCCTGCTTGATGGTCCGTATCCGATCCTCAACCGGAAACTCCTTCTTGATCTCCTGGGGGATCGGCAGTTTCCGGACAAATTCCATATTCATTTCCATGTCATTATCCCTCTTTGATTCTTCCGGTACATCAAAACTGTCTCACCGCTGATTATCGCACCGATTTCCGGTTCGCGCAATCGCGGATTTTCCGATCCGTTCAGAGGTTGCTGTATCGTTTCAGGATAAACTGATAGAGTGTGCGCACCGCCGGAGCCATTACCTGCTGATTCAGCGTCGCGATGCCGATCAGCCGGCTCGCGTCCGGACGCATGCGGTACATCTTTACATCATAGGGGATGTCGTTCATGACCATCTGCGGCATGATGCAGATGCCGAAACCGCTGGCCACCATCGCGATCGTCGACAGATCGTCGACGACATGGTAGCCCGCCTGCACGTGGAGATTGTTCTCCTTCAGGTAATTCTGAATGTCCGCGTCCGTCGACTCTCTCTGCACCACGAAGTGGTGGCGCGACATCTCTTCGATCGTGATGTATTCCGAATCCGGATCGTCCTTCTTATAATCCTTCGGGACAATACACATCAGCGGATCCCGGTAAAACGGTTCGATTTTCAGATCGCCCGCGCTCGACGAAGAGAGAAACCCCAGGTCGACCACGCCGTTTTTGATCCAGGCGCGCACGTCGTCGTAGGTCCCCTGGAATACCTCGATCCCGATCTGCGGATATTTCACCCCGAACGATTTGATGATCGCAGGCATCCAGTTCGTGCAGACGCTGGAAAAACAGCCGATCTTGATCTTTCCCTGGCGGAGCCCCTTCAGCTCGGCTACCGACTGGCGCAGACTCTCGTCGCTGTTCAGAACCGCGTTGACGTACGGGAGCAGATGCTCCCCGTGATTCGTCAGCTTGACTCCGCTCTTGCTCCTTGTGAAGATCGAGAAGCCGAGCTCCTTCTCCATCGACGACACCGCGTGGCTGATCGCAGAGGGCGTCAGCCCGAGAATGTCGGCGGCCTTATGGAAGCTTCCCACGTCCGCAACCGTTTTAAATACCTGGTAACCGAGAAGTGTCATGCGATCTCCTTTACATCTTCGAACACAGGAACTGAAGATTTTCCCATCTCTCGTCGACCGTCTTCTGGAACTGCTCAATGAGGTATTCATTTCCCGGCTTGAACAGATGCCTGAATCTGCCCTGCAGACGAAGGAAATCCTCGATCGGGAGTTTTTTCTTCGGCTCGTAGGAGAGACTCCATTTTCCGTTCCGGACCTCAAACAGCGGCCAGTAGCACGTCTCCACCGCCAGGCGGCAGATCTCCATCAGATCCGACATATCGTAGCGCCAGCCTCTGGGACACGGAGCCATGACATTCAGGAACGCCGGTCCCTCCGTATAAATGGCGCGCTCCGCCTTGCGGTGGATGTCCTTGAAATCCCGCGTGAAGGTCGTCTGAGCCACATACGGAATGTTGTGGCTGGCAAGGATCGACGCGAGATCCTTTCTGCACTGAACCTTTCCGTCGGAATTCTTTCCGACCGGAGTCGTCGTCGTGTCCGCAAACATCGGGGTCGCCGATGACCGCTGGATTCCCGTGTTCATGTACGCGCCGTTGTCGTAGCAGACATAGACCATGTCATGCCCCCGCTCCATCGCTCCGGACAGCGACTGAAAACCGATGTCGTACGTTCCGCCGTCTCCGCCGAAGGTGATGAACTTGTAGGTGTCTTTCTCTCCCAGCTTTCCCTTGCGCTTCAGCACGCGGTACGCGGTCTCCACGCCGGAAAGCGTCGCGCCGGCGTTCTCAAAGGTATTGTGGATGTAGCTGTCCTTCCAGGCGGTATAGGGATACATGAAGGAGGACACTTCCAGACAGCCGGTCGCGTTTCCGATCACGGCGTGGTCCTCTTCCTTCAGCGCGCGAAGCACCGCACGGACCGCTACGGTCGCGCCGCAGCCGGCGCACATTCTGTGGCCGGGGGTCAGACGTTCCGGCTTCTCCATCATATTTTTAAGACTGTGTTCACTCATAATGTCACTCCTGTTTTTTCCGAAGGCCGATGTACTGGAACTGCTCGATCGTCTTCCCGTTTTCCGAAAGATCCTGAAGATCCTGGAACACGCTGCGCACCTCTTCCACACGGAAGTCGCGTCCCGCGAGTCCGTAGACGTAGCTGACCGTCTCCACGCTGACGCGGTTCCTGAACAGCGCCGCCGGAATCTCCTGGGCAAGGGGGCCGCCGTGCCCGTTGTAGCTCTCGCAGCGGTCCATAATTGCGACTGCCCTGCAGGCGGAGAGCGCCTTCGCGATCTCATCCTCCGGGAACGGGCGGAACACGCGGAGTTTCAGAACGCCGGCTTTCACGCCCTCCTCCCGGAGCTCGTCGACCGCCTCCCTGGCGGTACCTGCGGCGGACCCCATGATCACCATGATATAATCGGCGTCCGCGGTTCTGTACTCCTCAAACAGGCCGTACGATCTGCCGGAAAGTTTTCCGAACCGCTCCCCGGTTTTCAGAATCGCGTCCTTCGCGCGGACCATCGCGTCCGCCTGGGCCTTTTTCGCTTCCATCGCGTAGTTCGAAACCGAATAGGGTCCGACGGAAACCGGATTTCCGGGATTCAGAAGGTATTCTTCCGGATCGTAGCTTCCCACGAACTCCTTCACCGACGCATCGTCCAGAAGCTCAATGTTCTGCACCGCGTGGCTCGTGATAAATCCGTCCTGACAGATCATCACCGGAAGATGCACCGACGGATCCTCCGCGATTGGGAACGCCTGAATGTAGTTGTCGTAGGCTTCCTGATTGTTCTCGGAATAAATCTGGATCCAGCCCGTGTCGCGCGCTCCCATCCCGTCGGAGTGGGCGCAGTTGATATTGATCGGGCCGGACAGCGTCCGGTTGACCAGCGTCAGGACAATCGGAAGACGGTTCGAGGCCGCCAGAAGCAGCTCCTCCCACATCAGCGCGAGGCCGACGGAGCTGGTCGCCGTCATCGTCCGGGCGCCCGCCGCCTCGGCGCCGATCGCCGCGCTCATCGCGGAGTGCTCGCTCTCAACCGGAATAAAATCGGTGTTCATCTGGCCGTTGGCGATGAAGGTGGAAACCATCTGCGGGATCTCGGTCGACGGCGTGATCGGAAACGCGGGAATGACATCCGGCTCGACCTGCCGGATCGCGTAGGCGACCGCCTCATTTCCGGACATGCGTTCTTTGATACTCTTTGCACTCATGGTTTAATGCCCTCCTTCATGATGATTGCGTCAAACGGGCAGACCTTCATGCAGATGCCGCACCCTTTACAGTGATCGTAGTCAAACGCGAGCCGCTTTCCGTCCTTCACCGGGATCGCGCCGTCCGGACAGACCGGGCAGCAGAGCAGGCACTGCTTGCACTGATCCGCGATAAATACCGGCGTATTCGTTCTCCACTCGCCGGTGTTAAACTGCTCCGCCGTACCGCCGGCGAACAGCTTCAGTCCTTCGGTCAGATCCTCGTAGGGACTCTGCTCGTTGATGTTCGAGATATCCGTTCTCATAATGCCTCCTCTACCGCGTCAAACGCCATCTGCAGCGCTTTCATATTTCCGTCGATTACCTCCGGCTTCTTCGCAAACTTATGACGGAAGGAAGCCTTCATGTCCTGTATGAACGGATCCCGTTCGAGAATGCCGGTCACGGCGACAACCGCCGCCAGCATCGGCGTATTCGGAAAGTTTTTCCCGAGAGTCGATTCCGAGATTGCCCGCGCGTCTACCGTTATGACCCTGCCCTCATATCCGTTCAGAAGGGGGCGGATCTCTTCACTGCTCTTCGGTGTATTGATAATGATCGCTCCGTCTTTTTTCAGGCCGGCGGTGACATCGACCGAATGAAGAAGGGTCTCATCCACCACTGCGACGTAATCCGGATCGTAGATATTGGAATGAACACGGATCTCATCTTTGCTGATGCGGTTAAAGGCGGTGATCGGCGCTCCCATCCGCTCGGGTCCGTACTCCGGAAAACCCTGTACGTACTGGCCGGTCTTAAATGCGACGTCCGCGAGAAGCAGCGCGGCGGTCTTCGCGCCCTGGCCTCCGCGGCCGTGCCATCTGATCTCAACTGTGTTTTTCATGATAGGATCTCCTGACTTCTGATACGTTCTGATGCGGCACATATGAATCATTTTATTCATCTGATGGCTGCTAAAAATTCAACAATCCCTATTATATACCGATCCTCTCAAAAGTAAACCCATTTCATTAACCGATTTCATTCTGATCCTGAAATATATTCATGATTAGCCGGTCTGCCTGATTCAGTTTCGTTTCTTCAGCGCAAGATACAGATCATAGAGAGCCGAGCCCGTCTTCCCCTCCCTGGGGTACTCGCCGTCACCGATCTGAAAACGGTAGTAACCGGAGCCGTTGATCAGCCGCGTCCCGGACGGGTGCAGGGTCTCCCGCGCGGCAGACATACCGTAGGATGCGTGGATATGGCCGTACAGCATGTAGGCGGGCCGGTACTGTTCGATCAGGGAATTGAAGCACGCAAAGCCTCTGTGGGGCAGATCCTCCAGATCGCCGAAGCCTCTCGCCGGCGCATGGGCGAGGAGAAGGTCAAAGCCGTTCTTCATGGCGATGCGGCGCCTCATCCTGCGGATCCGCGATTCCATCTCCCTCTCTGAATACATGTCGCCGCCGGGCCGGTAGCGCATCGATCCCCCGAGTCCCAGAATGCGGAGTCCGTGAAAATCGTATACCGTGTCATCGATGTCGACGCAGCCCTCCGGCGGCCTCGAATCATAGATCCCGTCGTGATTCCCGCGCACGTACAAAAGCGGACAGTTCGCCATCGTCACCAGAAATTCCAGATATTCCGGACGCAGATCCCCGCAGGACAAAATCAGATCCAGCCCGGCCGTAATTCTCGCGTCATAATAATCCCAGAGCGCCATCGCCGGTTCATCCGCGACGACCATAACATTCATACGTGTTTTCCTCCTGCGCTTTCGCCATGACCGGTCACGCCGCTCACCGCCACCACAGCGCGGGCGGGCCGGTTCAGATCGCCGGCCTCCGGTATTCTGCCGATCACATTGTCATTCAGCCAGTTCATAGTGATGATCTCCCCGTTTGAGAGGGGTGCGCTTCCCTCCGGTTTGATGATGCCGCTCTGGGCGCGCAGCTCGCCGCCGAACGGGTTCAGGCTGCCGCTCCGGATCCCGTCCCGGAGCATATGCATCGTCTTGCGGCAGTAATACGGCAGCTTTCCGGAGAGAACCACATCGATCACGCCGTCCTCCATCCCGAAATAATAATTGACCGCCTGATCATCCCGCGTCAGTGCTCTGGCGTCATACGTTCCGTCCAGCATCGTTTTGAGAATCAGCTCGTAATACCTTCCCCAGTTCCAGACCGGGGCCGCCAGACTCACAGAGGAGCCGTCTCTGACCCGGAATACTCCGTACTCTCTCGAGGCTCGCTCGGGGCGGATGCTGTCCGCTCCGGACACGACATCCACGTCTGCCCCGCGCATGCCGGCGCGCCAGTCGCACTCCTCCTCCGTCGCCCAGAACAGAAACACCTTTGCCTCCGGATTCATCATCGCCGCGCCGATTGCGAAGGCGTTGATGCCCGCCACGGTTCCGTAGATCGGATAATCCGCACGGTATCCGATCCGCCCGCGCTCCGACATCAGCGATGCCAGCGCACCCATAAGAAACTTCGCCTCATACATCCGGCTGTAATAAGTGCGGACCGCGTTGTGCGACAAGTTCACCGAACAGTTCAGAAACCGGACGTCCGGGTAACGGATCGCGCTTTTGAGCGACTCCTTCATCATCACCGGCGAGATGGTAAAAACCGCCTGCGCTCCCCGTTCCTCCACGGCGCACCGGATCCGGTCCGCCAGCAGATCTCCTCTCCCGCAGTCGTCAAACCGCATCGTCCGCACGACGCCGCGGAACGCGTCCTCCACGTGATTCCGTCCCAGCTCATGAGGATAAATCCAGGAGGAACTTTCCGGATTTTTATCGTAGAGAAACGCCACCCGAAGAGGCGCGCGCTCCGTGTACGCGGGCCGCCGCGCCGCAAAAAAAAGCGGCGTCCAAACCGGCTCGCCGTCGAGATCGTCCGCGCGGTCCACGCGGTAAATATTGTCCCTGCTGATCTTTGTCCGGAACTCCGCCCCGAGGCTGTCGATCCGCTTTTCGATCTCCCCCGTTCCGCGTTCCAGCAGAGACCCGAGGGAAAACACCTGCAGATAGACCAGCATCGCCTCACTGATCTCATCCGGTCCGCTCTCTTTGTGACGCCGGAGAAACGCTCTCGAAAAACAGGCCTTCGCTGCGCGGACGGAACAAATCTGCTCCTCCGTCCACGGATGAGAAAGATCAAGCCCCAGAAGCTCCGCGAACAGGCGGTAATCTCCCGGCTCCGTAAATTGAAAGTCATAGATCGGACAGACCTTGAAAAATTCAAGGAATTCCATGTACAGCCGGTCGTCGTCCGAATCCGTCTTCTCCTGTGTAAGCCGTATCACCTCTGCCTCAACCGACGCGCCGTTCATGTACTTCAGAACGGAAACCCTCTTGTTTCCTTCCTGTACGTAAAAGCGCCGCCGGTACTCAAATACCTGCACGGCGTCGCGGATTCCCTCTTCCAGATGCGCCGCATACAGACGGAGCCATTTGAGCGCAAACTCGCTGTGAACTTCCAGAAGCGGCATGAAGTTTGAAGCGAAGGCGTTCGACCGGTCCGCGCTCTTCGTACCCGCCACGAGATCCAGCGGAATTTCCATCGTGCCGACCGCCGTCCGCGACGGCTCCTCATTCTCACCGAGAATCAGATCCAGCGCCGGCAGATACGGGTAAGTCCCCGCCGAGACCGCCCTCCGGTACGCCTTCAGTCCGGCGCGTCTCGCATTTTCATAAACAGTCTGATCGTAAGAATTCATACAGCAGTCCCTCCTCTCGCGGGGAGGCGCCTTCAGATTTTCGCGACGCTCTCTCCCTTCTGAAGCTGAAACGGAACGATCTCATGGGTCGGCCCGTTCTGCGGATAATGCAGATGAAGAAGAAGATTGGATACACTGATTGACGAGAGCAGCTCCACATTCTGACGGATCGTCGTAAGCCGCGGGACGCCGAACTGACAGATCTCGAGTCCGTCAAATCCCATGACGCTGATATTTCCCGGACAATCCAGACCCATATCCCGGATCGCCCGGATCGCCCCGATCGCGATCATATCGGACAGCGCAAACACCGCCGTCACGTCATGTCTCCGGCCCAGCAGTTCTCTTGTCGCCGTATAACCGCCCTCCATGGAGAAGCGCGACGGCACATACAGATCGTCCTCCGGCGTGAGGCCGCACTCGCGCAGCGCGCGGACGCATCCCTGGCGCCTCAGATACCCCGCCTGACTTTCCGTGTTCCCTGCCGCGCCGCCGATCACGCCGATCGTCCTGTGGCCGCAGTCATACAGATAGTGAATCGCATAGGCCGCCGCCGCCACATCGTCGGTAGTGAAGCTCGAAAGATTCGGAAAATCAAGCTCTCTGGCGCTGTTCGTCAGCAGCACGCTGGGCACGCTGATCTCCGAAAAATACTCCCGGAAATCTCCCAGGTTTCCTCCGAGGAAGAAAAACCCCTTCGGCCGCATGGAAGCGGAAAGATGGAGCGCCGCCTGCACCTCGTTCGCATTTTCATCCACAAACGCGACCGAGGTGGGCTCGCCCGCCTTGCGCAGCGCCAGCTGCATCTCCTCAAGAATATTCTGCAGAAACAGATTGTGATAGCCGCGGATGATCAGCGTGATCGCCGAATTGCTCCCCTGCTTCAGCATTTTCGCGTTGGAGTTCGGTTCATAATTCAGCTCGCGGATCACTTCCTCGATCCGCTGCTTCGTCTTCTCGCTGACATCCGGATGATGATTCAGCACGCGGCTCACCGTGCCGATGCTGTAACCGGAAATTTTTGCGATGTCTTTGATCGTTGCCATGTTCAGGCGCCTTTCTGCTAAAAAATACTGCCGTATCTCAATCTTAACGTGTCTGCGGCAGATTTCAAGCCCCGCCTTAATTCCTTCGCGTCTTCAGCAGCTTCCTGTCCCCGCCTCATTCCTTCGCGTTCTCGAGATTCCTGCCGTCCGATCCGAACACATGGATCGTGTCCGGCGAGAAGGAGAACCGGATCCGGTCGCCCATCCGGACCGCGTCGTTGGCCGGCTGGATGATGACGCATTCTTTGCCGCAGGCGCTGACATGCAGATGCTGGCTCGATCCCATCAGCTCACTGACTTCAATCGTCCCCTCAAGAGAACCGGCGCCCTCCGTGACCGGCACGATGTGCTCCGGCCGCACGCCGACGGTAACCGCCTGCGATTCCGCTTTGTTCGCGGCCAGAGTCGCCTGTTTCTCCTTCGAGAGACCGAAACGAACGCCGTCGACCACCACCTCATAGCTTCCGTCGGCTTTCCTGTCGAGCCGGCCGTCGAAGAAATTCATCATCGGTACGCCGATAAAGCCCGCGACGAAAAGATTAGCCGGATGATCAAATACCTCCTGGGGCGTTCCGACCTGCTGGATCTCGCCGAATTTCATGACGACAATCCGGTCCCCCAGTGTCATCGCCTCAGTCTGATCGTGTGTGACATAGAGAAACGTGCTGCTGATCTTCTTGCGGAGCTTGATGATCTCCGCACGCATCTGGTTGCGCAGCTTCGCGTCCAGGTTGGAGAGGGGCTCGTCCATCAGGAGAACCTTCGGCTCACGGACAATCGCGCGTCCGATCGCCACCCTCTGTCTCTGGCCTCCGGAAAGTGCCTTCGGCTTGCGGTCAAGGTATTCCGTGATTCCCAGAATCTCCGCCGCGTGATTGACGCGGGCGTCAATCTCATTCTGCGGAAGCTTCCGGAGCTTCAGCGGAAATTCCATGTTCTGCCGCACCGTCATATGCGGATAAAGCGCATAGTTCTGGAACACCATCGCGATGTCTCGGTCCTTCGGCTCGACGTCGTTCATCACTTTTCCGTCGATCAGAAGCTGTCCCCGCGTAATCGTCTCAAGGCCCGCGACCATGCGCAGCGCTGTGGATTTTCCGCAGCCGGACGGTCCGACCAGGACGATGAACTCCCGGTCGTGAATATCCAGATTAAAATCTTCTACCGCGACGACGCCCTCGTCCGTGACCTTGATGCCGGACGATTTCGGCGCGCCGCCTTTCTGATTCTTCTTCTTTTTTTTCCTGCTGTCGGCATTCTCTTCGTAGATCTTTGTGACGCCCTTCAGTTCAACTTCAGCCATTTTCGCAGCTCCTTTACGATTCCATCCCGGCAAAGATCCGCCGGTTCCTCCATAATCAACCCTCTGCCGCTCATTCCCGCGGCAGCCGGTCCGTAATTTCCATCCAATGCCGGATCTTCCCGGCCAGCTCCCTGCTGATGCTTTCCCGGTCCGTCCTCCAGACCCAGTTTCCGCCGGTTGTCGACGGCACGTTGATCCGCGCCGAATTGTCAAGTCCCAGAAAATCCTGAAGCGGAATCACCGCGAGATCCGCTACGCTCTCATACGCGGTGCGGATAAATCCCCAGTGATTTCCCTCCCGCTCATTCAGTCCCAGGTATTCGACCGCCTTTCTGACGCAGTCCTCCGGCGCGCTTTTCATCCATCCCTCGACCGTGTCGTTGTCGTGGGTGCCGGTGTAGACCACGCAGTTGTGCCCGTAGCAGTGCGGAAGATATCCGTATCCGGTGTCCCGGGTATCAAACGCGAACAGCAGCACCTTCATGCCAGGATACCCGGTCTCCCGGACAAGTTCAACAACGTCCGGCGTAAGGTAGCCGAGATCCTCCGCGATGATATTGAGCGACCCCAGTTTCTTCTCAACGGTTTTGAAGAATTCGATGCCGGGTCCTTTTCTCCATCTTCCGATTTTTGCGTCGTCCGAATTTCCGGGAATCGCATAGTACGACTCAAATCCGCGGAAATGATCGATGCGGAGAACGTCGACGATGGTGAACTGATGCGCGATCCGCTTCGTCCACCAGTCATATCCGTCCGCCTTCATCGCTTCCCAGTCGTACAGAGGATTGCCCCAGAGCTGCCCGTCCGCGCTGAATTTATCCGGCGGACAGCCGGCGACCTCGTTCATCGTCCCGTCGCTCCCGAGCTGGAACAATTCCGGGTGCCCCCAGAGATCGCTTGAATCCGGAGAGACGTAGATCGGAACGTCCCCGATCAGCCGGATTCCCGACCGGTGCGCGAAATCGCGCAGGGCGTCCCACTGAACACGGAACAGATACTGAATGCCTTCGTAGTACCGGACCGCGTCCGACAGGCGCTCCCTCTCAGCCGCGGCCGTTTCGGGATCGTGCATCCGGATCTTTCTCTCCCATCCGGAGAAAGCCCCGCCGCCGTGATCATCCTTCTCCGCCATAAACAGCGCATAATCAGGAAGCCAGTAACGGTTCTTCTCAAGGAACACGCTGAAATTCTCCGGCGGATCATCCAGGAGACGGCGGACGGCTTTTTTCAGGACGTTTCCGCGGTTCAGGCTGATCCGGTAATAATCAACCGCCGTCGGATCGTCCCCCCAGTCCGCCGCATCGTACTCTTCCTTTTTCAGAAGGCCGTGCTCCAGGAGATCGTCAAAATCAATCAGGTAAGGATTCCCCGCAAACGAGGAAAAGGACTGATAGGGAGAATCGCCGTACCCGGTGGGACCGGTGGGAAGAATCTGCCAGAAGCTCTGTCCCGCTTCCCGGAGGAACGAGATGAAATTTCTGGCTTCCGCCCCCAGCGTCCCGATCCCGTACTTTGACGGAAGAGAACTGATCGGCATCAGGATTCCTCCGCTTCGTTTCATAGACCGTTCCTCCTTCATCCGGGGTATGCCCCGCCGGTCAGCCTTTGACGGCTCCGGCGGCGACGCCCTTGATAATATACTTCTGACAGCTCAGATAGAAGACAACAACCGGGATCACCGCGAGGATCAGCGCCGCCATGATCGCGCCCATATCGACGGATCCGTAGCTTCCCTTCATATACTGAATGATAATCGAGATCGTCTTGTATTTCTTGATATCCAGCACCAGATACGGCAGCAGGAAATCGTTCCAGATCCACATCGTCTCGAGGATTCCGACCGAAATGTAGGTGGGCTTCATGATCGGCAGAACCACCTTGAAAAATGTCTGAACCGGCGTGCATCCGTCGATCAGCGCGGCCTCCTCGATCTCAATCGGAATCGACCGGACAAACCCGGTGAACATGAACACCGCCAGCCCGGCTCCGAACCCGAGATAGACGACAATCAGCCCCCAGGGCGTCGTCAGATGGAGCCGGTTCGTCACCAGAGACAGGGTAAACATCACCATCTGGAACGGGACGACCATCGAGAAAATGCAGAGCGCATAGATGAACTTCGTCCATTTCGTCCGGACTCTCGTGATAAACCAGCCGCACATGCTGCAGCAGATCAGAATCGCCGCCACGGAAAATACGGTGATAAACACGGTCCAGCCCACGGACTTGAGCAGTCCGTACTTATCGATCGCCTGCGCGTAATTCTCCCAGCCAACGAAGGTCCTTCCCGCGGGCAGCTCGAACGGCTTCAGGTTGATCGACGTCTTGTCCTTAAATGAATTCCACAGAACGCAGAGCACCGGAAAGATCCAGAAGATGCAGAGGAACGTAAGGAACGTAGTCCCGTACCATTTTCCCTTTTTATCCATTACTGCTGAACCTCCTTTGTTCTTGTGAGCTTCTGCTGCAGCGCCGCGATGGCCACGACCAGCACGAAGAAAATCACCGCTTTCGCCTGCCCGACGCCCTCGAATCCGGAACGTCCGTAGAACGTGTTGTAGATGTTCAGAGCCAGCATCTCGGTCTTCTTCATCGGAGCGCCGGCTGTAAGGGCGAGGTTCTGATCGAACAGCTTGAAGCCGTTCGTAATCGTCAGGAAGGTGCAGATCGTGATGCTCGGCATCATCATCGGAATCGTAACTTTGAAGAGCGTCTGCCTTGCATTCGCTCCGTCGATCTCGGCCGCCTCAAGCACGTCCGTCGGAATCGACTGAAATCCCGCGATGTAGATGATCATCATATAACCGATCTGCTGCCAGCAGACCAGAATGACCAGACCCCAGAACCCGAGCCTTGAGTTCAGATTCAGCGCCGTGTGAAAGCGGGAAAGAATTCCGGAAAAGATCAGCTGCCAGATATAACCGAGAACGATGCCGCCGATCAGATTCGGCATGAAGAAAATCGTCCGGAATACATTGGTTCCTCTCCTCTTCTTTGTGAGCGCCATCGCCAGGGCGAAGGCGATTACATTGATGAGGATGAGGGTCACGGCGGCAAATGCCGCCGTGAACAGAAATGAGTGTACAAAAGTCGGGTCTTTCAATGCCGTCGCGTAATTTTTCAGGCCGACCCACTTCGCGTCCGTCACCGCCGTGAACTTTGTGAAGGAAAGGTAGATACCCAGGATAAAGGGAATCACGAATCCGATCGCAAATGCGGCCATCGTCGGAATCAGGAAAATCGGCCAGTATTTTTTTATCGCCCGCATAATTTATAATGCCTCCTTGCTCCCATCTGACCGCACTGCTGCGGATCACTTTCCAATGGAAGATTTCCTGCCGGCCGTTATGAAGCAGATGCCGCAAGCTCTTTCTCTGTCTTCCAGTTGTCTACGAATGCCTGTTTTACCTGATCCCAGTTTGCATCGGTCTGATCCGCCGCATATACGGTCAGGGCCTGGCCGAGGGTGTTCTTCCACTCCTCAGACGGCATCGTGGAGAAGTTCCAGGAAACCGGCGTGTTCTTGTTCGCGTTTGCCAGCTTGAACAGGGTGTTCTGGGACTCCGGATTGGACTTGAACGGGATATTGAATCCCATCTTGTCGCTGGAGGTCATCGCCTCAACGCCCTTGTCCGATGTCACGCACCAGTTCATGAAATCCAGCGTCGCCTTGATATCCGCCTCAGATGCCTTGCTGTTTACGCACCAGTAGTTCTCGGTACCCATGCAGAGCCCTTCGTTCGCGTCATCCACTCCGAAGTAGATCGGCAGGAACGCCAGGTTGTCGTCTCCGATCGCCTTCACCTTGTCGTACTCCCAGGTTCCGTTCTGGAAGAAGACCGCTTCCTGATTGACAAACTCAGATTCCGCCTGATTGCCGGTCGCCGTGGAGAGTTGGGTCGGGTCGATGGTGGAGTTGTTGATGTAAAGATCCCAGATGTCGCGGTAGTTCTGGAGGTAAGTGCCCTTCAGCTCATCCTTGTCATCCACTCCGTCTGCCTTATATTCATAATAGATCGGAAGGTTTGCCAGATGGGTCTTGAATCTCCAGTCACTGGAGGAGTCCATGCCCGCGGAGGTAAATGCGGAGAATCCCAGCTCATCCTTGCGCGCCGTGATGTCCTCCGCGACCTTCTTCAGATCATCGAAGCTCTTGATGTCGTCGGCGGAATAACCTGCCTTCTCAAGAAGCGCCTTGTTTGTGATCAGGCCATAGGCCTCGGTGACATACGCGATGCCGGCGACCTTATCGCCGTCCTTGAGCTCATAGGAGTCATCCGTGAGCTGGCCCTCGATGTCCGACCCGGACAGATCGTAGCAATAATCCTTCCAGGAAGCCAGACCGACCGGTCCGTTGACCTGGAAGAGGGTCGGCGCCTCATCCTTCGTCATCTCGGATTTCAGAGTCGACTCATACTCACCGGACGCCGCCGTCAGAACCGTAACCTTGACGCCGGTCTCGCTCTCGTACTCTTTTGCCAGTTCCTGCCAGTACTCATCCGCTTCCGGCTTGAAATTCAGATAATACACCTTTCCGGAAGAAGAATCCGTCTTGCTTCCGGACGCGGAAGAGCCGGACGCCGCACTTTCGCTGCTCCCCGAGCTTCCGCAGCCCGCCGCCAATGCCGCCGCCATCGACGCTGTCAGAGCCAGTACCGTTGCTTTTCTTAACTTCATAATTTTTTCCTCCTGCCTGGTTAAACGCCAGTTGCTCCTGATTTGAAACCGCACTTCACGTTCCTTCTGCCTCATAGTCCTCTGTGTATGAAACGTTTCCGTTAACGTTTCCAGTTCCTAGTCTCAGAATAGCATACCCCGGCAGAATTGCAAGCGTATTTTGTAACTTTGAATAATATGTACAGTTAATTTGCTTCTGATTTGTATAAATTGACAACAGTCCGGAGCTCAGCCGCGCAGCTGACTGTTTCTGTACTCCCGCGGCGGCGCGCCGTAGTAACGGCGGAACTGACGGATGAAATACGAAAGATTCTCAAAGCCGCACTCGCCCGCCACGGCGCTGACCGGCTCATCGGTTTCCTTCAGGAAACAGGCGGCGCTGCGAAGCCGGTACTCCAGAAGATAGCGGCCGAAGGTTCTTCCCGTCTCCTGCTTGAAAAAGCGCATAAAATGCGCCTCAGAATACCCGGAGACCCGCGCGGCGTCCTCCACCCCGATTTTTTCGGAAAAATGGCCGCGGACATACGACAGAACCGCCTTCAGCGTCTCCTGATGCGCCTTCCGCTGGGGCGCGGAGCCTGTGCGGTTTTGATAGAGGGCATACAGAAACCGGAACAGACATCCCTTGATCATCAGCTGATAGCCAGGCTCCGGATTCATACAGAGCCGATCCGCTGCATCAAGTGCAGCCGCCGCCTCTTCATGGAACGCCGTTCCCGGCCGGATCGGCCTCGGAAACCGGAGAATTCCGCGGTTCAGCGCCTCGATCACATTTTCACGGCACCAGTCATTCTCGTCCCTGCTGTCCAGAATCGATAACCGGAAAATGATATTTTCGTACTCCATGCGAACGCCCGGCGACCCGTAAATCGCGTGCAGCTCACTGGGAAGCACCGGAACGATGCAGCCCTCCTCCACCCCGTACGTATCCGGACCGGCCGTTACTCTGCCGCTTCCGCTCTTCACATAGATGATTTCCATCTCGCTGTGCCAGTGAAGATCCACGTGATCGAAATCCTGCGGGATCGTACAGAGGTATGTGTTATAAGAAAAACCCGGCTGTCCGTGCTGCTCCGTCTCATGATACTGGATGTATTTTTCCAAATCCATGGCGCATGTCCTCCTATATGCTAGGATTGTACTATTTTTCGCGCTCTTAATGCAAGAATCAAGGCGGATCTGCGCGTATCATTTCATTTATCAGAGCTGGGAATCACAGGGCAGAGAAGGGAGGAACCCATGAACAGCACGAACCGGACAAAGACTTCGTTAAGAGACTTCGCGGGCAGAGACCTCGCGTCGTGTACGGATCTTGAACTTTACAACGCACTGCTGAATCTGATCAGCAGCCGGGCAGGGAAGACCGGCTATAACGAGGGAAAAAAGAAGCTCTATTATATCTCCGCCGAATTTCTGATCGGCAAGCTTCTCTCAAACAACCTGATCAACCTCGGCATTTATGAGGAGGTTAAAAACGAGCTGGCCGCCGCCGGAAAAGATCTCGCAAGGCTTGAAGAGCTGGAGAGCGAGCCGTCTCTCGGAAACGGCGGGCTCGGACGGCTGGCCGCCTGCTTCATCGACAGTCTGGCGACGCTGGGGCTCCCGGCGGACGGCGTCGGTCTCGCTTATCACTGCGGCCTCTTCCGTCAGTCCTTTGAGGATCATCACCAGTTTGAATCTCCGGATTACTGGATGCACTGGGGCCAGGAAAACTGGATGCGCCGCACGGAACGCCATTTCACGGTTCCCTTCGGGGGGTTCCGCGTCACATCTACCATGTACGAGATCGACGTGACCGGCTACGGAAGCAGATGCGGCCGTCTCCGCCTGTTCGACGCCGACACCGTCGACGAGCGGGTCATCCACAATAAGATTCATTTTAACAAAAAAGAAATTGAAAAAAACCTGACTCTCTTTCTCTATCCGGATGACAGCGACGGGGACGGCCGGCTTCTCCGCGTCTACCAGGAGTACTTCATGGTGTCGAACGCCGCGCAGCTGATTCTCGCCGAGTGCTGCGAGCGCGGAAGCAACCTCCACGACCTCGCGGACTATGCGGCGGTCCAGATCAATGATACCCATCCGACGATGGTCATACCGGAGCTGATCCGGCTTCTTATGGAGCGCGGCATCGATGAGTCCGAAGCGATCGACATCGTCCGGAACGTCTGCGCCTATACGAATCACACGATCCTGGCGGAGGCGCTGGAAACCTGGCCGGAAGCGTATCTGGAAAAGGCGGTTCCGCATCTGATGCCGATCATCCGCGATCTGGATGCGCGGTTAAAAGAGACCTGCAGCGATCCTTCCGTCCGGATCATCGATGAAAACCACTGCGTCCACATGGCCTTCATCGACATCCATTACAGCCACTCCGTAAACGGCGTTGCGAAGCTCCACACCGAAATTCTGAAGCATTCCGAGCTGAAGAATTTCTACGGCCTCTACCCGTCGAAGTTCAACAACAAGACGAACGGCATCACATTCCGGCGCTGGCTCGTCATGAGCAATCCGGAGCTGACCCGGCTGATCGAAAGCCGCATCGGTACGGACTGGATCCGGAATGCAGACGGACTGGAGCGCCTTCTGACCTGCTGTGACGACCCGGCGTTTCTTGGCGAACTCCGGACCATCAAGAAGAAGAAAAAAGAACAGTTCGCAGACTGGCTGTTCCGCGCACAGGGGATCCGCATCGATCCGGATTCCGTCTTCGATGTGCAGGCGAAACGCCTTCATGAGTACAAGCGTCAGCAGCTGAACCTGCTCTGGGCGATTCATATGTATCAGAAAATCAGGGAAGGATACCGCCCGTCCCGTCCGATCACGGTTATTTTCGGCGCAAAAGCGGCGCCGGCGTACATCATCGCAAAGGATATCATCCACGCGATTCTGACCTTTTCCGCCGTCGTCGAAAACACGCCGGAGGTCCGGCCGTATCTTTCCGTCGTGATGCTGGAGAACTATAACGTCACCGCTGCGGAACATCTGATTCCGGCGACGGATATCTCCGAGCAGATCTCCCTCGCGTCCAAGGAAGCGTCCGGAACCAGTAATATGAAGTTCATGCTGAACGGAGCGGTCACACTTGGAACGATGGACGGCGCGAACGTTGAGATCGCGGATCTCGTCGGCCCGGACAACATCTACACCTTCGGCATGGACAGCAGCACCGTGATCGCCCATTATAAAAAAGCGGATTATATCGCGTCCGATTATTACCGGAAAAATCCGGATCTGAAGGCCGCGGTCGACTTTCTGACCGGACCGGAGATGTGCGCGGAAGGCACGAAAAGCGATCTGAAGCGGCTTTCCGACGAGCTGATCGGAAAGGACTGGTTCATGACCTTCCCTGATTTCGACGAGTACGTCCGGATCAAGGATCAGATGCTGAAGGACTGCGGAAGCGGCGATGCGTGGACGCGCAAAATGGCCGTAAACATCGCGAAGGCCGGCTTCTTCTCATCCGACCGGACCATCGCAGAGTATAACAAAGACATCTGGAACCTGTCCTGATCCGGATCCCTTTCCGTTAAGAAAGGCCCGGTGCGGCGCCTCCCGAATACACGGGAGATGCCGCACCGGGCTTTTATGATCATCGGAGCGATCACCGCTCCTGTTTTGATCACTTCGCGGCTTTCGCCTCGTTGATCATCTGGGTCAGCTTCGGAACAACCTTGTTCAGATCTCCGACGATGCCGTAATCCGCCACATCGAAGATCGGAGCATCTTCATCTTTGTTGATCGCGATGATGAAGTCGGACTCCTCCATACCTGCCACATGCTGGATCGCGCCGGAGATTCCGATCGCGAAGTATACCTGCGGACGAACGGTCTTTCCGGTCTGTCCGACCTGCATATCCTTCGGCATCCAACCGGAATCGACCACCGCACGGCTGCAGGAGACTTCGCCGCCGACCGCCTTCGCCAGATCGCGCAGGATCTGGAAATTCTCCGGGCTCCCTACGCCGCGGCCGCCGGAAACAAGAATCTTCGCGTTCTGAATGTCAACAACATCGCTGACCTTCTTCACAACCTCTTCGATCTCGACATAGCGGCTGTTCGGGGTGAATCCCGGGTTGAATTCGATCACCTCAGCCTTCGCGCCCTTGATCGGAGTAATCTTCTGCATGACGCCGGGACGAACGGTCGCCATCTGCGGACGGTTGTTCGGGCAGGCGATCGTAGCGATCGTATTTCCGCCGAATGCGGGACGGGTCATCAGCAGCTGATTGTGCTTCGTCTCGACACCTTCCTTCGGCTGAAGCGGGAAATCGCCGATGTCCAGTTTCGTGCAGTCCGCGGTAAGACCGGTCGCCACACGCGCGGAAACGGTCGGTCCGAGATCACGGCCGATCGCGGTCGCTCCCACGAGCATGATCTCCGGTTTATACTCATTGATCACAGAAGCCAGCGCGTGCGCGTAGGGCTCTGTTCTGTACACCTCAAGCTCCGGATCATCCACGACGATGACGCGGTCCGCGCCGTACTCCGCCAGCTGATCCGCAAGATTCTTTACATTGTGTCCGACCAGGACCGCAGTAACCTTTGTGTCCAGGGGCTGCGCCAGCTCCTTTGCTTTGCCGAGCAGCTCGAAGGCAATGTTGCTGAGTTCATTGTCGACCTGCTGCGCAAAGACGAATACGCCTTTATATTCTTCCAGATTCATTCTTCTTCACCGCCTTCTCAAATAATATGCTTCTCGAGCAGTTTATCCGTGATCGCTTTTGCAGCGCCGTCCGCGTCAAGATCCCTGATCACCTCGCCGGCTCCCTTTCTGACTTTGTCGGAAGCCTTGGCGATTTTGGTCGGGGATCCTGCCAGTCCGAGGTTGCAGTCGTCGACATCCTTGAGGTCTTTTCTTCCCCACACGGTGATGTCCGCGTCAACCGCGTCCCAGATTCCCTTCGGGGTCATGTATCTCGGCTCGTTCAGCTCGGAAAGAGCGGTCAGCAGGCACGGCATCTTTACCTTCAGAACGTGATAGCGGTCCTCAAACTGACGCTGTACGTGGAGATATTCGCCGTCCACTTTGATATCCTGCGTGTAGGAGATGACCGGCAGCCCGAGATGCTCGGCGGTCTGCGGTCCGACCTGCGCGGTATCACCGTCGATCGCCTGACGCCCGGTGATGATCAGATCGTAATCGAGATTGCGGATCGCGCCCGCGATGGTCGTACTGGTCGCCCAGGTATCAGCGCCGCCAAGTACGCGGTCTGTTACCAGGATCGCCTTATCTGCGCCCATAGCGAGTGCTTCCTGAAGAACATCCTTTGCTTTCGGAAGTCCCATGGTCAGAACCGTAACTTCTGCTCCGTACTGATCCTTCAGTCTCAGAGCAGCCTCCAGTCCCGCTTTGTCATCCGGATTCATAATCGCGAGCATCGCTGCCCGGTTCAGAGTTCCGTCCGGATTGAAGGCGACGCCGCCTTTCGTATCCGGTACCTGTTTAATGCATACAACTATCTTCACAGTTCCATCCTCCTGTTATTTTAATAAAGATCCGGCAATCACCATGCGCATAACTTCCGAAGTTCCCTCGTAGATCTCGGTGATCTTCGCGTCACGCATCATGCGTTCTACATCGTAATCTCTGATATAACCGTAGCCGCCGTGCAGCTGTACGCACTTGCTGGTTACCGCGCTCGCAGCCTCAGCCGCGAACAGTTTCGCCTCGGCTGCCTCGACGCTGTAGCGCTGCTGCGTCTCTTTCGCTTTCGCTGCCCGGTAAACCAGCATCTGAGCGGCATCGCATCTCGTCTTCAGATCTGCAATCTGGAACTGTGTATTCTGGAACTGCGCGATCGAACGTCCGAACTGCTTTCTCTCCTTGACGTAATCGATCGTCACGTCAAGCGCGCCCTCAGCGAGGCCGAGTGCCTGAGAAGCGATACCGATTCGTCCGCCGTCCAGCGTGTGCATCGCGATGTTGAATCCCTTGCCGCGCACTCCGAGCAGATTTTCCTTCGGGATGCGGCAGTCGGTGAAGATCAGTTCATAGGTAGCGGATCCGCGGATGCCCATCTTCTTCTCTTTCGTTCCGAACGTGAATCCCGGCGTACCCTTTTCAACGATGAACGCAGAAATCTCTTTCATCGTTCTTCCGTGTTTCTCAACCGTTCCGGTAACCGCGATAATGATATAGACATCCGCATATTTGCCGTTGGTAATGAAGCACTTGGAGCCGTTCAGAACCCATTCGTCGCCGTCGAGGACCGCCTTTGTCTGCTGTCCCTGCGCATCGGTTCCGGCGCCGGGCTCGGTCAGTCCGAAGGCACCCAGCTTTTTCCCGGAGGCGAGATCCGGAAGATATTTCTGTTTCTGCTCTTCTGTTCCGAACGTAAGAATCGGATCCATGCACAGCGAGGTATGGGATGAAACGATAACCGCTGTGGTTCCGCAGACCTTTGCAAGCTCCTCGACACACATCGTATAAGTCAGCGGATCACATCCCTGGCCGCCGTACTCTCTCGGGATCGGAATTCCCATGAATCCGTATCTCGCCATTTTCTGGACCGTCTCAACCGGAAATCTCTCTTCCTCATCGACGTCCTGAGCAAGCGGCTTAACCTCATTCTGCGCGAAATCTCTGAAAAGAGATCTCGCCATCTCATGCTTCTTGTCCAACGTGAAATCCATGTTTGACCTCCTACTAAAAAATATTATTTAATCTGATCGGTCGGTACTTTTCCGCCGTTCGAGTAATCATAGAAGCCGATTCCCGTCTTTCTTCCCAGCTTTCCGCCGCGGACCATCTTGCGCATCAGCGGCGCCGGACGGTACTTCGGATCACCGGTCTCATGATAGATGGTCTCCATAATCGCGAGGCAGATGTCCAGTCCCACAAGATCTCCGAGCTCAAGCGGTCCCATCGGATGGTTCGCGCCGAGTCTCATGGCCGTATCGATGCCTTCAATATCGGAGGTTCCCTCGGACAGAACAACGACACCCTCGTTGATATACGGGATCAGGATGCGGTTCACGACGAATCCCGGAGCCTCTTTGACCTCGACCGGAGACTTTCCGAGCTTGACAGCGATCTCTTTTACCCTGTCAACAACCTCACGCGGCGTGTTGATTCCGACTGTAACCTCAACCAGTTTCATGACCGGAGCGGGGTTGAAAAAGTGCATTCCGATGACCGGCTTGGAAAGTCCCTTGTCGATCTCGGAAATAGAAAGCGAGGAGGTATTCGTCGCAAAAATGCAGTCCGGATTTTTGACCACATTCTCCTGCAGATCCGTGAAGCAGTCCTTTTTGATCTTGACGTTCTCAAGCGCCGCCTCGACGATCAGATCCGCGTCCGTGCACTGAGCGTTCAGACCGGGATGCAGCTTTGCTACAACCGCGTCGGCCGCCGCCTGATCCATCTTGCCCTTCGCCACACGCTTTTCCAGACCGGACTTGATTCTCTCGTATCCCCTGTCCGCAAACTCCTGCTTGATATCGCACATATAGACGGTATCAACCTCGTCACACTGCGCAAATGTCTGGGCAATTCCTGCTCCCATGGTTCCGGCACCAATAATACCAACTTTCATGACCAACCCTCCGTTTATGATAAAAGCCTGTCAAACTTATTTCTACTAATATCTTGCTTTTTTACCACGATCAATGAGTAATTCCTGGCATTTTTCAGACAGAAATCACTCGCGCTCAACAACTGTCGCGCATCCCATGCCGCCGCCGATGCAGAGCGTCGCGAGTCCCTTCTTCGCGTCTCTCTTCTGCATCTCATAGAGCAGAGTCGTAAGAATCCGCGCGCCGGAAGCTCCGACCGGATGGCCGAGGGCGATCGCGCCGCCGTTGACGTTGACCTTGTCCATATCGAAATTCAGCTCCTTCGCGACCGCGCAGGACTGTGCCGCGAACGCCTCGTTCGCCTCGATCAGATCCATATCGTCCACCGTGAGTCCGAGTCTGCTCATCACTTTTCTCGTGGCGTAGACCGGTCCGATGCCCATGATCGACGGATCGACGCCTGCCAGCGCTCCGCCAAGCCACGTCGCCATCGGCTTCACGCCGAGTTCTTTTGCCTTCTCCTCGCTCATGACGACGATCGCTGCCGCTCCGTCGTTGATGCCGGAAGCGTTTCCTGCGGTCACCATACCGTCCGGTTTAAACGCCGGGCGAAGCTTTGCGAGCGCTTCCATCGTCGTTCCCGGACGCGGTCCCTCATCGGTATCCACAACAACCGTCTTCTTTTTCAGCTTTACCTCAATCGGAACAATCTCATCTTTAAACCGTCCGGACTCTCTTGCCGCGCAGGCTCTCTCCTGGCTGCGGACCGAGAACGCGTCCAGCTCCTCGCGGGTCAGATGCCATTTCTCCGCGACGTTTTCAGCGGTAATTCCCATGTGATAGTCATTGAACGCGTCCCACAGCGCGTCATGAACCATGGTGTCGACGAAGGCGCCGTTGTTCATGCGGTAGCCGAAACGTGCGTTCATCGCCGCGTAGGGCGCTCTGGACATGCTCTCCATACCGCCGGCCACAACGATATCCGCGTCTCCCGAGCGGATCATCTGCGCCGCCATATTGACGCTGTTCAGACCGGATCCGCAGACCACGTTGATCGTCACAGCCGGTACCTCGATCGGAAGTCCCGCCTTGATCGACGCCTGGCGCGCGACGTTCTGGCCGAGCCCCGCCTGGATGACGCATCCCATCATTACCTCATCGACCTGATCCGGTTTTATACCGGCACGGTTCAGCGCCTCTTTGATGACGGCCGATCCCAGATCCACCGCCGGAACTGTGCTGAGTTCACCGCCCATCTTTCCGACAGCGGTACGGCACGCGCCTGCTAACACAACTTTTCTAGCCATTTGAAATTATCCTCCTGATTGATTCTTACCTGTTAGAAACCCCATTTACAGAACCGAAGAAGCCTCGTTTTGCTTCTACGGATTATCTTACATGACGCACTTTAGTATGTCAAATCTATTTGTATAATTTTTAACGTTTTTTATTTAACGATGATTGCTCCGTCTCCAGATGTGCATGGCCTCCGCCTCTTTGATCAGCTCGTCGCGGAAATCCGGGTGCGCGATGCTGATGAGCGCCTCGGCTCTCTCCCAGGTCGTCAGCCCTTTCAGGTTTACCATGCCGTACTCGGTCACGACGTACATCACATTGGTGCGGGTGTCCGTGACGATGCTCCCCTGCGCCAGCGTCGGGCGGATGCGGCTCCCGACTTTGCCGGTCTTTTTATCGGTATGCGTCGAAGACAGGCAGATGAAGGATTTGCCGCCGCGGGAGGCGTACGCGCCGAGAACAAAATCCAGCTGGCCGCCGGCTCCGGAGATATTTCTCGTGCCGACGCTCTCCGCGTTGACCTGACCGAACAGATCGATGTCGATCGCATTGTTGATGGAGATGAAATTGTCCAGCGCCGCGACGGTCCGCGTCCGGTTGACGTAATCGACGGACACGATCATCATCTCCGGATTGTGATCGATGTAATCGTACATCTTCTGCGTGCCGGCGCCGAAGGCGAACGTCTGGCGTCCCACATCGATGTTCTTGCGCCTGCCGGTGATCTTTCCGGCCAGAGCCATATCGACCATGGAATCGACGTACATCTCCGTATGAATTCCGAGGTCCTTCAGGTCGCTCTCCGCGATCATCGCGCCGATGGCGTTGGGCATGCCGCCGATCCCGAGCTGCAGGCACGCGCCGTCCGGGATCTCCTTCACAACGAGTTCCGCGACCTTCCTGTCCAGGTCGGTCGCAGGAGCCGGCGCCGGAAGCGTATCACAGGGAGGATTGTCCCCTTCGACGACCATATCGACGTCGCTGATGTGAACATAGGCACCGGTTCCTCCGAAGCAGACCGGAATATTCTCGTTCACCTCGACAATCACCTTCTGCGCCTTCTCACAGATCGCCGCGAGATGACTTCCCGCAGGTCCGAAATTAAAATATCCGTGGCTGTCCATCGGAGCCACCTGCAGGACCGCCACGTTCAGCTCATCCGGACTTTCGCGGTAATATCTGGGAAGCTCAGAGTACCGGATCGGAGCGTAAAAGCTGAATCCCTTCGGGATCGCGCGGCGCTCGATCGGGTTCATGTGCCAGCTGTTCCAGGTCATATGGGCGGCCGGATCCTCAATTTTGAAAATTTCCGGCTCATGCATCACGATGCCGCCGCGGAAATTTACATCGTGAAGTTCCGGCAGCCGTTCGGCGATCGCCGCATCGACCGCATGAGGAATCGACGTCGACCAGCCGTAATCAACCCAGTCGCCGCTTTTGACGACTGCAGCCGCCTGTTCAGCCGTGACCAGCTTGCTGTGGTACTCATCCTGATAATTCATAACTTCTTCCTCCCTCTTATTATTTTTCCCGTGCAGATGCGCGGGCTGAACCATACGAAATTCAAATGTCTTTTGTTATATTGTATAAAATTTTGAGGCACAATACTACCTTTTTTATATCATTCAACGGATTGTATGCCCCAAAATGCAAAACAAACCGAATGTTTCCATCCGGTTGTTCTGTCATACAAAAATAATTAATCGGCATCGCCTGCCGGCAGGCCTCTTTCGGTCCCCGTATCAATCCACAGCGAGCAGTCTCCGAAGGAGAAAAAGCGGTACCGCTCTTCGACCGCATGATGGTACGCCGCCAGCACGTGCTCGCGGCCGGCGAACGCGGAGACAAGCATGATCAGCGTGGACTCCGGCAGATGAAAGTTTGTCAGAAGCCCGTCCATCACCTTAAACCGGTAGCCGGGATAAATGAAAATATCCGTCCAGCCGCTCTTCGGCTCGATGTGTCCGTCCTCCGCCGCGGCGGACTCCAGCGTCCGGCAGCTCGTCGTCCCGACGCAGATCACCCGGCCGCCGTTCGCCCGGGTCCCGTTGATGATGTCGGCTGCCTCCTGTTCGATCCGGTAAAACTCCGAATGCATGTGATGCTCGGTAACTTCTTCCACCTTGACCGGCCGGAATGTTCCGAGTCCCACGTGAAGCGTCACGCGGGCGATTTTTACGCCCATGTCCGCAACCTTCCGGAGCATCTCCGGCGTAAAATGCAGGCCGGCGGTCGGCGCCGCGGCGGAACCCTCGTGTTTCGCGTAAACCGTCTGGTACCGTTCTTTGTCCTGAAGCTTATGCCGGATGTACGGAGGCAGCGGCATCTCGCCGAGCCGGTCCAGAATCTCCTCAAAAATTCCCTCGTACGTAAACTGAATCATGCGGTTGCCGTCGTCCACGATATCGAGCACTTTCCCCTTCAGGATGCCGTCGCCGAAAACAAGTTCATCGCCGGGGCGGCATTTCTTTCCCGGACGGACGAGCGTCTCCCAGATGTCGCCCGGATTGCGTTTCAGAAGGAGCACCTCGACCGCCGCGCCCGTCTTCGCCCTGGTTCCAAAAAGACGCGCGGGTATAACCTTCGTGTCATTGATGACCAGGCAGTCCTTATCCGTGAGATAATCAGTCAGATGGCGGAATCCCGTGTCGGTCACCTCGCCTGTGACGCGGTCAACGACCATCATGCGGGAAGCACTCCGATCCGGGAGCGGATCCTGTGCGATCAGCTCTTCCGGAAGATCATAGTAAAAATCACTCGTCTTCATTCTGCTTTTTTCTCGGCGGCATAGATTGCCTGCCAGGCGTCCTCCTCCGCCCTGTAATAAATTCTGTCTGAAACGGTGAGCTTTGCCCTCCCGTCCTTCACTACGACCTGACTGACCGCGCAGTTTTTCGGAACGCCGCCCTGCCAGAAATCCCCCGGATCGTCGTAGTACGGGTTCAGCAGCGCGCGCATCGCGCAGCCGTGGGTCGAGATCAGAATATTCTTCGTCTGGTTCAGCGGATTGGAGAGCACATCCTTTAAGAAAGCAGCCGTCCGCCTGATTACATCCGTGATCGCCTCGCCGCCCTTTGGCGGCACGAAGTGAAAGGGATCCCGGAAGAAAACGCTCCACTGATCCGCCGGAATTTCAAGTTTCGGCGGCATGCAGTGTTTGCCCTCCCATTCTCCGAAGGCGATCTCCTCGATGCGCGGGTCCTCGATCACCGGGATGCCGCGTCCCCTCGTCATGATCTCGGCCGTGTGCCGCGCCCGGAGAAGCGGGCTCGTGATGCACAGGTCCATCGGGATGTCACGCATCGCTTCCGATGTAACCTCCGCCAGACGGATTCCCTTCTCGTCCAGATCCGTGCCCTCCTGTCCCTGGAGCCGGCGCTCCCGGTTCCAGAAGGTCTCACCGTGTCGAATGATAAATAATTTCATGTCAATAAACATCCCCTGATCAGCTGCGGAGCTCAATGCCCATCTGCGACAGTCCGTTCAGAATTTTCTTCATCGCGGCTGTGATATCCGCCTCTTCGAGCGTTCTTTCTTTTGAGCGGAACATGAGCGAATAAGCCATGGATTTGTATCCTTCCTTCACCTGATCGCCCTCATAGATGTCGAAAAGCGTCAGACTCTCCAGAATCTTTCCGCCTCTCTGGCGGATCATATCCTCAATCTTCTCCGCCTCAATGTCCTTCGGAACGACCATAGAAAGATCGCGCGAAACCGCCGGGAATTTCGCGATGCCCTCAAACTTGCGGTCAAAGGTCGCCATCGGCACGATCTCCGGCATATCAAGGACCGCAAGCTGTACGCGGTCGCCGATCGCGTAAGCTTTCGCGACCGCCGGATGCAGCTCGCCCATGTATCCGATGACTCTGTCTTCATATTTAATCAGCGCCTGACGGCCCGGATGCAGGAAATTCTTCCCGGCGTTCTTATCATAGCGGACGCGCTGATGCATTCCGATCTGCCCAAGGAACTCCTCGACGACGCCTTTCATGTCATAGAAATCCCCCTCGCCGTACCAGCCCAGCGTAAACTGCATGCGCTCATCCGGCAGCGCGGTCAGCGGCAGGCTCTTCGGAATATAGATATTGCCCAGCTCATAGAGGCGGACGTCCTTATTCCGGCGGTTATAATTCGTCGACAGGGAGGTCAGAATTCCGTTCACCGACGTCGTGCGCATGATCGAGAAATCATCGCCCAGCGGGTTCGCGATTTTGATGGCGCTGCGCATCGGATCATCCGCGGCGATCATCAGCTTATCAAACACCTTCGGGCTCTCGAAGGAATAGCACATGCCCTGGGAAAATCCGCAGTATTCCGCCACGTCGCGGGCCTTCTCCTCGACGCGCATCTTAAACGTCAGCTTTCCGGCTGTCGCTTCGCCGGAGGGCAGGGTCGTCGGGATGTTGTCATATCCGAAGAAGCGCGCCACCTCCTCGGCGATGTCGCAGCATCTGTGAATATCCTGGCGGAACGTCGGCGCGACGATCTCCCCCGTCTTCTCATCGAGCTTCAGCTCGACGAGATCAAGATACTCCAGCATCTGTTCCCTGGAAATATCCGTTCCAAGCAGCGCATTGATGCGGTCCGGTTCAAATTTCACGCGGGATTCCTCACGCTTCACCGGGTAATAGTCGACCATTCCGCCGACGACCTCGCCCGCCCCGAACTCCTCGATCAGCTGGCAGGCGCGGTTGATGGCCTCTTCCGCGTTGTTCGGATCCAGACCCTTCTCGAATTTTCCGGACGCATCCGTGCGAAGTCCGATGCGTTTTGCAGACAGACGGTTGTTCGTCCCGTCGAAGCAGGCCGCCTCAAACAGAACATTCTTCACATCATCCGTGATCATCGAATCCTCGCCGCCCATGATGCCGGCGATTCCGACGGATCGTTTTCCGTCGCGGATCATCAGGACATCATGATCCATCGTGCGCTCCTGTCCGTCCAGGGTGACAAACTTCTCCCCGTCCACAGCGCGGTCAACCACAATCTTCCTCTCCTCGATCCGGTCCAGATCATACGCGTGCATCGGCTGGCCGTACTCTCCCATCACATAGTTTGTGATATCGACGAGATTATTGATCGGGCGGATTCCGTTCGACGCGAGCGCTCTCTGCATCCACTTCGGCGACGGCGCGAGGTGGACATTTTTCACGACGCGCGCGCAGTAGCGGGAGCAG
>ONLT01000008.1 GCA_900318755.1 uncultured Eubacteriales bacterium
ACCGTTGTCGCTGGCGCGTCTTCTTCTGACCCATGGCATCCGCGTCTACGCCGTCTACTGCGACGCGTACTGCGCAGAAGAGCGGGAAAATTTTGAGTTTCTGCGGGAAAATTACCCGGATCTGAAGCTCCGGGCGGCGCTTCATTACAAGATGCGCCTGCTTCCCCGCACGGATTGCGCGAAGCTGGGAGGAGTGCTCGCGGTCGGGCAGAAGGCGGCGTATTTCACGGGGACCGACCGGTTTGTCAACATCGTCGAGAACGGAGGCCTGCACGGCTTTTCCGGGATCGTAAAGCTGGCGCGGCATATGGAGGAGGCGGCGGCAGAGCCGAAGGATGTGGCGGCGCTGATTCAGGTAAAGGCGCTCGGATGCGTCGGGTAATGATGGAGGAGGTTCGAAGAATATGAAGCAGGCACAGCGGGTACTCTCCACGTATTCGGTGGATATTTTCGGGATCTGCTCGGCGCTCTATGAGCTCGGAGGCCTTGTGGTCATCCACGACGCGTCCGGATGCAATTCAACCTATACGACTCACAACGAGCCGAGATGGTACGACATTCCCTCCATGGTTTATCTCTCCGGACTGAATGAGATCGATACGATCTACGGCAGCGACAGCCGTCTGATCCGGGACATCAAAGAGGTGTCGGACGAGACCCGTCCGAAGTTCATATCGATCGGCGGCAGTCCGATGCCGAATGTGATCGGGACGGATTTTAAGGCGGTCGCGAGGATGACGGAGAAGGCGACGGGCGTCCCGACGCTGGGCTTCCGCACGGACGGAATTCACTCCTACGTGCACGGGGCGGGAGAGGCGTTTCTTGCCTTCGCGAAACGCTTCATGGTTCCGCCGGAAGAGAAGGGCACGAAAAGTTCAAGGATATCGGAACGCCCCGTGGACGGCCCTCTCCGCGTGAATCTTCTCGGGGCGACGCCGCTTGATTTTTCCGTCACCGGAACGGTCACGGAGTTAAAGACGCTGATCCGGGAAAACGAAATGGAGCTGGTAAGCACCTGGGCGATGGGCGACACGGCGGAGACGCTCGCGTCATCCTGCCGGGCGGATGTGAACGTTGTGATTTCCTCCACCGGATATCCGCTCGCGCGATGGATGGAGAAGACATACGGAATTCCCTGCGTGACCGGGTTCCCGGTGGGGGAGGAAGCGACCGGGCAGTGGATCGGCAGGATCCGGGCCGCCGGACTGCGCCTCCCGGAGGATGCTGCTGCGGAGGCGGCAAAGAGGGTTCCCGGGGAGATTCCGGCGGATATCGCAAAGAATCTGCCATCGGACGGAAAAACGCTTCTGATCATCGGCGAGCCGGTCGCGGTGCGAAGCTTCGGCGAGGCCGCGGCGCTTTCGGGAAAGTTCGGCGAAATCCGCTTCCTCTGTCCGATCACGGACGCGCCCCGGGAACTGACGCGGGGCATGATGATCACGGATGATGAGCATGCGATCCGCAAGGCGTGTGAGAAGGCGGACCGGATCCTCGCCGATCCCATTTACGGGCGGCTGCTTCCGGATGAACGGGACAAGTTCGTTTTCCTCCCGCACGACGCATTTTCCGGGCGGTATTACCGCGATCAGCATCCCGTGTTTGCGGGACCGGACGCGGTGAAAAATATTCTGGACGCGCAGAAGGATCTGGTTGTGAGCGAAAGAGAGAATAAAATCGAACCGGCGTCCCCGGTGGTTTTCCGTGCGTGAGCCGGCCGGCGTACAGGATCGGATTCACACAGAGAGACCCGCCGCGCGGCGGGATGGAGATAAAAATGAAGAAAATTGCAATTTACGGAAAAGGCGGAATCGGCAAGTCGACGACGACGAGCAACCTCTCGGCGGCGCTGGCGGATATGGGGAAGAAGGTCATTCAGATCGGCTGCGACCCCAAGGCGGATTCGACGCTGAATCTTCTGAACGGGCAGAAGCTGCAGCCGGTTATGGATTATTACCGGGAGCATGATGAAGCGCCGGGGTTTGAAGAGGTCGGGGTAACCGGCTACGGCGGCGTCTACTGCATCGAGACAGGCGGACCGACGCCGGGGCTCGGCTGCGCGGGGCGGGGAATCATCGCCACCTTTGATCTGCTCGAGGAGCTGGAGGTATTTGAAAAGATCCGGCCGGACGTGGTGCTGTACGACGTGCTCGGCGATGTGGTCTGCGGCGGGTTTGCAGCTCCGATCCGCGAGGGTTACGCGGAGAAGGTTCTGATCGTGACCTCGGGCGAGAAGATGGCGCTCTACGCCGCGGACAACATCAACCGCGCGGTTCTGAATTTTGCGGACCGCGGCTACGCGTCCGTCGGCGGACTGATCCTGAACCGCCGGAACGTGGAGGGCGAGTATGAGCGCGTGGAGGCGTTTGCGAAGGAGCGGAATCTTCCGATTGTCGCCGATATTCCCAGAAGCGGCGACATCATCCGGTTTGAGGATCAGGGGATGACCGTTGTGGCGGGCGATCCGGATCTTCCGGTCAGCCGGAAGTATCGGGAGCTCGCGGAAAAACTGATGGAGGAGTGACCGATGAACAGGGAGCCGTTTTCTCTGACCGCGTCGGAGGCGGTCCGTCTCGGACCCGGCCGGATGCCGAAGGAGGCACTGCCGGCCTCATCGCTGATCTACAGCTCGCCCGCGACGCTCTCCTATAATTCGCCGGGGGCGAACGGGTTCGGCGTAAAGCGCGCGGCGCTTGTGATGCCGGAGTCCGTGATGCTGCTGGTGTCCCCGGGCTGCTGCGGGCGGAACAGCACGATCCTTTCACGGGAGTCCGGTTACGCGGACCGGATGTTTTATCTCAATATGGATGAGACGGATTTGGTAATGAGCCGCCATCTGAACAAGATCCCTCAGGCTGTCGCGGAGATCGTCGGGGTGCCGGAGAAACGGCCGAAGGTGGTGTTTGTCTGCTTCACCTGCGTGGATGCGCTGCTGGGGACGGATCCGGATCCGGTCTGCAGACGGGCGGAGGAGCTGGCGGGCGTCCGCGTGATCCCGTGCTATATGTACGCGCTGACGCGCGAGGGGACGAAGCCGCCGATGGCGCTGATACGGGACACGCTGTACGGGGAGCTCGCCCGCCGGCCGGTCGATCCGCACGCGGTCAATCTGCTCGGATATTTTGCGCCGCTGCTGGAAGATTCCGAGCTGTATCCGATGTTCCGGAAGGCCGGACTGACCCGCATCCGGGAAATTTCCCGCTGCGGCACGTACGGGGAATTTCTGGAGATGGGGAGCGCAAATTTCAATCTTGTGCTGAATCCGGAAGCGGATTTTGCGGCGCAGCGCCTTCTGGAGAGGACCGGCATGCCGTACATTGATCTGACCCGGTGTTATGCGGTCGGGCGCATCGCGAAGCAGTACGAGCTGCTGGGAGCGGCGATCGGCGTAACCTTCGACGACCGGCCGTACCGGGAGGAGGCGCGTCAGCGGCTTGAAGACTTCCGGAAGGATCATCCCGCGCTGACGTTCGCGCTCGGGCAGATGCTGAACGCGAATCCGTTTGAGCTTGCTGCGGCGCTTCTGTCTTACGGGTACGGCGTATCGGAAATTTTCGCGCCGTACACGCGGACGGATTTTCCGTATCTTCGCGAGATCGCGGAGCGTTCGCCGGATACGGCGATTTATTTCGGAACGTCTCCGTCGATGATGAATTACCGGTCGGGAGCGGGGGCGGACGCGGCGGTCGGCCGCGATGCGCCGTGGTATGAGCCGGACGCGGTTCCGGTCGGGTTCTGCAGCGACGTTCAGCCGTTCGGTTACCGCGGCCTGATCGCTTTTCTGAATGAAATGGAGGCGGCGCTTTGAAGGGATTAATGAAATATCTGTCGCCGTTCGCACCGGACATCTCCGGGGCGGTGTCGGTCTTTTTCCGGCTGGGCGGCGTCTCCGTCATTCTCGATGCGGGCGGCTGCACCGGAAATTCCTGCGGCTTTGATGAGCCGCGCTGGTTTACGGAGAAAAGCGCGGTCTTCTCGGCGGGCCTCCGGGATCTTGATGCGATTCTCGGGCGGGACCGGGCGATGCTGGACAAGACGGCGGAGGTGCTTGAGCAGTTTGACGCCAATTTTCTCGCGATCATCGGGTCGCCGGTGCCCGCCGTGATCGGCACGGATTTCCGCGGCCTGGTGAGAGAGGCGGAGCGCAGGTTCCGGATTCCGGCGGCGGCGGTGGAGACGAACGGGATGGATCTGTATGACCGCGGCGCGTCCGGCGCGTATCTCGAGCTGGTCAGAATCGCGGCGGCCGGAGAAAAAAGAAGCGGAAATGCTGCGGATGGGGCCGGGCCTGTCGCCGTGTTCGGATGCACGCCCCTTGATCTCGCGCCGGGAGATGATTCGGAAGCGGTCCGGGAGAGGCTTCAGAGGAAGTATCCGGACCGGGAGATTCTGATCGTAGGAGACCGGTTTGAGGATCTCAAAAAGCTGCCGTCCGCGGAATTAACCGTTGTGACCGCTCCCTCCGGCGCCGCGGCGGCGAGGGAGATGGAGCGGAGATGGAACATTCCGTGGCGCGCCGGCTACCCGGTCGGCGAAGCGCTCATCGGGGACCGAAATGGCGGGGCGTCCCGCGAAAATCAGCGCGGGGAGACGGGCCGGGGCGGAAGCGTCCTGATCGTCCATCAGGCGGTGTTTGCGGACGCCCTTGGACGTGTGATCCGGGAGCGGGAGAGAGAGGTTTCCATCCGGACCGCGACGTTTTTTGATCTTCCGGGCGGCAGACCGGACGGATGCATCCTTCTGCGGGGGGAGGATGATTTTATCCGCCTGATCGATGAGAACTCCTTCGATCGGATTTACGCGGATCCGCTTCTGGAGCGGGCGTGCGCCGGGTGCGGCGCGGAATTCATCCCGCTGCCGCATTTCGCGGTGTCCGGGAGCGCGGCCCCGCAGAATTTTCCGGAGGCACGGCCCCGCAGAGTGTCCGGAAGCACGGCCGCGGGGAGCAGGTGAGATAAGATGAAAGAGATGTGTCTTCGGCGCGTGAGAATCCGTCTGTACGGCATCGTGCAGGGAATCGGGTTCCGGCCCTTCGTGAGCCGGCTGGCGCAGGAACTTCATATCGCGGGCGACGTGTGCAACAAGGGCTCCTACGTCGAGATTCACGCGGAATCGGATCCGGAAACCCTGGGCGTGTTCCGGCGCCGTCTGGTCGACGACGCGCCGCGCGTTTCCGCCATTATCCGCGTCGAGACGCAGGAGGAGATCCCGGTCGGGGCGGCTTCCTTCACGATTCGCGCCAGCAGGAGCGAAGCCGGCGATATTTTCGTATCGCCGGATCTGGCGACGTGCGGCAAATGCCGCGAGGAACTGTTTGATCCGGAGAACCGCCGGTATCTTCACCCGTTTATTAACTGCACGGACTGCGGGCCGAGGCTGACGATCCTGGATTCCATGCCCTACGACCGGGTCCGGACGAGCATGGCGGAGTTCCCGATGTGCAGGCAGTGCGAATACGAGTACACGCACAGCGAGACGCGGCGATACCACGCGCAGCCGGTCTGCTGCAACGACGACGGACCGGTCCTTTTCATCCCGGGCCGCGGCGAGACGAAGGGCGACGCGCTTATTTACACGCGGCGCGTGATCCGCGGGGGCGGAATTGCCGCGATCAAAGGAATCGGCGGGTTTCATCTTTGCTGCGACGCCCGGAACGCCCGTGCGGTCGCGCGGCTGCGGGAGCTCAAAAACCGGCCGCAGAAGCCGTTCGCAGTGATGATGCGGGATCTGGAGACGGTAAAAAAGGAGTGCATCCTTGCCGCAGGGCAGGAAAAAATAATGACCGGCGTGCAGAAGCCGATTCTGTTGCTGGAGCGAAAGAAAGACAGCGCGCTTCCGGACGTGCTTGCGCCGGACAACCCGTACCTGGGCGTGATGCTTCCGTACGCGCCGGTTCAGATGCTTCTGTTCGATTACCCGGACAAAGAGCCGATGACCGATGTGCTTGTGATGACCTCGGGAAATCCCGGCGGCGCGCCGATCTGCCGCACAACGGAAGAAGCCGTGCGGTTTCTCGGACCGATGTGCGACGTGATCCTTTCCAATGACCGGAAGATCCGCCTGCGGGCAGACGATTCGGTGATGCAGACGGTTTTCGGAAAGCCGTATATGATCCGAAGGTCCCGCGGCTTTGCGCCGCTTCCCGTGAAGGGTCCGGAGAACTGGAAGGGACAGATTCTCGCGGTCGGCGGCGAGCTGAAGAATACATTTGTGCTCGCGAAAAATGAGTGGTATTACCCATCCCCGTACATCGGGGATCTGGCGGATCTCCGGTCCGTGGAGGCGCTCGGGTCGGCCGTCCGGAGGATGGAACGTCTTCTGGAGATTGTTCCGCAGGCCGCGGCGTGCGACCTTCACCCGAAATACAATTCCACCGCGTTTGCCGGGGAGACGCAGCTCCCGCTGATTTTTGTTCAGCACCATTACGCCCATGTGCTCTCGTGCATGGCGGAAAATGAAATCCGGGATCCGGTGATCGGCGTTTCCTTCGACGGGACCGGATACGGAAGCGACGGGACGATCTGGGGCGGAGAGTTCCTGATCGCGGATCCCTCCGGATTCACAAGAATTGGAAGCCTCGCACCTTTTGCCCAGGCGGGCGGGGATGCGTCCGCGCGCGAGGGATGGCGGATCACCGTCTCCCTGCTTCGTTCCTGCTTCGGCGGAGACGCCCTTCCGATCATGGAGAGGCTCGGCCTCGCGGACGGGAAGAATCTCCGCGCCCAGTGCGGAATGCTGGAGCACGGGTTCAACACGGTTGAATCCACATCGGCCGGCCGGCTCTTTGACGCGGTGTCCTCGATTCTGGGCATCCGGAACTGCTCGACCTTTGAGGGCGAAGCCTCGATGGCGCTGGAGTTCGCGGCGAAGCGGTACGAAGAGGAAATCCCTGGCGGTCCGGACCGGATCCGATGGGAGGAACTGTTTGCGGTCAGCCCATATGATACGGAACACGCGTCCGTCCATCCGAAACCGGTCGGAGGGGATTCGGGGCGCGAGCGGAGCTTCGTGATCCGGACGGAGGAGCTGGTTCGCATGCTGGCGGAGCAAAGGCTCGCCGGGGATGATCCGGAGCGGCTCGCCTGGATCTTTCACCGCGCAGCCGCCGAATTCATTCTGGCCGGCGCGGTGCGCTGCCGCGAACAGACCGGAATCGCCTCCGTGGCTCTTTCGGGCGGGGTGTTCCAGAACCTCCTTCTTTTGCGGATGACGAAGGAGCTTCTGGAGGGAAACGGTTTCCGGGTGCTGACCCACAGCCTGATCCCGCCGAACGACGGCGGTATTGCGGTGGGGCAGGCTTATGCGGCAATGGCATGGCTGAACGGAAGATAAGCAAATCGAAACAGATCGGAGATTGTTCAGAAGAAAGGATCAGATTATGTGTGTAGGATTACCCGCTAAAGTAGTCAGAGCGAAAGACGGCACAGCGATTGTAGACGCGACAGGCGCGAAGAGGGAGATCTCGACCGAGCTCCTTGCGGATGTCAATCCCGGTGATTACGTGATGGTTCACGCGGGGATGGCGATCGCGAAAATCACCGCGGACGACGCGGAAGAGACGAGACGGATCATGGAGGATATCTGATGGAAAATCAGAAAGCGCTTGAACGGATAAAAAATTACAGCGGGAGGCCGGTGCGGATTATGGAGGTCTGCGGAACGCACACCCACGCCATTTTTCAGTACGGAATCCGTCAGATTCTTCCGGATACGGTGCATCTGATCTCAGGACCGGGCTGCCCCGTCTGCGTTACGGAGACCGGATACATCGATGAAGCAGTCTGCCTGGCAAAAAAAGGAGCGGTGATCACAACATTCGGCGATCTCGTCCGGGTGCCGGGGACGGAGGAAAGTCTGGCCGGCGCCAGAGCGGAGGGCGCGAAGGTGCGGATCGTCTACTCGCCGCTGGACGCCCTTGCGTACGCAAAGTCGCATCCGGAGGAACGGGTTGTTTTCCTCGCGGTCGGATTTGAGACGACCGCTCCGGCTTCCTGCCTCGCCGTGAAGAAGGCGAAGCAGGAGGGCGTCGGAAATTTCTGGCTTCTCGTCGCAAATAAGACGATGGATCAGGCCTACCGCACGCTCGCGGGCAGCGCGGACGCGTTTTTGTATCCGGGACATGTCTCAGCGATCACCGGCATGGGCATTTACCGGGAACTTGTGCGCGAGGGAATTTCCGGCGCGGTCTGCGGCTTCACTTCCGGGGAGATCCTGACTGCGCTCGCTGTGATTCTGAAGCGGCTGCAGGAGGGGAAGCCCTTTGCGGAGAACTGCTATCCGCGGGTCGTGACCGAAGAAGGTTCGCCGGCGGGACGCGCGCTCATCCGTGAAACCATGGAGCCCTGCGACGCTGTCTGGCGCGGCATCGGCACCATTCCGTGCTCCGGACTGCGGCTGAACAGCGGGTATCGCGCCTTCGACGCGCGCGAGGCCTTTGACCTGCCGGAGATGCACAGCCGTCCGAATCCGGCGTGCCGCTGCGGCGATGTGCTGATGGGCCGGATCACCCCGGAGCAGTGTCCGCTTTTCGGCAAGGTCTGCACGCCGGCGGATCCGGTCGGCGCCTGCATGGTATCCTCCGAGGGAACCTGCTCGGCTTACTACAAATACAGCATCCGATGAACCGGTCCGCAGCCGGTTTTTCGAGACCAGGATTGAGGAGAAGCAAATGGAAACAGTTACATTGGCGCACGGCGCCGGCGGCGCTCAGACTTCGGATCTGATCGCTTCGATTTTTCGCAGTCAGTTTGACAACGCGTATTTTACCGCGGATGACGCGGCGGTTCTTCCGGCTCCGTCCGGACGGATCGCGATGACCACGGACGGCTTTATCGTGCAGCCCCGCTTTTTTCCCGGGGGCGATGTCGGCCGGCTTTCCATCTGCGGAACGGTGAACGATCTTGCCTGCATGGGGGCGAAGCCGCAGTATCTCACCTGTTCCTTTGTGATTGAGGAGGGATTTCCGCTGGAGGAGCTCAGACGCATCGTATCGTCCATGGGCGAGACCGCGCGGGAGGCGGGCGTCGTGATCGTCGCGGGGGATACGAAGGTAGCCGGGAAAGGACAGGTCGACGGGCTCTTCATCACGACGACCGGAGTCGGCGAGCTTCTTCCGGGCGTCAATCTGTCCGGAAAAAACGTGAAACCGGGCGACGCCGTGATCGTGACCGGCGACATCGGAAGGCACGGCTGCGCCATTCTTCTTGCGCGCGATGAATTCGGGATCGAGGCGGATGTGAAAAGCGACGACGCGCCGCTCTGGGGTGCGGTGCAGTCGGTTCTGGATTGTACGAAGGAAGTGCGGGCGTTCCGCGACGCGACGCGCGGCGGAGTCGGCACGGTGCTTTATGAGATCGCGAAGGAGAGCGGAGTCGGGATCCGGATTGACCGGGAGAAGATCCCCGTCGATCCGGCGGTCGGCGGCGTGTGCGGCATGCTCGGCCTTGAGCCGCTGTATCTGGCCTGCGAGGGGACCATGGTCTGCTTCGCGCCGATGAGTCAGGCGGACGGGATTGTCCGGATTCTGAAAAACGGGAAGTACACGGCGAACGCCGCGGTGATCGGCGAAGTGACGGAGGGACCGTCGGGAAGAGTTGCGGTGCGCACGCAGATCGGAGCGGAGACGCTCCTTCCGCCGCCGGGCGGAGAACTGCTGCCGAGGATCTGCTGACCCCCGGCAGGTGGAGCCGGGGAGTTCAACGCAGCGCCCGGCAGATGGAGCCGGAGTTCAACGCAGCGCCCGGCGGCTTTCAGAGCAGTTCGCGGAAGCTGTCGATGAACCGGTCCGCCGTGCGGATCAGTTCCGTCCGGTCCGGCCGGCTGGCTTCATCGGCGACGGCAAGCGTCCGGAAGCCGGCGCACTTCGCCGCGCGGACTGCCTGAAGCATATCCTCGGCGACGAGGGTATGCTCCGGGGAGACGCCCAGTTCACGGGCCGCGATCTGATAGATCAGCGGCTCTTTTTTTGTCGTATGATACTCCTCACACACGTACATTTTGCCGAAATATCGGCGGAGACCGAGGCGTGTGAGGGCGGCCTCCTCCTGAGCGGGTTCGCCGATGGTCGTCAGAACCATCGGGATCCCATCTGCGGCTATCCGCTTAAGAAATGCGTCCGCACCGTCCTTCTGCGGCACCTCGAAGCGGTAAAAATCATCGATGGTCTTCATCAGTCCGGCCCGGATCGCTTCCTTTTTATCACTCGGCGAATAGTGTTCCTTCAGATAAGTGACGCCCTCATCGATGGTCATCGGGAACAGAATCTTCCCGAGCTCCGGTTCGGGTTCGATGTTCCGGGCGCGCAGGTACCGCGCGCCGAGCTCATCCCAGATCGGCATGGAATCGATCAGTGTTCCGTCGATGTCAAAGAGCACCGCCTGAATCTCCGGAAAATCGATCATCTTCTCTCCTCCTGCGGCTCAGCGGATGTCAAGCGCCCGCTTCGTCTGGGCGAGGAGATCCGATGCGGCCTCTTTCCGGTCCGGCTTTGCGAAGATCGCGGAGATGACCGCGATCCCGTCGATGCCGCTGCCGGAAAGCTCCGCCACGTTGTCCCGGGTGATGCCGCCGATCGCGATGACCGGGATGGAGACGGCGCTGCAGATTTCTTTCAGCGTCTCGTGGCTCACGTCGTCCGCGTCGTTTTTCGATCCGGTGGGAAACACCGCGCCGACGCCGAGGTAATCGGCGCCCTCGCGCTCCGCCAGCAGCGCCTCCTCAACGGTCTGGGCGGAAACCCCGAGAATTTTATCCGGTCCCAGCATTCTGCGGACGGACCCGGCCTCCAGGTCGTGCTGCCCGACGTGAACGCCGTCCGCGCCGCATTCCAGTGCCAGCGCCACGTCGTCATCCAGCACGAAGGGGACGTGATAGTTCGCGCAGAGCGCCTGAATCTCCTTCGCTTCCTCTAAAAACGCATCGTGTGGCAGCGCCATGTCGTCTTTTTCGCGGAGCTGCACGAACGTGACGCCGCCGTCCAGCGCATCCCTGACGTCGTCGATCAGACGGCGGCCGGAGAGCCAGTGACGGTCGGTCACCGCGTAGAGCAGAAGAGAGGATTTATCGAATTTCAAAATTTGCTCCTTTCCCGAGGGTCTCGCCGTCGATGTTGCAGATCGCGTCGATGATGCGGTTTCGGTACGTCGCGTTGCCGTCGCCCTCCTGCATTCTGGACCAGCCGATCTCGCCCGCGAGTCCCATCAGGCATACCGCCGCGGCGGACGCCTCCAGCGGACGGTCCGGGTTCGCCGTGACGTAGGCGGTCATCAGGGCCGAGAGCTGGCATCCGGTTCCGGTGATCCGGCCCATCTCCGGCCGTCCGTTCCGGATGCAGAAGCAGCGGTCCGCGTCTGCGACGAGATCAATGGCGCCGGTGATGGCGATGATGCTTCCGGTCGTCTTCGCGTAGCTTTTTGCGAAGGAAACCATATCATCCAGATTCCGGTCCGTGACCGCGTCCGCGGCATCCGCGTCGACGCCTTTCGTCGTGGTGCTGCCAAGAGCGAGGGCCTTCAGCTCGGAGACATTTCCGCGGATCACATCGAACGGAAGCTCCTCCATGAGACTGACAGCGGTCTCCGTGCGGAGTCTGCTGGCGCCGGCTCCGACCGGATCGAGCAGAAGCGTGTGGTGCAGGCCGGCGGCCTTTTTCCCGGCGATGTGCATCGCCTCGATGCTGCGCATATTCAGGGTGCCGATGTTGATGTCGATACCACCGCAGATGGACGTGATGTCGGCGACATCCTCCGGCTCGTCCGACATGATCGGGCTTCCGCCGCAGGCGAGCAGCACGTTCGCCACATCGTTTACCGTGACGTAATTCGTGATGCAGTGGATGAGCGGTGTTGTTTTTCTTACTTGTTCAAGACATTCCGCGAACATTTGGTGACTCCTCCTTTAAAAGACCGGAACAGAATTTGTTCTTTATAGTAGTCAATTCGGGAGGGAAAGTCAAATTTTCTCTTTTTTTCCGGCGCGTTTTTCCGTTGCGAAACCGGCGGATGCCGAATATGATGTCACTATAGGATTCGGACGGAAGAGGAAAGAAGGTAAGGCATGGAAGTAAAGAACTGGACCTACGGTGAATTTCCGGAGTGGACAGAGGTTCCGGACGGAGCACAGAACATTCCGGTCACGGGCGATGAGCCGGGGACCTTTTATATTCCGGATGTGGAATATGCCTGTGTGGACGGGATTTCGCTGCATCTGCAGATCCTGATCCCGCTCACGCGCAATGAACCGGAAAAACCGCATCCCTGCATCGTCTATGTGCAGGGGTCCGGATGGATGAAGCAGGACTGCTATCACAGCGTCGGCCGCATCGCGAAGCTCGCAGAGCTGGGGTACGTCATCGCGATCGTACAGTACCGCCACTCCGGTCAGGCGGGATTCCCCGCGCAGATTCAGGACGCGCGGAACGCGGTCCGTTTTATGAGAAAAAACGCGAAAACCTGGCACGTCATCCCGGATCAGATCATTCTTGCGGGATCCTCATCGGGCGGACATACCGCCGTCTTCGCGGCGCTGGCGGGGCCGGAGGACTGCACGGAAGGCGGCCTTCCCTTTCCGGAGGCGCAGCCGCCGGTAAAGAGAGACGGAGTTCCGGATCGGGAGCATCTTTCCGCATCCCGCCTTCAGAAGGGCGTCCGCGTGATGTTCGACCGGAATCAGTATCCGGGGGTCAGCGCGGGCGTGCGGGGCGTAATCGATCTCTACGGATGCGTCTCGGTTCGCCGGGAGGATGATTTTCCGACGCTGTATCCCAGGTGGCAGAAAGGCGGGATGGACACGTCGTTCCTGTCGCATATCAGGGAGAAGGACCGGCCGGGCCTTGCGGAGCGCGCAACGGCGGTCTGCTGGATCGCGGAGAACACGAAGCTTCCGCCGGTTTTCATCGCCCACGGGACGAAGGACCGCGTCGTCAACACGCGTCAGAGCGTCGAGCTGTATCAGACGCTCAAAAAGTGCGGGCTTCCCTGTGAGCTTCATCTGCTTTGCGGGGCGGATCACGGCGGACCGGAGTTCTGGATGAAGCGCCTCGTCGATGAGGAGGATCGTTTCCTGCGGGAAATTCTATCAAATTAATCATTGCCGGGAGAACGGCTTCTGCTATAATTGTAAAGTCCGGCATATAAGAAAGCAAAAAATACAGGGAGGTACTATGGGCGGATTTTTTGGAGTTGCATCACACGAGGACTGCGTGTTTGATCTGTATTACGGAACGGACTACCATTCCCATCTCGGGACGAGGCGCGCCGGCATGGCGGTTTACGACGAGAAGAAGGGCTTCGACCGTTCCATCCATAACATTGAGACGACGAATTTCCGTCCGAAGTTCGAGAAGGATATTCATGAGATGACCGGCCATATCGGGATCGGGTGCATCTCCGATTTCGAGCCGCAGCCGCTGATCGTCCGCTCGCATCTCGGCACATACGCGATCACGACGATCTCAAAGATCAACAATATGAAGGAGATCACCGACGAACTGTTTCAGAGCGGGTTTTCGCATTTTCTGGAGATGAGCGGCGGCGAGATCAACGCGACGGAGGTGGTCGCGGCGCTGATCAACCAGAGGGACAGCTTCGTCGAGGGCATCCGCTACGCACAGGAGAAGATCGACGGGACCCTCAATCTTCTTCTGATGACGAAGGACGGAATTTACTGTTCGCGCGACCGGCTCGGACGGCTGCCGCTGGAGATCGGCAGGAACGAGAAGGGGTACTGCGCCTGCGTGGAGAGTTTTTCGTATCTGAATCTCGGCTACCGGGCGGAGAAGGAACTAGGGCCCGGCGAGATCGACCGGATCACGCCGGATGGCTGCGAGGTGCTGGCGCCGGCCGGAAAGAAGATGCGGTTCTGCACATTCATGTGGATCTATTACGGCTACACGCCGTCCAACTATGAGGGCCTGAACGTCGAGCAGGTCCGCTACCGCTGCGGTGCGGCCCTGGCTGAGCGCGACAGAGTGCGCGGCATCCATCCGGATCTCGTCGCCGGCGTCCCGGACTCCGGCATCGGCCATGCGATCGGTTACTCGAATCATTCCGGCGTTCCGTACGCCCGGCCGTTCGTCAAATACACGCCGACGTGGCCCCGCTCCTTTATGCCGCCGTTCCAGAACCGCCGCGATCTGATCGCGAGAATGAAGCTGATCCCGATCCCGGAGTTGATCGACGGGAAAAGCCTGCTGCTCATCGACGACTCGATCGTCCGGGGGACCCAGCTCCGCAACACGACCGAGTATCTGTATAACAACGGCGCGAAGGAGGTCCATATCCGTCCGGCCTGTCCGCCCCTCGTATTCGGGTGCAGATATCTGAACTTTTCGCGCTCGAATTCGGAGGAAGAGCTGATTACGCGGCGCGTCATCCAGAAGCTTGAGGGGACGAAGGAACTGACGCCCGAAATTCTCGACCGTTACACCGATCCGGATTCGGAGGAGTACCGGGCGATGCTGATCGAGATTGGAAAACAGCTGAACTTTACGTCGCTGTATTACCATCGTCTCGATGATATGCTCGCCTCGATCGACATCGATCCGTGCTGCCTCTGCACCTACTGCTGGACCGGGCGCGAATGATCCTGAGGAGGCGGAGGGCTCAGGTAAAGAACTGGTAAAGATTCATGAAACGGCGCCGGAATTCGTTGACAATTCCGGCCGTTTCAACTATGATGAGAAAAACGAATCAAATATTGTATATTTGCATGAGATCAGAGAATAGCAAATGTTGTCAAACCTTGCTGTGCCCTGCTCTCTTTTTTTGCGGCCGGGCGGCAAAAGGCACAATCTCGTCTGATTGTCAGGAAAGGAGACGGATATGGTAGATGTAACCATTATCGGCGCCGGAGTGTCCGGCAGTGCGGTGGCCAGAGAGCTTTCGCGCTACAAAGTTTCGATCTGCGTCCTCGAAAAAGGAGAGGATGTCTGCAGCGGCACTTCGAAGGCGAACAGCGCCATCGCGCACGCGGGCTTTGACGCCCGCCCCGGCACGCTCATGGCAAAGCTGAATGTCGAGGGAAACCGCATGATGGAGCCGCTCTCGAAAGAGCTGGATTTTCCGTTTCAGAGAATCGGGTCCCTCGTCGTCTGTACCGATCCCGAAGAGAAAGAAAAACTGAATGATCTGCTGGAGCGCGGGAGAGAAAACGGCGTCGAGGGGCTGCGGATCGTTGAGCGGGAGGAGCTCGTATCGATGGAGCCGAACATCTCCGACGAGGCGTGCGCCGCTCTTTACGCCCCGACGGCCGGCATCGTCTGCCCGTTTATGCTGAACATCGCGATGGCGGAGAACGCGGCGGTGAACGGAGCGGAGTTCCGTCTGAACACCGAGGTGACCGGCATCCGAAAGATTGAGGGCGGATACGCGGTCGAGACGAATCACGGGGAGATTCAGACCCGTTATATCGTCAACGCGGCCGGCGTGCACGCGGATGAGATCCACAACATGGTGAGCGCGGACAAGATCCATATCATTCCGCGCCGCGGCGAATATCTGCTGCTTGACAAGAGCGCGGGCAGCCACGTGCACAGCACCATCTTCATGCTGCCGGGAAAGATGGGAAAGGGCGTTCTCGTGACGCCGACGGTGCACGGCAACCTTCTTGTGGGCCCCACCGCACAGAACATCGAAGAAAAGGAAGGAACCAACACGACGCGCGGGGGACTGGAGGAGGTCCGGGAGAAATCGGCCCGGACGGTGAAAAATATTCCGTACCGGGAGGTGATCACATCCTTCGCCGGCCTGCGTGCCTTTGAGGAGCGCGACGACTTTATCATCGAAGAGGTCGCGGACGCGCCGCAGTTCATCGACTGCGCCGGCATCGAGTCGCCGGGACTCACCTCGAGCCCGGCCATCGGCGTGATGATCGCCGGGATGCTGAGAGATAAAATGGGGCTGGAGAAAAAGGATGATTTTATCGCGCAGCGGAAAGGCGTTCTCGATCCGAAGAAGCTCAGCCGCGAGGAGCTGCGGGATCTCATCAAAAAGAATCCGGCATACGGCAACATTATCTGCCGGTGCGAGATGATCACGGAGGGCGAGATCCTCGACGCGATCCACCGTCCGCTGGGCGCGCGCTCCCTTGACGGCGTCAAGAGAAGGACGCGCGCGGGAATGGGAAGGTGCCAGGCCGGCTTCTGCTCGCCGAGAGTCATGGAGATTCTCGCCCGCGAGGTGCCGGATCTGACGATGATGGATGTGACGAAATGCGGCGGCGATTCAAAGCTGATCGTTGGTGAGCTCAAGGACAGATTGTAATCGGACGGAGGAAGGACGAAGACCATGGCAGAAAAATACGACATTGTTATCATCGGCGGCGGTCCGGCCGGACTCGCGGCGGCAGCGGCGGCGTATGACGCGGGCGCGGGGAAGATTCTGATTCTCGAGCGCGACCGCATGCTGGGCGGAATACTGAACCAGTGCATCCACAACGGATTCGGTCTCCACACCTTTAACGAGGAGCTGACGGGACCGGAGTACGCGGACCGGTTCATCCGCCAGATTGAGGAGCGGAAGATTGAATATAAGCTGAACACGATGGTCATGAACATGACGCCAGAACGCGTCATCACGGCGATGAACCGGGAGGACGGCATGTTCGACGTGGAGGCTGGAGCGGTTATCCTGGCGATGGGATGCCGGGAGCGCCCGAGAGGCGCCCTGAACATTCCGGGGTACCGTCCGGCCGGCATCTTCACCGCCGGAACCGCGCAGCGGCTCGTCAATATGGAGGGCTATATGCCGGGACGCGAGGTTGTCATCCTCGGCTCGGGCGACATCGGCCTGATCATGGCCAGAAGAATGACCCTTGAGGGCGCGAAGGTCAAGGTCGTCGCAGAGCTGATGCCTTACTCCGGCGGTCTGAAGCGGAACATCGTCCAGTGTCTGGACGACTACGGAATCCCGCTGAAGCTGTCCACGACCGTCGTCGACATTGAGGGAAAAGAGCGCGTCGAGGGCGTGACGCTCGCGAAGGTAGACGGCTTCGGAAAGCCGGTTCCGGGAACGGAGGAGCATTACACGTGCGACACGCTGCTGCTCTCCGTCGGGCTGATCCCGGAAAATGATCTGTCGCGGCAGATGGGCGTGGAGATGAGCCCGGTCACGCGCGGACCGGTCGTAAATGAGAGCCTTGAGACGAATCTTCCGGGCGTGTTCGCCTGCGGAAACGTCCTGCACGTTCACGACCTCGTCGATTTCGTCTCCGAGGAAGCGGGAATCGCCGGAAGGAGCGCGGCGGAGTACGTAAAGGCCGGGCGCGGAGCCGGAAAAGAGGCCGGAATTCCGGTTCTCGCGAAGGACGGCGTGCGTTATACGGTTCCGTCCACAATCCGTCCGGAGTTCATGAACGACCGTCTTGTGATCCGTTTCCGCGTCGGCGGCGTCTACAAAGACTGCTACATTTCCGCGTACATCGGGTCGGAGCGGAAGATTCACAGAAAATGCAGAATCGTCGCGCCGGGGGAGATGCAGCAGGTCATTCTGCAGAAGAAGGACATCGAGGCGGCGGGCAGCGTGGAAAATGTGACCGTCTGCCTGGAGCGTGAGTAAAATTAAGAAAGTCAATACTTGAAATTGATACAGTCCTGGAGGATGATTATGGAGAAACGAGAGCTGACATGCATTCAGTGTCCGATGGGATGCGCGATCACCGTGGAGATGGAAAACGGCGAGGTCGTGAACATCAGCGGATACACGTGCAACAGAGGTAAGATTTACGCGGGGAAAGAGGTAACGAACCCGACCAGGACCGTCACGTCCTCTGTGAGGGTGACGGGAAGCGCGGCGGAGCAGATGGTGTCGGTCAAGACGAAGACCGACATCCCGAAGGACAAGGTCTTCGCGTGCGTGAAGGCCCTGAAGGGCGTGACCGTGCAGGCGCCGGTCCGGATCGGTGACGTAGTCGTGCACGACGTCGCCGGGACGGGCGTGGACGTCGTGGCGACCAGAAACGCGTAATTCTTCCGGGGAAGGATAAGTGGATTGAACGAATTTCGTGAGCTTCTTGAGGAAAATCCCGTGATCGCCGCAGTCAAAAGCGATGAGGGCGTCGATGCCTGCTGCCGGAACGGGAACGTGAACATCGTCTTTATTCTGTACGGCAATATCTGCACCATCGCGGACATTGTGCGGAAAGTGAAGGACGCGGGGAAAGTGGCGATGGTCCACGTCGATCTGATCGACGGGCTGTCCGGCCGCGAAATCGCGGTGCAGTACATCCGTGAGAGAACGAGTGCGGACGGCATTATCTCCACGAAGCCCGCCGTGATCAGCGAGGCGGGAAAGCTGAACATGCACACGGTGCTTCGGGTATTTGTGCTGGATTCGATGGCTTACGAGAATATCGCGAAGGAGATCCGGCTGTGCCGTCCGGACGCGGTGGAGATTCTGCCGGGGCTGATGCCGAAGGTCATCCGTAAAATTACCGATCAGCACCGGACGCCGATCATCGCCGGCGGACTCATCTCCGACCGCGAGGATGTCATGGGCGCGCTGCAGGCGGGGGCCGTCTCCGTCTCGTCGACGAACGACCGGGTCTGGGATATGTGAAATCCTGTTTTTCAGAATTCCGAACGAACGGACATCAGAATGTCCGGCCGTCCGGTTCTGAAAAACAGGATTTTCTATTTTGTACAAAATTTACCCGATGTTTTTGTCTGACATGTCAAACATAGTCTTTATTTTGTTTTTACCTGAATTTTACTTGACGACACTTTGTCGATAATGTACAATAACGATGTGCTTGAGAACAAGGATATAGAAAAATTTCATATGAATGCATGAGAGATGAGAATTTGCATAGGGGCCGGTCGGCTGATCTGGTTCTGGTGCATTTTTTTTGCTGTGAGGAGATTTTTATGAGGGAGGAAACCGAAAATGCTTAAGTACATGAATCCGAAGAGGTTTTATCATGCGGTCGGCAAAAAGAAATTCTGGGAGTTCATTCTTCTGGCCGTATTCATTATCTTCTTCTACGGACCGCTGCTGAACATGACGCTGCTGGCGTTTTCCAATACGTACGAATACCCGCACGTGTTCGCGCAGTCCTGGGGTACAAAATGGTGGTCATACGTCTTCCAGCAGAAGAGCCTCGTCTCTTCGATCGCGCAGTCCTTTATCATCGCGATCGCGACGACGCTGATCTCGATGATCTTCTGCATCCCGGCAGCGTATTCCATCGCCCGGTTCAAATATCCGGGACGAAAAGGATTCATGCTTTCATTTCTTCTGACAAACGCGTTCCCGAAACTCGGCATCTATACCTCCATCGCCGTTCTGTTCTATAAATACGGACTGATGGGAACGTACGCGGGCGTCATTATCATTCACATGATCAACTCGATGATGTTTATGGTATGGCTTCCGGCCAGCGCCTTCCGGTCGGTTCACCGGCAGCAGGAGGAGGCGGCCAGGGACGTCGGGGCAGGGCCCGTGAGGACGTTCTTCAAGGTCACTTTCCCGATGGCGCTCCCGGGCATCGCGGTGGCAACGCTCTACACCTTCCTCGGATCCATGGAGGAGGCGCAGGGAACCATGCTGGTGGGACTCGGAAAGATCCAGACCATGCCGGTGGCAATGTACGGAATCGTCCTCGATTCCTCCGCGGTTCAGATCGGCGCCGTGTTCGCGATTCTTTTGATCATCCCGTCCGCGGTCATGATCTTCGCGATGCGCCGCTACATCGGACCGGAAGCGATCTCCGGCGGCTTCAAGATGAAATAATCCGTTACCGTACGCAGCTGTCAATGTTACAGCATAAAGATGAGGTGGAAATAGAAAATGAATGAACCAGAACGCAAAGTAAAACTGCAGATCGTTGACATGGCAAAGAAATACCCGAACGGCGACGGCGTCGAGCACATCAATCTCGACATCTACGAGGGCGAGATCGTCACGCTGCTCGGACCGTCCGGCTGCGGAAAGACGACGATCCTGCGGGCGATCGGCGGATTCCATGACATTACCAGCGGCGATATCCTGATCAGCGGCAAGTCGATCGCGGGCCTTCCTCCGGAAAAGCGTCCGACCGCGATGGTGTTCCAGAGCTACAACCTCTGGCCTCACATGACGATCTACGAGAACCTTTCCTACGGACTGAAGCTCCGCAAGATTCCGAAGGCGGAGATCGACAAGGATATCAAGAACATACTCCAGCTGGTCTCCATGCCGGGCTGCGAGAAGAAATATCCGAACCAGCTTTCCGGCGGACAGCAGCAGCGTATCGCCATCGCGCGTTCTCTTCTTCTGAAACCGGAGCTGCTTCTTCTGGATGAGCCCTTCTCGGCTCTGGACGCGAAGATCCGCCAGCAGATGCGCGAGGAGCTGAAAAAGATCCAGAGCGACCTCGGCATCACCGTCGTCTTCGTCACCCATGATCAGGAGGAGGCGATGTCCCTGTCTCACCGCATCGTCGTCATGAACAAGGGTGTGATCGCGCAGGTCGGAACCCCGACGGAAATCTACGATCATCCGAAGGACCGCTACGTCGCGTCCTTCATCGGCGAGATGAACTTTATCGACATCGACAATCAGACCATCGCGGTCCGTCCGGAGAACCTTTCCCTCGATCCGCAGGCGAAGGGCGATCTGAAGGCAACCGTCCGGACGATCATGGTTCTGGGCCATTATGTACAGGTCACGGTGCAGCACGGCGACACGGTTCTGAAGAGCTTTGTGGACCGCGAGATCAGCAATCAGCTGAACGTCGGCGATACGGTTTCACTGGAGATCGGCACGCACCACGTATTTGCGAAAGAGTGAATATAGGCGGACAAAGGACCCGCTTATAGATAGATCCGCCGGATGATGCCGGCGGTGCAGCAGGAAAGAAAGGAAAGAGAAAATGAAGGGAAAAAAGGTAGTATCACTGGTAATTGCCGGCGCCATGACAGCGGCCATGCTCGCCGGATGCGGAAGCAGCGCGGGATCCGGCGCGTCCAATGACGTAAAGTCGACGTCCGCCGGTTCGACCGCATCGGCCGGAAACGGCAGCGTTGAGGAGTTCAACCTGTATGCGACCGGATCCGATAACGTCCGCGCCATTTTTGAGACGCTGACGGATGACTTCAACAACAATTCCGAGTACGCGGGCAAATATAAATGCAATCTGACATTCATGCTCAGCGGCACGGGCGCGGCTTCCATGACAGACGGGCTGGTCGCTGCGTACAAGGCGAACCAGAAGGATTCCGGCTACGATCTGGTCGATCTCTCCGGCGATGACCTCTCCAAGGTTGTCTCCCAGATCGGCGAGGATGCGTTTGTAAAGCTTGACAAGTCCAAAATCCCGAACGCTTCCGGCGTCTCCGCGAAGAGCTCGGTCGCTACCGATTATGTGCAGCCGTACCGCGGAACGACCGTCGTTCTGGCGTATGACTCCGACAAGGTCACAGATGTTCCGAAAACCTGGGATGACCTGACGAACTGGATCAAGGCGAACCCGGGAAGATTTGCCTACAACCAGCCGGGAACCGGCGGCGCAGGCGATTCCTTCGCGCGCACGTCTGTTTACAACTACCTTCCGGAGGAGGCGTTTACCTCCGACGATCCGTCCTGGGAAGACAAGTGGGATGACGGATTCAACTATCTGAAGGACATCCATTCTTCCATGTATAAGTCCGGCGGCGCGGTCGTTTATCCGGCAAAGAACCAGGGAACGCTGGATCTTCTGAACCAGGGTGAGATCGATATGTGCCCGAACTGGGCGGATATGGTTCTTTCTCAGAGAAAGAGCGGACAGATCAAGGACAGCATCAAGATCACCCAGATCACGGACAAGCCGCTCACCGGCTCCCTCCAGTCTCTGGCGATCCCGACCTTCGGCGCGCATCAGGATGCGGCGTACGCGTTCATCGACTACATGCTCTCCGAGCAGGCACAGCAGACCATGGTTACCGAGATGGCGGCGATCCCGCTGATCGATACCTCCAAGCTTGATATGTCCGGATTCGAGGATCTCGAGAATCTCGACACCTCTAATTTCCGGATTCAGTCCATCGGTGATCTTTCCACCGACTTCAACGAAAGATGGGATAACGAGATCGCGACGCTCGGATAATCGACCGATCTTCGGTGAAACAGTAAACGAACCGGCAGCCCGGAAACCGGGCTGCCGGGGATCAGTCCCGGCCGGTGCCGGGAAAATAAAACGGGGCAGATATGAGTAAAGCAGCAAAACAGAAAATCGTGGCCTACGCGATGGTTCTGCCGGCATTTCTGATCGTCATGCTGACAGTCGCGTACCCGATCGTCAACTCGATTATCCTGAGTTTTCAGGACGAAAAGACGGGCAAATTTACGTTTGCCAATTATACATACTTTTTCACAACGCCAAATCAGCTGAAAAACATCCTCTATACGCTGTTCGTTGTCATTGTGACGGTTGTACTCGCAATCGTAATTGCGTATCTTCTGGCGCTGTATCTGAGATTTAATCACAGCCGGATCGCGAAGTGCATCGGAAATCTCTATCTGCTGCCGAGATTTGTTCCGGCGATGTGCGCCGTCTACGCGATGATCACAATCATCCGCGATTCCGGCCTGATCAACCGGATCGGCGCGGCGTTCGGACAGGACTGGAAGCTCGGCCTTATGTACCACGCGAGCGGCCTGATTGTCATGAACCTCTGGTTCAATATTCCGTTCGCGACGATGATGATCGCAGCCGGTCTCGGAGCAATTCCGGATTCGATCATCGAGGCGGCAAGAGACGTGGGCGCCGGAAGAATGAAGGTGTTCCGCGCGATGATTCTTCCGCTTTCCGTCAAGGACGTCATCATCGCGGCAACGTTCGTCTACATGTCGAACGTCGGATCGTTCACAACCCCGTACCTGATGGGCGGCAACGCGCCGAAGATGCTCGGAATTGCACTGTTTGATCAGTTCAATAAATATCTGGACTACAATCGTTCCGCAGCGCTCTCGGTTATCATGTTCCTGCTCTGCGCGGTATCCGCGGTCGTCTACATCCGCACGAACCTGAAAGACAAAGAGTGGGAAGGCTGACGTAAACAGGAAATCACGGGCGCAGCGCCGTTCACCTGGGAGATCTGGATCTTCAGGTGAAGGCGCTGCGTTTCTTTCATAAAACAAGAGGAGAAGACAATGACGAAAAATTTCGGACACAGGGGGTTTAGTGAGTGCTATCCGGAGAATACGATGATCGCGTTTCGCGAGGCCGCGTCGGTGAAAGGGTGCGACGGCATCGAAAATGATGTGCAGCTGACGAAAGACGGCGAGGTGGTGATCTGCCACGACGAGCGGATCGACCGCACCTGCTGCGACGGAGGCACCGGATTTATCCGGGACTTCACGCTGGCGGAGCTGAAGACCCACGATTTTTCCTATCGGTTCAAGGGAACGTTCGGAAGAAATGAGATCCCGACGCTGCGCGAATATCTCGAATTTATGAAGACGAATGAGATTGAGACGAACATTGAGCTCAAGACCGGCGTCTTCGAGTACGAGGGAATTGAGCAGAAGGTATTCGATCTGCTCAAAGAATACGATATGATCGACCGGATCATCATCTCCTCCTTCAACCACTACAGCGTTCTGCGGATGAAGAAGCTCTGTCCGGAAATCCGCTGCGGACTGCTTTCGGACACCTGGATCATCAACGCCGGAAAGTATGTGAAGGAAACCGGCTGCGAGTACTATCATCCCTGCTTCCACAATGTGACGGAAGAGCTGGCGCCGGAGATTCTGGCGCAGGGTGTGGGCATCAACACCTGGACGGTCAACGAAGAATCCGACATTCAGGACATGATCGACCGCAATGTTACGACGATCATCGGCAACAACCCGGAGCGGGCGGCCGCCGTGATCGCGCGAAACGAAAAATAAAAATGATCCGGCGGCAGACACAGCGTTTCGCTGCGTTCTGCCGCCGGAAGTTTATTCCGGAAGTTTATACCGGAAACTCATCGAGCACGTGCAGCGCTCCGGTGAGGTTCCGCGTTGTGATATTGGTTACGCCGCGGTCAAGGAAAGAGCGGATCGCCTTCTCGTCGTTGACGGTCCAGACCGATACGCCGATTCCGGCGTCGGCGAGAATCTTCTGAAATTCCGGAACCGCCAGCTCGTAATAGGTGTTCACGGTACCGATCCCATGTTCCGTGCAGACAGAAGAGATCATCCCGGCCGCGTCGCGGATTTTTGACGGGTCCTTTTTCAGCGTCTCGTAGAGATTCGGGACGTATTCCTCGATGTTCAGAAAGACGCGCGCGTGTTCCCGGATTTCCGGGAACTGATCGAGGGCGCCGACACCGAAGGAGCCGGAGTAAATCAGCCGGTCCTCCAGGCGATATTCCTTCGCGAGGTTGAATACCGCCTCCTCGATCCCGTGTTCCTTTAAATCGCAGTTCACACGGACAGACGGCTTCTGCGCGATCAGACGGAACGCCTCCGAAAGGAGTGCGGAGTCCTTTGCCACGTGGTCGTGGCCGAGGGTGAGAAGACGCGTTTCCGGTTCCATGCGCACATCCACCTCCAGCGCGCCGATCCCGGACGCCAGTGCGTAGCGCACGAAATCAATCGAATTTTCTTCTGTATGATCCGCTCCGGAGTGGGCGGTAATCATTGTATTCATCTGGTTTCTCCTTATGCTTTATTTCTGCACTTCATCTTACAACCGGCCGTGTACCGCGTCAACGAGCCGCGCTTATTTTAAAAAAAGTTTTACATGGAATCGGAATCGGGACCGGACAAGCCGGTGCGTTTGAATCGGATCGGGCCGGTTTCGCGGGAATGGCGGTAGAAAAACCGCGTGCGATGGAGTACAATAAATGCGTATAATGACTGCGCAGTATTCCGGGTGCCTTCGGCGGCCGGAGAAAATTCCGATGTGAGGAGAGAAGAATGGAAGTCACAAACGATATTCAGTATATCGGAGTCAATGATCATGAGGTTGACCTGTTCGAGGGCCAGTACCTGGTGCCGGACGGCATGGCGTACAATTCCTACGTGATTCTGGACGACAGGATCGCGGTGATGGATACCGTGGACATGCATTTCGGAGAAGAGTGGATGGGCAATCTTAAGGAAAAGCTCGGCGGGAGACGGCCGGATTATCTGGTGATTCAGCACATGGAGCCGGATCATTCCGCGAACATCGTCCGGCTGATTCAGGCCTATCCGGATGTCACGCTGGTTGCGGATCAGAAATGCTTCGGGATGATGGACCAGTTCTACAGCATTCCAAAGGAGACGAAGCGTCTCGCCGTCGGGAACGGAGATTAGCTTTCTCTGGGAAAGCATGAGCTGAATTTCGTGTTTGCGCCGATGGTTCACTGGCCGGAGGTTATGGTCACATATGAGAGCACCGACAAGGTTCTGTTTTCGGCGGATGCCTTCGGAAAGTTCGGAGCGAATGACGTGAAGCAGGACTGGGCGGATGAGGCGCGCCGCTACTACATCGGCATCGTCGGCAAATTCGGCGCACAGTCCCAGAAGCTGCTTCAGGCGGCGGCGGGGCTGGATATTCAGATCATCTGCCCGCTGCACGGACCGGTGCTGAAGGAAAACCTCGGTTATTATCTGGACCTGTACAACAAGTGGACGACGTACACGCCGGAGACGAAGGGCGTGCTCATCGCGTACACGACTATTTACGGCCACACGAAGAAGGCCGTCGAAATTCTGGCGGAGGATCTGAAACAGCGCGGCGTCGGGAACGTGAAGGTCACGGACCTCGCCCGGTCGGATCTGGCCGAAGCGGTCGCGGACGCGTTCCGCTACGATCGTCTTGTCCTCGCGACGACCACCTATAACGCGGGAATCTTCCCGGCCATGCGCGATTTCATTTTTCACCTGACGGACCGCAATTTCCAGAACCGGAAAATCGGCATCATTGAGAACGGAACCTGGGCTCCGACGGCGGAGAAAGTGATCCGCGGATTCTTTGAAAAAAGTAAGAATCTGACGTATCTCGAGAACAGCGTACACATCCGTTCCGCGGTCAATGACGGGACGAAGGAGCAGATCGCCAGAATGGCGGACGAGCTCGCCGAATAAAAGATAAGCGCCTGCATCTTCAGAAAACGGACCGGCTCCGGTCCGAAAATACTGAAGACGCAGGCGTTTTTGGCCTTCCCGGAAGGGTTATTCCTGCGGAGCGTTTTTAAGCGCCTCGGAAATCGCCGCGTACAGCCGGTCGGGTTCGATCGGTTTGACGAGGTGGGCGTTCATGCCGATGCGGAAGCTTTCCTCGAAATTCTCGCGGAACGCGTTCGCGGTCATTGCGATGATCGGGATCGTCTTTGCGTTCGGATATTCGTACATCTCCCGAATCCGGCGCGTCGCCTCGAGTCCGTCCATGACCGGCATCAGGATGTCCATCAAAATCAGATCGAAGCAGCCTTTGTCCTTCCGGAAGCAGTTGATGGCTTCCTC
>ONLT01000111.1 GCA_900318755.1 uncultured Eubacteriales bacterium
CTGATCGTATCGTACCACGAGACAGGCCATGCGCTCGTCGCGGCGATGCAGACACATTCCGCACCGGTCACTAAGATCACGATCATCCCGCGTACCTCGGGCGCCCTCGGTTATACGATGCAGGTCGATGAGGGCGAGCACAACCTGATGAGCCGCGAAGAACTCGAGAACCGGATCGCGACGCTGACCGGAGGCCGTGTGGCCGAGGAACTTGTTTTCCACTCGGTTACAACCGGCGCTTCGAACGACATCGAGCAGGCGACGAAGCTCGCGCGGGCGATGATTACGAGATTCGGAATGAGCGACGAATTCGGCATGGTCGCACTGGAGACGGTGCAGAACCAGTACCTCGGAGGCGACACTTCGCTGGCGTGCTCCGAGCAGACGGCGGGACGGATCGACCAGATGGTCATCAATGTCGTGCAGGGTGCGCATGACCGCGCGAAGAAGATTCTCGGGGACAACATGCCGAAACTGCATGAAATCGCAAAATTCCTGTATGAGCGCGAAACCATCACCGGCGATGAGTTCATGGAGATTCTGAACCGGAAGACCGGGGCAATCACAGATCATCAGGAGACGGAACAGGCGGACCGTCCGGCGGAGGCGCAGAAGGAAGACGGTGATATCGTCGACGTCGATACGCCGGACGACGCGGAGTAAGGAACTGCAGAGGGGTTTTTACATGGACAGAAGACTGTATGATCAGATGGACTGGCCGGAGATCGAGGCGGTCGTATATTCGGAGGAGGATCACCCGCGTGATATTATGGGACCCCGGATCACGCCTGACGGAGTGCTGATACAGGCGTTCTTTCCGGGAGAAAAATCGCTCTGGCTGAAGACCGGGACGACGGAACATGAGATGGAACCCGTCGAGGAATCGGGCTATTTTGCGATCCTTCTGAACCGGAAGACGATTCCGGCCCACACGTTTCTTACAAAAAACGGCGGGGTGGAGAAGGAATATCCGGATCCGTACGCGTTTCCGCCGCAGATCACAAAGAAAGAGGAGACCCGCTTCCAGGCCGGCATCTGGTATGACGCCTGGAAGAAAATGGGTGCTCACGCGATGAAGGTGAACGGCACGGAGGGCGTCTTCTTTGCGGTTTACGCGCCGAACGCACTTCGCGTGTCGGTCGTCGGCGCGTTCAATGCGTGGGACGGGCGGCGCGATCAGATGAACCGGATGGATTCCGGAATTTTTGAGCTGTTCATTCCGGGACTGGCTGCGGGACGCGCCTACAAGTATGAGATCAAACTGAAAAGCGGCGAGACGTATTTGAAGGCGGATCCGTACGCGGGCGCCTTTGAAGGAGGAGCGGACGGCGCGTCCCTGGTCTGGCCGGAGACGGAGCATGTCTGGGGCGACGAGGAGTGGCTGAAGAGGCGGCCGTCCGTCCAGAACGAGCGGCAGCCGATGATCGTCTGTCAGGTGAGCCTTCCGAAGCTTGCAGAAAAGGCGGGACATCCGGAATACCGGGTGATGGCCCGCACTCTGGCGGAACACTGTCAGACCTATGGATATACTCACGTGGAGCTGACGCCGGTGACCGAATATCCGGATGACGCGTCAGAGGGATTCGAGACGAGCGGTTACTTCGCTCCGACCTCCCGGTACGGAAACCCGGATGATTTCCGGTATTTCGTCGATTACCTCCACAGGATGGGAATCGGCGTGATCATCGATCAGGTCTTCTCTTATTTTGCGGCGGGAAATTCACTGCTGGCGGGTTTTGACGGCACATGTCTCTACGAGCATCTCGATCCGAGACGCGGCATTCATCCTGCGTTCGGAACGCACATTTTCAACTACGGAAGCGGCGAGGTCGTCAATTTCCTCACCTCCGCGGCGATGTGCTGGGCGCAGGAATATCATGTCGACGGCATGAAGATCACGGATGTGGCGACGATGCTGTTTCAGGATTACGGCCGCGCATCCGGCGGCTGGGTCGCGAATCTGTACGGCGGAAATGAAAATCTTGAGGCCATCGCGTTCCTGAAGAAGCTGAACACCGCGCTCCATACGCTGCCGGGATTCCTGACCATTGCGGAGGATATGGCCGGATGGAACGGAATCACAGCGGATCCGAAGGAGGACGGGATCGGCTTTGATTACAAGTGGAACAGCACATGGGCTTCCGATTTTCTTAATTATATGCACTACGATCCGCTGTTCCGGGGCGCGCACCACGACGATCTGACGTTTGACACGGTTTTTGCGTGGAGCGAGCGGACGCTCATCGGATTCGGACGTGACGAGACCGGCGGCAGAGAGGACGGGCTCCTCAGGCGGATGGCAGGCATCACGGCGGAGCAAAAGGAAGCGAATGAGCGGCTCGCGCTCTCGTACCTGTTCGTCTATCCCGGAAAGAAGCTGCTCGCCATGGAGGCGGACGGAGGAAACCGGTCCGGACTGGTAAAAAAGCTGACGGCGATGTGCCGGGATCTTCCGGCGCTTCACGAAAAGGATACGTCGCCGGACGGGTTTGAGTGGATCAGCAATCTGGACCGCGACCGGAATCTGCTGATCTTCCTGCGGAAAGGCAAAAGAAAAGATGAGACGCTGCTTGTGGTCTGCAACTTTTCCAACATAGAGTACGATGAATTTTTGATCGGCGTCCCGTGGCCCGGCAAATATAAGGAAATTTTCAACAGCGACGCGGAGGAGTTCGGCGGCAGCGGCGCGGTCAATTCCCGCGTGAAGATCAGTCAGCCGATCGAGCACGACGAGCGGAAAAATTCGATCCGCGTCTGCGTCCAGCCGCTCGGGATCTCGATCTACCAGTACACGGAGGCGGTCGGGAGGCGGTCGAACAACCGGTCCGCAAAAAAGCGCCCTGCGGGCGCTGGAGGAGGGCGCAATCTGAAACGGGAGATTGAGGAACAGGTCGAAAGAGAAGGCGGCTGAGCGCGGGAATTGCCCGGCAATGTGCAAAATATGCGAAAAATCTTGCATTGCCGGGCCGTTCGTGCTATACTCGCCGTGACAGTTGAAAGTGTTTATTGTAGGAGTGGGCCGGCGGTCCGCTCTTATTTATTGCCGGAATCGGCGGCCGCGGCCCCGACGGGGCAGAAACGGGATGAAGTATATGAATAAGAAAGAAACCATTGAAACGCAGGCGGAGGAACTGCTCCGTCCGGTTCTGGACAGCCTCGGTCTCGAGCTTTACGATGTGGAGTACGTAAAGGAAGCGGGAAATTATTATCTCCGGGCATACATCGACAAGGAGGGCGGTGTCACGATCGATGACTGCGAGGCGGTCAGCCGCGCTTACAGCCCGAAGCTGGATGAAAAAAATTTCATCGACGACGCCTACACGCTGGAGGTGAGCTCCCCCGGACTCGGACGCCCCTTAAGACGGGAGAGAGATTTTGAGAAGAGCGTGGGAAAAGAGATTGAGATTCACACCTACAAAGCGGTCGACGGAAATAAAATTTTCTTCGGTACGCTCACCGCGTATGACCGGACGACGGTCACCATCCGCGAGGAAAACGGAAACGAACGGACATTTGGCAGGCAGGATCTTTCGATGATCCGTCTGGCGTTTGATTTTTAACCGGCAGGAGAATTCAGGAGGAAGCACAGAAAATGAATCAGGAGTTATTAGAAGCGCTGAACACCCTCGAGAAAGAGAAAAACATCAGTAAGGATTCGATCCTTGACGCGATCGAGCAGTCCCTGATCCAGGCATGCAAAAACAATTTCGGAACGTCGGATAATGTGCGTGTCACTGTGGACCACGAGACGTGCGATTACTCCATCTATCTGATGAAGACCGTCGTGGAAGAGGTGATGGACGACGCGGAGGAGATCAGCCTTGAGGACGCCCACAAAATCGACGGTTCGTATGTGATCGGCGATGTGGTGAACGTTCCGGTTGAATCCAAATCCTTCGGGCGGATCGCAACCTCCAACGCGAAGGGGGTGATTCTCCAGAAAATCCGCGAGGAGGAGCGCAAGGTGCTCTATAATGAGTACTATCAGAAGGAACACGACATCATGACCGGCACGGTGCAGCGCTACGTCGGCCGGAACGTGAGCATCAACCTCGGACGTCTTGACGCACTTCTGACCGAGAATGAGATGATCCGCAGCGAGCATCTTCGTCCGAATCAGAGAATCAAGGTTTACGTCTGCGAGGTCAAGGATACGACGCGCGGACCGCGCATCACCGTTTCCAGAACGCATCCGGAACTCGTAAAGAGACTCTTTGAGGCGGAGGTTGCGGAGATTCACGACGGGACGATCGAGATCCGCGGCATCGCACGCGAGGCGGGATCCAGAACGAAGATGGCGGTCTGGAGCAACGATGAGAACGTCGACGCGGTCGGCGCATGCGTCGGCGTGAACGGCGTCCGCGTCAACGCGGTCGTCGACGAACTCGGCGGTGAGAAGATCGATATCATCAGCTGGGACGACAACCCGGCGATTCTGATCGAGCATGCGCTGTCGCCGGCAAAAGTCATTTCTGTCATGGCGGATCCGGACGACAAGGTCGCGACGGTCATCGTGCCGGACTATCAGCTTTCGCTGGCGATCGGCAAGGAAGGACAGAACGCGCGTCTGGCGGCCCGTCTGACCGGTTTCAAGATTGACATCAAGAGCGAGACGCAGGCGAAGGAAGACGGAGACTTTAATTACTACGAGGACGAAGAGTACGGGGATTACGACGAGGAAGCGGAGTATATCCGGGACGAAGACGGGGATGAGATGACCGGCGAAGCAACGGATGCTCCGGAGGCTGCGGAAGAGTCAGAGGACGCGCCGCAGGAGGAAATTCCGGAAGAGGAGTAAGCAGATCATTTTTTGACCGATGCCGGCGGGATCGGACAGACGGGAGAACGGTGTCATGGCACAGAAGATAAAAAAAGTACCGATGCGCAGATGTGTCGGGTGCATGGAAAAATATGAAAAGGGCGAACTGGTCCGTGTGCTCCGCACCCCGGAGGGGAATGTGAAGATCGATGCGACCGGACGTGCGAACGGGCGCGGCGCCTATCTGTGCAAAAAGCGTGCGTGTTTTGAGAAAGCTCTGAAAAACAGAGGACTCGAGCGGTCGCTCGGCATGAAAATTCCGGAGCCCGTCGTGGAAGAGCTGAAAAAGGAGATGGACGCACTTGAAAGTACCTGATGTTCTGCTGTTTATCGGTCTCGCGCAGAAGGCCGGGAAGACAGCGGGCGGAGAGACGGCGGTCGAGGCGGCGGTCCGGTCGGGAAAAGCCCGTCTTGTCCTGATCGCGGAGGACGCCTCCGATAATACGAAGAAAAAGTTTGTAAATCAGTGCCGCTTCCGGCAGGTACCGTATCTGATCCGTCAGAACAAAGCGATGCTTGGCAGAGCGGTGGGAAAAGGAGAGAGATCCGTTCTCGCCATTCTGGATGAGTCGTTTGCGGCCGGTATCAGAAAAAAGATGGATGAGGAGAGAGATTTCGAGGAAAGGTCGGTGTTGTAATTGGCGAAAATCACGATCAGTGAGCTTGCAAAGGAACTGAATGAGGACGCGAAAAAGATCACGGAGTTTCTGAAAGAAAAGAAGATCGAAGTGACCGCGGATGCTGTTGACGAGGGTGCGGCGAAGGCTGTCCGCGCGGCATTCGGCAGCGGCGCGAAGGCGCCGGGCAGTCAGGCAGCCGGGAAAGACGCCGGAAAAAAGGCGGCGGGGGAACCCGTCCGGAAAAAGAAGAGAATTATCCAGGTGTTCCATCCGCAGAACGCGAAGAGCAAGGAGGTTCAGAACTTCCGGAGAAATGCGGGCGGAAAGAAAAATGAGGGAAAGAATGTGCAGGAGGCGCAGCGCGCGCCGAAGCGTCCGCTCGTAAAGGTTCCGAGACCGCATCCGCCGGCTTCTTCCTACGAGCCGCCGAAACGCGAGGAGCCGGTTCAGGCGCCTGAGACAAAGGCAGCGGCGGCGCCGAAGACAGAGACAGAGGCAAAAACCGCGGCGAGTGCTCCCGTTCAGGAATCGTCCGCCGCGCAGATGACGAAGAAGACGCGCGAGCAGCGCCGTCCGGAGGAGAAAAAACCGGCGCGCGCTTCTGAACCGGGACGTACCGCAGAGGGACGCTCCCAGGAGGGACGCGGACAGGATAACCGTCCGGGAAGATCTTTCCGGGGCGAGAAGAACGACGACCGCAGAGGCTCACGCCAGGATCACAGAGACAGAGGCGGACAGGGCGCAAGAGATGCCGGCGGAGAACGGAAGAAGCCGTTCCGCGGAGAGCGCCGGGCGCCGGAGGCGGCCGAGACCGTATCTGCCAAGAGCGGAAGAAGCCGCGGCGACAAGGAGAAGGACAAGAATAAATCCTTCCTGAAGGAAAACAAATACACGAATGACCGGAACGGCCGCGGCAAACACAGCCGTCAGGGAGATCAGCCGCTCCAGATGCATCAGGCGAAAAAGAAGAAGGAAGAGAAGAAGGCCGAAAATGTGACCGAGATCAGAATTCCGGAGAAGGTAACGATCCGCGAGCTCGCGGAAAAGATGAAGCTGCAGCCGTCTGTGATCGTCAAAAAGCTCTTTATGGAGGGCATGATGGTGACGGTCAACCAGGAGATCGACTTCGAGAAGGCTGAGGAGATCGCGATGGATTATGATATCGTCGCGGAGCCGGAGGAGAAGGTCGATGTGATCGCCGAGATGCTCAAGGATAAGGACGACGACGAGTCGAAGATGGTTCCGCGTCCGCCGGTTGTCTGCGTAATGGGACACGTCGATCACGGCAAAACCTCGCTGCTCGACGCGATCCGCGATACGCATGTGACGGACCGGGAGGCGGGCGGAATCACCCAGAGCATCGGTGCATATGTCGTTGAGATCAACGGTCAGAAGATCACATTCCTCGACACCCCGGGCCATGAGGCGTTCACCGCGATGCGTATGCGCGGCGCGAACTCCACGGATATCGCGGTTCTCGTCGTGGCGGCGGACGACGGCGTCATGCCGCAGACGGTCGAGGCGATCAACCATGCCAAGGCGGCGAAGGTTGAGATTATCGTCGCGATCAACAAGATCGATAAGCCGAACGCGAACGTCGACCGCGTCAAGCAGGAACTTGCCGAGTACGATCTGATTCCGGAGGACTGGGGCGGAAGCACGATCTTCGTTCCGGTATCCGCGAAGACCCACGAGGGCATCGACAACCTGCTGGAGATGATTCTGCTCACGGCCGAGGTCATGGAGCTGAAGGCGGATCCGGACCGCAAGGCGCGCGCGCTCGTGCTCGAGGCGAAGCTGGACAAGGGCAAGGGACCGGTGGTCAATGTGCTCGTCCAGAAGGGTACGCTTCATGTCGGCGATTACATCGCCTGTGGAGCTGCGTCCGGCCGCGTCCGCGCGATGACCGACGAAAATTCCCGTCAGGTGAAGGCGGCGGGTCCGTCGCGCCCGGTCGAGGTGCAGGGCCTGAACGACGTACCGAACGCAGGAGAGATTCTCGTCGTCACGGATACCGACAAGGAGGCGAAGAATTTCGCCGCGACCTTCATCAACGAGAGCAAGAACAAGCTGCTGGAGGAGACACGCTCCAGAATGTCGCTGGATGATCTGTTCAGTCAGATCCATGAAGGCGATGTCAAGGATCTGAACATTGTCGTAAAGGCGGATGTACAGGGATCGGTCGAGGCGGTCGCGCAGTCGATGGAGAAGCTCTCCACCGACGAGGTCGCCGTTCACATCGTGCACGCCGGCGTCGGCGCGATCAACGAGTCGGACGTCATGCTGGCTGCCGCGTCCAACGCGATTATCATCGGATTCAATGTGCATCCGGATCAGACCGCGAAGACGATCGCGGCGCAGGAAAAGGTCGATATCCGTCTGTACAAGGTAATCTACAAGGCGATCGAGGATGTGCAGGCCGCGATGAAGGGAATGCTTGCGCCGAAGCTGGAAGAGAAGGTGATCGGCCATGCGGAGATCCGCCAGCTGTTCAAGGCGTCGGGAATCGGAACGATCGCCGGAAGCTACGTGCTCGACGGCACGCTCCAGCGCGGATGCCAGGTACGCATCACCCGGGAGGACAAGCAGATCTTCGAAGGCAATCTCGCTTCCCTGAAGCGCTTTAAGGATGATGTGAAGGAAGTCCGCAGCGGATTCGAGTGCGGTCTTGTATTTGAAGACTTCAACGAGATCCAGGAAGGGGATCAGGTTGAGGCTTATATGATGGTCGAGGTTCCGAGATGAGAAAAAACAGCATTAAAAACCGAAAGGTGAACGACGCGGTGCTCCGGGAAATTTCGGAGATTATCCGCGCCGGCCTGAAGGATCCGGACATCGCCCCGATGACTTCGGTCACCGAGGTCTATGTGGCGCCGGATCTGAAGACCTGTAAGGTTTACGTCAGCGTGCTCGGGGACGGTGAGACGAAGGAACGTACCCTGAAGGGCCTTGAGCATTCGAAGGGATATATCCGCCGGCTTCTGGCGCAGAATCTGAACATGCGGATCACGCCGGAGCTGTTCTTCCGGCTGGATGAGTCCATCGAATACGGAAACAGAATGTCAAAGCTGATCGACGAAGTCGTCGGGAAAGACAGAGGAAATTACGAAGATGGAGAAGATAGCGGCCTATCTTGAGGAAGTGAAGAAGATCGCAATTGCAGGCCATGTAAATCCGGACGGAGACTGCATCGGTTCCTGCATGGGAATGTATCTCTACCTGACGGAAAATTATCCGGAGCTGGATGTGGATGTCTTTCTGGAAGAGCCGAAGGAAGTATTTTCTTTTCTGAAGGACTTTGACAAAATCAGGACCGGGCACGAGGAGAACGCGTCGTATGATCTGATGATCCTTCTTGATATCAGCAGCAGGGACCGCGTCGGTGTCGTAGGGGATCTCATCGATTCCGCCGGAAAGGTCCTGTGTCTGGATCATCACAGGACGAACGAGGGCGCTTACACGTGGTTTTACAATGATCCGGAGGCGAGCTCGACCGCTGAGGTCGTGTACCGTTTCCTCGATCCGGAAAAAATTTCGGAGAAGTGCGCGGAGGCTCTTTACATGGGCATCGCGCACGACACGGGAATTTTTCAGTATCAGAACTGTTCGCCGGAGACGATGTGCGTCGCGGCGGAACTGATGAAAAAGGGGATTCCGCATTCGTGGATCATCGACCGGACCTACTACCAGAAGACGTACGAGGAAAACCAGATTCTCGGCCGCGCCCTGATCGAGAGCTTTCTGTTCTTCGGAGGGAAGGTGATCGTCTCGGTGGTACGCGAGCGGACGATGAAATTTTTCGGCGTGACGCCGAAGGATATGGATGGAATCGTGAGCCAGCTGCGAAACACGATCGGCGTGGAGGTCGCGGTTTTCCTCTATGAGACGGACTGGCTCGAGTATAAGGTCAGTATGCGCTCAAAGGATTATGTCGATGTCAGCCGCGTCGCAGCCGTGTTCGGAGGAGGCGGCCACGCGCGCGCGGCCGGCTGTACGATACAGGGCATGCACCGCGACGTGATCAACGCCATCGCGAAAGAGCTGGACCTGCAGTTCCGCGAGCATGACGAAGCAGTGAAGCGCCAAGAGAAAAACGACGAAGAAGATGGTTAACGGAATTCTGAATGTGTATAAAGAGGCCGGCTGGACGTCGAATGACGTCGTGTCGAAGCTGAAGGGCATCGTCGGTCAGCGAAAGATCGGACATACGGGCACGCTTGATCCGGACGCGGAGGGCGTGCTCCCGGTCTGTCTGGGGAAAGCCACAAAGCTGTGCGGATCTCTTACCGACGAGCGGAAGACGTACGAGGCGGTTCTGCTGCTCGGTGTCACGACGGACACGCAGGACGCGTCGGGAACCGTACTTCGGCGCTGCGAAATAGAAGAGCTGCCGGAAGAAGACAGGATCCGCGGCACGATCGCCGGCTTTATCGGAAGGCAGATGCAGATCCCGCCGATGTATTCGGCCAGAAAGGTGGGCGGACAGCGTCTGTACGATCTGGCGCGGCAGGGCGTCACGGTCGAACGGGAGGCCCGCCCGGTTTATTTTTATGAGATCGCGGTTCATTCAATCGATCTTCCACGGGTCCGTTTTTCGGTTACGTGTTCGAGAGGGACGTATATCCGGACGCTCTGCCATGACATCGGAAGCCGGCTCGGCTGCGGCGGTTGCATGGAATATCTGCTGCGCACGCAGGTCGGGCCCTTCCTTCTGGGCGAAGCGGTGAAGATCGGCCGTCTGCAGGAACTTCGCGACGCGGGGCGCCTGGCGGAGGCGATTGTTCCGATTGACCGGATGTACGCGTCACTTCCTTCCTGCCGGACGGGTGCGGATTCTGACGCGGCGGCGCACAACGGAAATGAGATTCCGGCGGAGGCGCTGACGGCGGACGAAGGCGCAGAGCGGATCCGGCTTTACGATTCGGAGGACCGTTTTGTCGGTGTTTTCAAGATGACGCCGGGCGCCGGAGGTTACCGGCCGGAGCAGATGTACTACGACCCGGATCCGACCGGGATTTGAGGAGCGGAAATTGGAGTATTTCAGAAACTTATCGGATTATCAGAGCGAAAAGCCGACCGTGATGACGCTTGGAAAGTTTGACGGCGTTCATCTGGGCCACCGGCTTCTTCTGGAGCAGGTGCGCGAAATTGCAAAAGAGCAGGGCCTGTCCAGCGTCGTCTTTACATTTGACGCTCCGCCTCAGGCCAGAATCCGTCATAAGGCGGGGAAAATGCTGATGACGAACGGGGAGCGCCGTCTGCTGCTCGCCCGGGAAAACATGGAGATCCTGATGGAATGCCCGTTCACAGAAGAATTCCGTTCGCTTTCGCCCGACGAATTCGTCACGAGGGTTCTGATCGGAAAATTCCGCGCGCGGGCGGTCGTCGTGGGGGACGATTTTCGTTTCGGAAAGGATCGAAAGGGCGATGCATCATTTCTTGCGGAGGCCGGACAGCGCTATGGGTTCGGGGTTTTTGTGATCGGCAAGAAAAAGGACGCGGAGACCGGGCGCGAGATCAGCAGCACCTGGGTGCGGCAGGAACTTCTGGAGGGAAATATGGAGACAGTGCGGCGGCTTCTGGGCCGGCCGTACTTTATCACAGGCGAGATTGTTCACGGGCGTCAGATCGGCCGGAGCATCGGCGTTCCGACCATCAACCAGATCCCGCCAGAGGGCAAGATGCTGCCGCCCCGCGGCGTCTACTTCAGCGTCGCAAAGATCGGGGACCGGCGGTATAACGGCGTCACGAACATCGGCGTCCGCCCCACGGTAAGCGGGGAGGGCGTCACGGCGGAGACGCATCTTCTGGAGGCGGATGAGAAGCTGTACGGAGATGAGGCGTGCGTATCGCTTCTTCATTATGAGCGGCCGGAGAAAAAATTCGCTTCCCTCGGAGAGCTGGAGGCGCGGATCCGCGGCGATATCGAGTCGGCCGTCCGGTATTTTTCGGAGTGCGCGGTTTTTTAGTGACCGGATCCGCCGTTTCTTGACTGTAAAGTTTTACTGTGCTAAAATTTTACCATCTTAAGGAGGATGATTGAGATGGCAAAAGATATTCACACAGAGGCGGTCAATGAACTGTTCCGCGCGATTCTGACTCTGAAGACGGTTGATGAGTGCTACACGTTTTTTGAGGACGCCTGCACGATCAATGAGCTGCTCTCGCTGTCACAGCGCTTTGAAGTTGCAAGAATGCTCCGCAACAAGAAAACCTATCTGGAAATCTCAAAGAAGACGGGCGCGTCAACGGCCACGATCAGCCGTGTCAATCGTTCTCTGATCTACGGAAACGACGGTTACGACATGGTGCTGAAGAGAATGGGCGAGAACCTGCTGAAACCGGCTGCGCCAGAGGAGGACGACGTATGATTGCGATTCTGGATTATGACGCGGGCAATATCCGCAGCGTGGAGAAGGCACTGAAGTTTCTCGGGGAAGAGGTCTGTGTCACGCGCGACAACGAGGAGATCAGGAAGGCCGATGAAGTGATTCTTCCGGGTGTCGGAAGCTTTGGAGACGCCATGGAAAATTTACGCTCATTCGGCCTTGTTTCGGCTTTGAAGGAAGCGGCTGCGGAGGGAAAGCCGGTTCTCGGAATCTGCGTCGGGATGCAGCTGTTCTTTGAGTCGAGCGAAGAAAGCCCCGGGGTGGAGGGACTCGGTCTCCTGAAGGGGAGAATCCGGCGGATTCCGGACGCGCCGGGCCTGAAGGTCCCGCACATGGGATGGAATTCCCTGCACCTTCAGAATCACGGGCGGCTGTTCCGGGGGATTCCCGAGCAGTCATACGTTTACTTCGTCCACTCCTATTACCCGGAGGCGGAGGACCCGTCGATCGTAACAGCGACGGCGGAGTACGGCGTGACGATTCACGCTTCCGCGGAACAGGGAAATCTCTTCGCCTGCCAGTTTCATCCGGAAAAAAGTTCGGACGTCGGGCTTGCAATTCTGAAAAACTTCGCGGCGCTTGCTGGAAAGTGAAGGGAGGCGGATCTATGTTTACGAAACGAATTATCCCGTGCCTCGATGTGAATGCGGGCCGGGTTGTCAAAGGGGTCAATTTTGTCAATCTCCGCGACGCGGGAGATCCGGTCCAGATCGCGAAGGCGTATGATCAGGCGGGCGCGGACGAGGTGGTGTTCCTTGATATCACCGCGTCGAGCGATCACCGCGGTACGGTCGTCGATATGGTACGGCGGGTCGCTTCCAACGTATTCATTCCCTTTACGGTGGGCGGCGGAATCCGGACCGTCGATGATTTCCGTACGCTGCTCCGGGAGGGCGCGGATAAGATTTCGATCAACACCGCAGCGATCATGAACCCGCAGCTGATCTCGGACGCGGCTTATAAATTCGGGAGCCAGTGCGTGGTCGTCGCGATCGATGCGAAGCGGCGTGCCGGCGGAAGCGGATGGACGGTCTACAAAAACGGCGGCCGCGTGGACGTGGGGATTGATGCGGTCGAGTGGGCGGTGAAGGCCTGGAAGCTCGGTGCGGGGGAAATTCTGCTCACCAGTATGGACTGCGACGGGACGAAGGCCGGTTACGATCTCGCACTGACAAGAGCGATCTCGGACGCGGTGGGAATTCCGGTCATCGCCTCGGGCGGCGCAGGGACGATGGAGCATTTTTACGACGCGCTCACAGAGGGCGGCGCGGACGCGGCGCTTGCGGCGTCGCTGTTCCACTACAGGGAGCTGGAGATCCGCCAGGTGAAGGAATACCTCAGAGGGCGCGGGGTTTCCGTGCGTCTCTGAGCCGTTCCGGCGCGGGAAATCCGTCTTTTTATCTGAAAGGAAACTGCAGGGAGGAATTGATATGCCGCCGATTACCGGTGAATGGGCCGAGGCGCTCCGTCCGGAGTTCCGAAAGCCTTACTACAAAAAACTGTTCGAGACGGTCGGGCATGCCTACCGGACGGAAAAGGTCTATCCTCCGGCGGATGAAATCTTCAATGCGTTTCATCTGACGCCCCTCTCAAAGGTTAAAGTTGTGATTCTGGGACAGGACCCCTACCACGAGGAGGGGCAGGCCCAGGGTCTCTGCTTTTCCGTGAAGCCGGGCGTGGAGATCCCGCCGTCCCTTGTCAATATCTATCAGGAGCTGCACGATGATCTGGGGTGCCGGATTCCGAACAACGGGAGCCTCGTAAAGTGGGCGGAGCAGGGAGTTCTGCTTCTGAATACCGTTCTGACGGTGCGCGCCCACCGTGCGAATTCCCACCGGGGAATCGGCTGGGAAGAGTTTACGGACGCCGCGATCCGCGCGGCGGCCGCACAGGACCGGCCGATGGTGTACATCCTGTGGGGAAGGCCGGCGCAGCAGAAGGAATCGATGATCACGAACCCGAAGCATCTCGTCCTGAAGGCGCCCCATCCGAGTCCCCTCTCGGCGTACCGGGGATTTTTCGGAAGCCGGCCGTTTTCGAAGACGAACCGCTATCTCGAGGCGAACGGCCTGGAACCGATCGACTGGCAGATCGAAGATGTGTAAGGGAGCAGTCTGACAGAAATGGCAAATAAAAAAAGCAATCTCGTAAAAAACGCTTCGATCCTGATGGTCGCCTCGATCATCTCAAGAATCATCGGTCTGATTTACAGACGGCCTCTCGGCAGCATTCTGGGAGCGGTCGGCCTTGGGTATTACAGCTACGCGAGCAACCTGTACACGATACTTCTTCTGATTTCGTCGTACAGCATTCCGATGGCGGTTTCCAAGATCGTTTCGGAGCGCCTCGCGCTCAAACAGTATAAAAACGCGCAGAAGGTCTTCAAGGGCGCGCTGCTTTACGCCGTTCTGATCGGCGGAATCACCGCCTTCATCGCGTTCTTCGGCGGGCCGGTTCTTCTTCCGGCAAACCAGCAGAACGCGCTCCCGGCGCTTCGGGTTCTCGCTCCGACTATCTTTTTCTCGGCGATTCTCGGCGTGTTCCGCGGATATTTTCAGGCGCATGACACCATGACGCCGACCTCGATCTCACAGATCGCGGAGCAGATCATGAACGCGGTGATCAGCGTGCTTGCCGCTTGGCTTCTGATCCGGAATTTCGCCCCGCAGGGCGGAACCGGCGCGGCGATCTACGGATCCATCGGCGGTACGATGGGAACGGGAGCCGGCGTCCTGACCGGACTTGCGTTCATGCTGTTCGTCTTCTTCATCAACCGGAGCTATTTCAAGCGCGAGCGCGCGAAGGACCGGACCGACGGGGAAGAGACGTACGGCGAGGTGTTCCGGATCATCTTCCTGATGATCACACCGATTCTGTTCACGACATTTGTGAATAACGCCAGCGCGTACCTCGACAGTTATCTTTACTCGACGATCGAGGGATTTCACGGGATGGATTCAAAGTTGATCTCTGCGGCGTACGGAGAATACAGCAATTATTATATCCCGATCATCAACATCCCGCTGGCGCTTGCGTCGGCGAGCGCTTCCGCGATGATGCCGGAGGTTTCCGGCGAGTACGCGGTCGGGAGCATCAAAACCGCGAATGAGAAGATCACGCAGACGATCCGCCTGACGATGTTCATCTGCATCCCGTGCATGTTCGGTCTGATGATCTTCGCGTATCCGATCATGGGGGTTCTGTTCCCGTCGGCGACGGATCTGGCGGCGAAGCTGCTCCTGACCGGCGCGGTCTACGTGCTCTTCGCGTCGCTTTCGACGATTACGAGCAGTGTGCTGCAGTCCATCGGCCGCCAGAAGGAGGCCCTCATCAACGCGGGGATCTCACTGATCCTGAACCTGGCGATCCTGACGGTCATGCTGTTTGCCGCGCCCGGAATGAGCATCTACGCAGTCATGATCGCGAACATTCTCTACTCGCTGTTCGACTGGGTCCTGAACACGGTGATGCTCCGCAAGTACCTCGGTTTCCGGAACGAATTCCGGAAAACATACATCGAGCCTGTCGCGGCCTCCCTGGTGATGGGACTTATCTCATGGATTCTGTATCAGATTCTGTTTCATCTGACGAGACGGCCGTCGATCGCGGTGATTGCGGCGATTCTTGCGGCGATCTTCGTATATCTCGTCAGCTACGTCATTTTCTCCCGCACGACGGAAGAGGAGATGCGGCGTTTTCCGATGGGAACGAAGATCGTAAAGCTGCTCCGGAAAATCCACGTCTACCGCTGACCGGCCGGCGCAGAGGGCCGGAGAAACAAAAAACGTCCGCCCGCGGAAGGCGGCGAAAAAAGCGCCCGCGGGTCTTCCACGGAACGGCCGGGTATGGTATAATATCTCTGCATTTCGTATCGGATGCAGATCACGATCATAATAAAGGAGGGAACCTTTCATGAAACATATCAAGACGCTTAACACCAGAAACCTTCAGAACACGCTGAAAAAGGGCGGATGCGGCGAGTGTCAGACATCCTGCCAGTCTGCATGCAAGACATCCTGCACGGTCGGCAATCAGACCTGCGAGCAGGCAAAGGCGGAATAATTCAGATTCCGCAGATCAACTGAAACAAGACGTAAAAATGAGGTGTTCCGGTACATTTCTTTGGATCGGGGCACCTCATATTATTGGAAACGGAGAATCCCTTGGTACATTTATTTAAAAACAACGGATATAACATCGTACTCGACGTAAACAGCAGCGCGGTCCATGTGGTTGACGACGTGGTCTACGACGTTCTTGATGAGATGAACCGCGGCGCGGACAAAGAGGAGCTGGAGAAAAAGCTCGCCGGGAACTATTCCGCGGATGAGATCCGCGAGGCGGAAGAGGAGTGCGATGAGCTGAAAGAGCAGGGAATGCTCTTCACGGAGGACATCTACCGGGACGCCGTGGACCAGTATCAGAACCGGCCCACCGTCGTCAAGGCGCTCTGCCTTCATATCGCCCATGACTGCAACCTCGCGTGCCGCTACTGCTTTGCCGGAGAGGGCGAATACCACGGCCGCCGCGCGCTGATGTCCTATGAGACGGGAAAAGAGGCGCTGGATTTTCTTGTGAAGAATTCCGGAAACCGCCGCAATCTTGAGGTCGATTTCTTCGGCGGAGAGCCGACGCTGAACTGGGAGGTCGTGGAGGAGCTCGTCCGCTACGGCCGGTCCATCGAGAAGAAATACAATAAGAATTTCCGGTTCACCCTGACGACGAACGGCATTCTTCTGAATGATGAGATCATGGAATTCTGCAACCGGGAGATGGGGAACGTCGTTCTGTCGCTGGACGGACGGAAGGAGGTGCACGATTATATGCGCCCGCTCCGCGGCGGCCAGGGAAGCTACGACCGGATCGTTTCGAAATTTCAGAAGTTCGCGGACAGCAGGAATCAGGAAAAGTATTACGTGCGGGGGACCTTCACCCATCACAATCTGGATTTTGCGAAGGATGTGCTTCACATGGCGGATCTGGGCTTCCGGCAGATTTCCATCGAGCCGGTCGTCGCGCCGCCGACGGAGGATTACGCGATCCGCGAGGAGGACCTCCCGACGATCATGGAGCAGTACGACATTCTTGCGGCGGAGATGGTAAAGCGCGCGAAGGAGGGAAGAGGCTTCAATTTCTTCCATTTCATGATCGACCTGACCGGCGGCCCGTGCGTTTACAAGCGGCTCTCCGGATGCGGATCCGGAACGGAATATCTGGCGGTCACGCCCTGGGGCGATCTGTACCCATGTCATCAGTTTGTCGGGACCGAGGACTTCTGCCTCGGCAATGTGCGCGACGGCATCCTTCGGCCGGACATCTGCGCTGAGTTCAAAAAATGCGGTGTCTACAGCAGAAAAGACTGCTCGGAATGCTTCTCCCGGTTCTTCTGCAGCGGCGGCTGCGCGGCAAACTCCTACAATTTTACAGGGCAGATCAATGATGTTTACAAAATCGGCTGCGCGATGCAGAAGAAGCGCGTGGAATGCGCGCTGATGATTAAGGCGGCGCTTGCCGACGGCAAATAAAGTATTGTGAAACCGCCAGAAATCAGGTATCATTAATTTCTGGGCAGCCGTATCCGGCGGTCCTCTGGACTCACGCAGCCGCGTGGGAAATTTTATAGCAGAAGGATAGAACCATGAAGAAAAAACAGAGTGTCGTTACACTGATCATCATGATTGTTCTGACGCTGCTTCTGGGATATACGGTCATTTTCGGCTGGGGTCCGACGGGCACCGGAAGCATGAAGAACATCCGCACCGGTCTGGATCTTTCCGGCGGCGTCAGCATCACGTATGAGGCGACCGAGAAGAACCCGTCCTCGGAAGACATGGATGATACGGTGTACAAGCTGCAGCAGAGAGTTGACCAGTACAGCACGGAGGCGTCTGTCTACAAGCAGGGAACGAACCGCATCAGCGTCGAAATTCCGGGCGTGAGTGACGCGAACGCGATCCTTGAGGAGCTGGGAAAACCCGGTTCGCTTGTATTTCAGGACGCGGAGGGAAACACCGTCCTTTCGGGAACCGACGTCGCGGGCGCGGAGGGCGTCGCGACGCAGGATCAGACCAGCGGCGAGCGCAAGTACGTCGTCGAGCTGGAGCTGACAAAGGAAGGAACGGAGAAGTTCGCCGAGGCCACCGAAGCGAACGTCGGCAAACAGATTTCGATCGTCTACGACGGCACGACGATCAGCAGCCCCACCGTCAATGAGGCGATCACAGGCGGCAAGGCCGAGATCACGGGCATGAGCTCGATCGACGAAGCGAAAAACCTCGCGTCGAACATCCGCATCGGATCCCTTTCACTGGAACTCAATGAGGTTTATTCCAACGTGGTCGGGGCGCAGCTCGGACAGGAAGCGCTGGATTCGAGTCTGGTCGCCGGCATTATCGGCATCTGTCTCGTCATGCTCCTGATGATTGTGGTGTTCCGGATTTCCGGCGTGGCTTCGAGCTGGGCGCTGCTTCTGTTCACGATGCTGGATCTTCTGTGCATCAACGCCTTTGACGTCACGCTGACGCTTCCCGGCATCGCCGGCGTCCTCCTGACCATCGGAATGGCCGTCGACGCGAATGTCATTATTTATACAAGAACAAAGGAGGAGATCAGCAACGGGTCGAGCGTCAAGGGCGCGATCAAAGCCGGTTTCCACAAGGCGTTCTCCGCGATCTTCGACGGAAACGTCACGACGCTGATCGCAGCGGCGGTTCTGGGCGCGCTGGGTACCGGATCGATCCGCGGATTTGCGATTACGCTGGCGATGGGTGTTATCATCTCCATGTTCAGCGCGCTGGTCCTTTCACGAATCATCAGCAATACGCTATATGGGCTGGGCGTTCGCGACAAGAAGTACTACGGCGAGAAGCCGAAGCGCGCGCCGTGGAAGTTCCTGCAGAGAAAGGTGATCTTCTTCCTGATCTCGATCATTCTTCTGATCATGATCCCGGTCGGACTCGCCTATCAGCACTCCAGCCGGGGCTCGTATCTGAATCTGAGCCTGGACTTCATCGGCGGTACCGCCACGATGGTTGATTTCGGCGAGGACCTGAGCCTCACGGATCTGGACAAGAAGGTGGAACCGGTCGTATCCGGGGTGACGGGCGACAGCAATATACAGTTCCAGAAGGTCACCAATTCCACGCAGGTCATCATCAAGACGAGAGAGCTTTCCGTGGATGAGAGACAGGAGCTGAATGACTCGCTGGCGAAGAATTTCGACAAGGTCGATGAGAGCAAAATCACGGCGGAGAACATTTCGTCGACGATTTCCGGCGAGATGCGTTCCAACGCGGTCCGCGCCGTTATCATCGCCATCGTATGCATGCTGATTTACATCTGGGTCCGGTTCCGCGACATCCGGTTCGCGACCTCCGCGATCCTCGCGCTGGCACACGATATCTGCATGGTATTCCTGTTCTACGTGTGGTCGAGGTTCTCGGTCGGCAGCACCTTCATCGCGGTTATGCTGACCATCCTCGGATATTCGATCAACGACACCATCGTCGTATTCGACCGGATCCGCGAGGAGCTTCGCACCAGGGACAAGAGACGGCTGATTGACACCACCAACCAGGCGATCACCGATACCTTCTCGCGAAGCATCTACACGTCGCTGACGACGTTTATGACGATCTTCGTGCTGTTCCTGCTGGGCGTTCCGTCGATTCGCGAGTTCTCGCTCCCGATCATCGTCGGTATCATCGCAGGTACATATTCATCCATCTGCATCGCCTCGCCACTCTGGTATCTGATGCGGACGAAGATCGGAAAGAATCGCTGGGTCGAGCCGGTTGAGACCGTGTCCGTCGAGGGACCGGAGGCATCGGACGCTCCGTCGTCCGAAGACAGCGTCGCCGCTTCCGGGACGACGACATCGGACAGCCGTCCGGGCAAAGCGCAGGTTTCCGGAAAGAAGAAAAAGGACCGGAGCGGACTGCAGAGCACAAAGCCGAAGCGCGGCCGCAACCGGCGCCGGGGCTGAAAACTGGATTATTAAATCGGGGGACCGTCGTACGGATCAGGGCGTCTGCGCCACAGGATCCGCGCGGCGGTCCCGGTTTTTTCGCGCACCGGCTAAAGGCGCGGCAGGGAAGGAGCAAACCGAATGAAAAAGAAATGGGTTGTGCTGATGAAAAAGGCGGATTTTAACGGGATCGGCCGGAAATACGGCATCGACCCGGTCATCGCGCGCCTGATCCGAAACCGCGAGGTCACAGGCGACGAGGCGATCCGGAAATATCTTTACGGCTCGCCGGAGGATCTGTACGACCCGATGCTTCTCAAAGGAATGGAGGAGGCCTGCGGGATCATTGCGGATGCGGTGCAGCGCGGCAGGAAAATCCGCGTGATCGGCGACTATGACATCGACGGCGTGATGTCTTCTTATATTCTTCTGACGGGGCTTCGCGTGATCGGAGGGAACGCTGACGTCCGGATTCCGAACCGAATGATCGACGGGTACGGCCTGAACGCGAATCTCGTCCGCGCGGCGAAAAAGGACGGAAAGGAACTCATCGTCACCTGTGACAACGGGATCGCGGCGGCCGGGGCCGTCGCGCTTGCGAAGGAGCTGGGGATGAAAACGGTCGTCACCGATCACCACGAGGTTCCGTTCGAACAGGGGGATGACGGGAAGAGACGGTACCGTCTTCCCGGGGCGGACAGCGTGATCGATCCCAAACAGGAAGGGTGCGCCTATCCGTTCAAAGAGCTTTGCGGTGCAGGCGTCGCCTTTAAGCTCGTCTCGGCGCTTTACGACCGGTTTCAGATTCCGCAGGAGAAAAAGGAGGATCTGCTCCAGTATGTCGCGTTCGCGACGGTCGGCGATGTGGTCAGTCTCACGGATGAGAACCGGATTCTCGTCCGCGAAGGGCTGAAGCGCCTTCGAAAAACCGACAACCGCGGCCTCGCCGCGCTGATCCGGGAAAATGAGCTGGATCCGGAGCGGATTAACAGTTATCAGATCGGCTTTGTACTGGGGCCGTGCGTCAACGCGAGCGGCCGTCTGAACACGGCGGCACGGGCGCTGAAGATGCTCTGCGCAAAGACGGAGGAAGAGGCGTCCGCTCTGGCGAAGGATCTGATCAGGCTGAACAAAACGCGGCAGGACATGACAGAACAGGCTGCCAGTGAGGCGTACGAACTCGTCGATTCGACCGGCCTTTCAGAGGACCGGGTTCTCGTCGTGCATCTGCCCGACTGTCATGAATCAATCGCGGGCATCGTTGCGGGCCGCCTCCGTGAGCGCTATTACCGCCCGGCCATCGTTCTTTCCGGAAGGGGGAATAAGGTGAAGGGATCCGGCCGGTCGATCGAAGGGTACGATATGTTCGCGGAGATCAGCGCCTGCGGCGGGTATCTCACAAAGTTCGGCGGGCACAGGATGGCGGCGGGAATGTCGCTTGAGGAAGCAAACATCGGGCCCTTTCGCAGCGCACTGAACCGCGCGTGCACGCTGACCGGCGATGATCTGACCGAGAAGGTGGTGATCGACGTGCCGATGCCGGTCACGTACGTCACCCGCGAGCTTGTCCGGCAGCTGGATCTTCTGGAACCGTTCGGAACGGGAAATCCGAAGCCGGTGTTTGCGCAGTCCGGCCTTCGGGCGATGCAGACGCGCGTATTCGGAAAAAACCGCAACGTCGCGAAATGCCGTCTCGTCGATGAGAACGGAAGGGCGGCCGACGCGGTCTATTTCGGGGAGGCGGATGCCTTCGCGGAGTATGTCAGCACCCACGGGACGATCTCGGTCATCTATTATCCGGCGATCGACAGTTACCGGGGAGCGGATTCCCTGCAGATGATCATCAGGGAGTACGAGTGACGGCGGATGAACGTGGATGGCCGCGGATTGTTGAAAAATTAGCAATATTGAATAAGCGTAAATAGAATGCTATACTAAATTCTGTTTTACAGGCAGATTCTGTCTTTTTACAGACATGAAGGAGATCTCATTATGAAGAAACTGGAAGAGTACGTCACCAGCATCCCGGATTTTCCGCAGAAGGGTATCATTTTCAGAGATATCACGAGCATTCTGCAGGACGCGGACGGACTGCAGCTCGCGATCGATTCGCTGCAGAAATTTCTCGAGGGCGTTGATTTCGACGTCATCGCGGGAACCGAGTCCAGAGGATTTATTTTCGGAGTTCCGGTCGCTTACAACCTGCATAAGCCGTTCGTCCCGGTCCGGAAGAAGGGAAAGCTCCCGAGAGAGACCGTCTCCCAGACCTACGATCTGGAGTACGGAAGCGCGACGATCGAGATGCATAAGGATGCGATCAAACCGGGAGACCGGGTGGTCCTCGTCGACGATCTGATCGCGACCGGAGGGACGATCGAGGCGGCCGCGAAGCTTGTCGAGCAGCTCGGCGGCGAGGTGGTAAAGATGATCTTCGTGATGGAACTCGCAGGGCTGAAGGGCCGCGAGAGACTGAAAGGGTACGACATCGACTCGGCTATTATATACGAAGGAAAATAAGCCGGCCGGTCCGCCCGGAAATGGAGAAGGTTTATGAGTGACGGCGTTGACATCCGCGAGCAGGAAGAACTGAATAAAGAAGTCGAGGCTCTGGATGCGGGCGTAAAAACCATGGACGATTTCACCAGTCCGGAGCAGCTTTATGATGAGCTGATCGCGTCGGTCAGAAAGTACCATCCGTCAACGGACATGTCGCTGATCGAGCACGCGTATCAGGTCGCCCGTGAGGCGCATAAGGATCAGAAGCGGAAATCCGGCGAACCGTATATCATCCATCCGCTCTGCGTCGCGATCATCCTCGCGGATCTGGAGCTGGACCGTGAGACGATCGCGTCCGGCCTTCTTCATGATGTCATTGAAGACACGATTCTGACCCGCGAAGAGGTGGAAAAAGAGTTCGGACCGAGTGTGGCGCTGATCGTCGACGGCGTGACCAAGCTGGGTCAGCTGTCCTACGAAGCGGACAAGATCGAGGAACAGGCGGAGAATCTGCGCAAAATGTTCCTGGCGATGGCGCGCGACATCCGCGTCATCCTCGTCAAGCTGGCCGACCGTCTGCACAACATGCGCACGCTCAAATACATGAGGCCGGAGAAGCAGAAGGAAAAAGCGAGGGAGACGATCGACATCTATTCGCCGATCGCGGGACGTCTGGGCCTTGCGAAGGTCAAGAATGAGCTGGACGATCTCTCGCTTAAATATCTGCGTCCGGACGATTACTACAGCCTGGTTCACCAGATCAATGAGAAAAAGGCGGAGCGGGAGGCGTTCGTCTCCAGAATCGTCGAGGAAGTGAAGCATCACATCAGCGACGCCGGCATCGAGGCGCAGGTCAGCGGCCGCGTCAAGCACTTCTTCAGCATCTATAAGAAGATGGTGAATCAGAACAAGACGCTGGACCAGATCTACGATCTGTTCGCGGTCCGCATCATTGTGGAGACGGTGAAGGACTGCTACGCGGCTCTCGGCGTGATCCATGAGATGTACAAGCCGATTCCGGGGCGGTTTAAGGATTACATCGCGATGCCGAAGGCCAACATGTATCAGTCGCTTCACACGACGCTGATCGGACCGGAGGGAAGACCCTTCGAGATTCAGATCCGGACGTTCGAGATGCACCGCACCGCCGAGTACGGAATCGCCGCCCACTGGAAATACAAGGCGGCTTCGGACGGGAAGGAAGCGGGCCCGGAGCAGGAGGAGGAGAAGCTGAACTGGCTCCGCCAGATCCTCGAGTGGCAGCAGGACGCGTCGGACAGCCATGAGTTCATGAGCCTTCTGAAGAGCGATCTGAACCTCTTCAATGAGAATGTGTACTGTTTCACCCCGCAGGGTGATATCAAGACGTTGCCGAGCGGATCGTGCACGATTGATTTCGCGTACGCCGTTCATTCGGCCGTCGGCAACAAGATGGTAGGAGCACGCATCAACGGAAAGCTTGTGCCGATCGAGACGCAGCTTCACAACGGAGACCGCGTCGAAATCATCACCTCGCAGAATTCAAGAGGACCGAGCCGCGACTGGCTGAAGGTCGTGAAGAGCACGGTCGCGAAGAACCGGATCAACCGCTGGTTCCGCGAGGAGAAAAAGGAAGACAACATCCAGAAGGGCAGGGAACTGCTGGCTGCCTACGCGAAGCAGAAAAATCTGCCGATCAGCGATTATCTGAAGCCGGAGTATATGGACCGCGTGATCCGGAAATACGGGTTCAACGACTGGGACGCTGTTCTGGCGGCGGTCGGGCACGGCGGTCTGAAGGAAGGCCAGGTCCTGAACAAGCTTCATGACGCCTGGGAGAAGGATCAGAAACGCATCCTCACGGACGACAAGGTTCTGAAACAGGCGGGAGAGATTGAAGGACAGCATTTAAGCGAGGACAGCCGTCACAAGGGCGGCATCACGGTCCACGGCATCACGGATGTTTCCGTGCGGTTTTCGAAATGCTGCAGCCCGATTCCGGGCGATGAGATCGTCGGTTATGTGACGCGCGGCCGCGGCATCACGATTCACCGGACCGACTGTGTCAATATCATGAATCTGCCGGAATCCGAGCGGGACCGCCTGATTGACGCGGAGTGGGCTCCGGAGCAGGACGGCACGCAGAGCTACACGGTGGAGCTGAAGATCTACGCCAATAACCGGACCGGCCTGCTCGTGGATATCTCGAAGATCTTTACGGACCGCAACATCGATCTGACGGCGATCAACGTCCGGATCGGCAAGAACGAGGTCGTAACGATGGAGATGATGTTCGACGTGGGGAGCCGCAGCGAGCTGATCGATCTGATGCGGAAGATCCGTCAGGTCCCGGACGTGACCGAAGTGATGCGCTCCGTCGGATAACCCCGGCGGGCCGCCCCGGCTTCTGACGGTAATCAGAGTAGAGGAGAAAAGCATGGCCGCAACAATTCAGAGCATGGTCGTCGGCGAGGTCATGACGAACTGCTATTTTCTGCAGAATCCGGACACGAAAGAGCTGATCGTCATCGATCCCGGCGCCTGCGCGGATAAAATCAAAGAGAAGATCACCGCCATGGAGGGAAAGGTCGTCGCGATTCTGCTGACGCACGGCCATTTTGATCACATTATGGCGGCGGATCCGATCCGTTCCTTTTACGGCTGCCCCGTTTACGCGGAATCGCACGAAAGAGAGGTTCTGGAGGATCCGGGGAAAAATCTGACCAGGATGACGGGGAACGGCATGACCGTGTCCGCCGATCATTATTTAAGAGACGGCCAGGAGATCACCCTCGCGGGATTCCGCATTCAGGTGATGCACACGCCGGGCCACACCTGCGGCGGCTGCTGCTATTATCTGCCGGACGAGAAAATCCTCTTCTCGGGGGATACGCTGTTTGCGGGCTCCTGCGGAAGAACGGATTTTCCGACGGCCAGCATGACGGACATGATCGCCAGTCTGCGCCGTCTTCTGACGGAGCTTCCGGACGAAACGTACGTTTATCCGGGGCACAATCTGCCGACGACGATCCGTGATGAAAAGGAGTTCAACCCGTACGCACCGAGATGAAGATCAAGATAACCATCGACACACAGAAGTTCTCCTATGACATCTACCATCTGATTCAGGCGTTTTATCCGGGAGCGGAGCTGGAGATGACCGTCGGAGAGACGCCGTTCGGAGAGACACCCTTCGGAGGGATTTCCTTCGGAGAAGAGGACGGATGCCGGGAGAACGCGCCGGATCTTGCGTTCGCCGTCCGGACATCGGGCGGCCGGTTCGAATTGATGATGGAGCCCGGCGGGGAACATGAGTGCATCGATTATCGTGCGGACATGCCGGCCGCCGGGCAGAAAAACCAGCTGAAAAGGCTGGTTTATTCGAGCCTGGTAAAGAAAAACGGAAGGACGCTTCCCTGGGGCGATCTGTCCGGAATCCGGCCGGTTAAGCTGGCGGAGGAACTTCTGGAGGGCGGAGCCGATCGGAGTGCGGCGGCCCGGAAAATGACAGAGCTGTACTGTGTCAGTGAGGAGAAGGCCGCCCTTGCGTGCGGCATCGCAGAGAGGGAGAAGCGGATTCTCTCCGGTCTGCCCCTCGAAGAGGGGTACAGCCTTTACATCAACATCCCGTTCTGCCCGTCCATCTGCCTTTACTGCACATTCGGGTCCAACCCGATCGGACAGTGGGAGAGGGCGGTCGATCCGTATCTGGCGGCGCTGGAGAAGGAACTGCTTGCGATCCGCGATCTCGCGGACGGGAAGAGGCTGACCTCGGTTTACATCGGAGGAGGTACGCCGACATCGATCCGGCCGGATCAGATGGATCGGCTCCTCGCGTTTCTTGGCAGGACCTTTCCGATGGAGGAACCCGCCGAATTTACGGTGGAGGCGGGAAGACCCGACACGATCACGGAGGAGATGCTCGGCGTGCTCCGCGATCACCATGTCACGCGGATCTCGATCAACCCGCAGACGATGAACCAGAAGACGCTGAATCTGATCGGACGGCGCCACAGAACGGAGGACATCATCCGCGCGTTTGCTCTCGCCCGGACCGCCGGGTTTGACAACATCAACATGGACATGATCGTCGGTCTCCCGGGAGAAGGGGAAGCGGAGGTGAGCCGCACGCTTGAAGCGGTGCGAAAACTGGGCCCGGACGGGTTTACGGTTCATTCGCTGGCGCTGAAGCGGGCTGCGCGGCTCAACCTGTTCCGCGATGTGTACGCTCCGATTTCCTTCGAAAACAGCGGCGTGATCATGGACCGCGCGGCGGAAACGGCGACGGCGATGGGGATGGAGCCGTACTATCTGTACCGTCAGAAGAACATGGCGGGTAATTTTGAAAACGTCGGCTATTCGCGGCCGGGCTGCGAATGCCTGTACAATATTCTGGTCATGGAAGAAAAACAGACCGTTCTCGGGGCAGGGTGCGGAGCTGCGTCGAAGTTTATCCGGAAGGACGGACGGGTCGGGCGGGCCGCGGATGTCAAAAGTCTGACGGAGTACCTGAACCGGACCGATGAGATGATCAGCCGGAAGCTCGCGGCAGCGCGGGCGTCGGGGCTTTTCTTATAACGCGTCTGAATCAACAGTAAGGAGAAAAGAGAATTATGGCACTGAAGAAAAAACCGGTAACGGGAATGAAGGACATTCTCCCGCGCGAGATGGAGATCCGTGATTACGTCATCGGCCAGATCAAGAAGACATATGCGTCGTTCGGATTCACCTCCATCGAGACGCCGTGTGTCGAGCACATCGAAAATCTGAACAGCAAATCGGGCGGCGAGAATGAAAAGCTGATTTTTAAAATCCTGAAACGGGGAGAAAAGCTCCGCATTCAGGACGCGAAGAAGGAGGCCGATCTGGTCGACGGAGGACTCCGCTACGATCTGACCGTTCCGCTCTGCCGGTATTATTCAAACAACGCGGCGGAGCTTCCGTCTCCGTTCAAGGCGCTTCAGATGGGCAGCGTCTGGAGAGCGGACCGTCCGCAGAGAGGACGGTACCGTCAGTTCATGCAGTGCGACATCGACATCCTGGGTGAGCCGTCAAACCTCGCGGAGATCGAACTGATCACCGCCACGACGACTCTGCTCGGCAAACTGGACTTCAGCCGTTTTACGATCCGCATCAACGACCGCCGCATTCTGAAGGCGATGGCCGCCAGCTGCGGGTTTCCGGAAGAATCCTGGGACGACGTCTTTATCACCCTCGATAAAATGGATAAAATCGGGGAGGAGGGCGTCGCGGAGGATCTGATGAGTCAGGGCTTCACGAAAGAATCGGTCGACCGGTATATGGAGCTGTTTCACATCGCGTCGCCGGACACCGACGGCGTCCGCGCCCTGCGCGACCGTCTGACCGGTTTCCTCGATCCGCAGTACGCGGACGGGCTGGTTCAGATTATGGAGAGCGTCGACGCGGTGAAGCGCGCGGATTTCCGGATTGTTTTCGACCCGACGCTTGTGCGCGGCATGTCATATTACACCGGGCCGATCTTTGAGATCGCGATGGATGAATACGGCGGGTCCGTCGGAGGCGGAGGCCGCTACGACGGCATGATTGAGAAATTCATCGGCCAGAGCGTTCCGGCGTGCGGATTTTCCATCGGGTTCGAGCGGATCATCATGCTGCTTCTCGAGCGGAATTTCCAGGTTCCGGAGAGCCCGAGGAAGAAGGCGTATCTGCTGGACAAGAGGCTGTCCCCGGAGCAGATCCGCGAAGCGGTCGCGGACGCAATGAAGGAGCGCGAGTCCGGAATCGATGTCAATGTGCTCGTGATGAAAAAGAACAAGAAATTCCAGAAGCAGCAGCTTGAGGAAGAAGGATACATGGAAATCGTTGAGGTGTTTGCCTGAAACGGCATTGCAGAAGCCGCGGAAAAATTTTCAGGGGGATAAAAGATGGCAGAATCCATGAAGGGAATGAAGCGCACCTGCCGGTGCGCGGAGGTAACAGAAGACAGGATCGGCAGCGAAGTGACGCTCATGGGCTGGGTGCAGAAGAGCCGCAACAAGGGCGGAATCATTTTCGTGGACTTAAGAGACCGCAGCGGCGTCATGCAGCTGATCTTCGACAGCAGCATAATCGACCGGGAATGTGCGGAAAAAGCAGCGAGTCTTCGCAGCGAGTATGTAATTGCGGTGAGAGGAACCGTCCAGAAGCGGGCGGGCGCGGTGAATGAAAAGCTTTCGACCGGAACCATGGAGGTGCAGGCGGATTACCTGCGCATCCTCGCCGAGTCCGAGACGCCGCCGTTCCCGGTTGAGGAAAACAGCCGGACGAGAGATGAGGTCCGCCTGAAATATCGTTACCTGGATCTCCGCCGTCCGGATATGCAGCGCAACCTGATGCTTCGCTCGAAGATCGCCTATCTGACGCGCGAGTTCTTTCACAAAGAGGGATTTCTGGAGATTGAGACGCCGATGCTCGGAAAGAGCACGCCGGAGGGCGCGCGGGATTATCTCGTGCCGAGCCGCGTCCATCCGGGCAGCTTCTACGCGCTTCCCCAGTCCCCTCAGCTGTTCAAGCAGCTGCTGATGTGCTCGGGCTATGACCGCTACATTCAGCTGGCCCGGTGCTTCCGGGATGAGGACCTCAGAGCGGACCGTCAGCCGGAGTTTACACAGATTGACATGGAGCTGTCCTTCGTCGACGTCGACGATGTGATCGACGTCAATGAGCGTTATCTGCAGTATCTCTTCAGGGAGGCGCTGGGCGTCGATGTGAAGCTTCCGATTCAGCGCATGACCTGGCAGGAGGCGATGGACCGATTCGGCTCCGACAAACCGGACCTCCGGTTCGGGATGGAGTTGCACGACGTGTCGGATCTTGTCCGCGATTCGGAGTTTGCGGTATTCAGGAGCGCTCTTGAGAAGAGAGACGGCTCCGTCCGCGGCATCAACGCGAAAGGACAGGGAGGCCTCTCCAGAAAGAAGATCGACAAGCTGACGGAATTTGCGAAGGGATGCGGCGCCGGCGGACTGATGTACATCGCCCTTCACGAGGACGGGACGATGAAATCCTCCTTCGGAAAGTTTATGACCGATGCGGAGATGGAAGCGCTGGTGAAAGCGCTGGACGGCGAGCCGGGCGATCTTCTGCTCTTCGCCGCGGACCGCAACAAGATCGTGTGGAACGTGCTCGGCGCGCTGCGCCTGCAGTTCGCTGAGCAGATGGGTCTCCTTGATCCGAAGGAATTCCGGTTTGTCTGGATCACGGAATTTCCGCTGCTCGAGTGGTCGGATGAGGAGAACCGCTTCATGGCGATGCATCATCCGTTTACGATGCCCATGGAGGAGGACTGGGACAAGATCGATTCCGACCCGGGCAGTGTTCGCGCGAAAGCGTATGACATCGTTCTGAACGGGAATGAGATCGGCGGAGGATCCGTCCGAATCCATCAGAATGATATTCAGGAAAAAATGTTCGAGGTGCTCGGATTTACGAAAGAACAGGCATGGGAGCAGTTCAGCTTCCTCCTGACGGCGTTCAAATACGGGGTGCCGCCGCACGCCGGCCTGGCCTACGGCCTGGACCGACTCGTTATGCTGATGGCCGGGGCGGATACGATCCGCGACGTCATCGCGTTCCCGAAGGTGAAGGACGCATCCTGTCTGATGACGGAAGCGCCGTCGCCGGTTGCGCAGAAACAGCTGGATGAACTCGGCATCGAGGTCAGCAAACGTGCGGAGAGGACACAGAATCAGGACGAGTCATGACAAAAGAAACATTCACCTTCCCGTCGCGGGATCAGAAGACGCAGCTGCACGCGGCGCGCTGGATTCCCGACGGAGAGGTCAGGGGAGTCGTTCAGATCTGTCACGGGCTGTTTACGAGCGCGGAGCGCTACAGCAGGTTCGCGGAAGAGCTTGCGGCTCACGGGTTCTGCGTGGTCGGGCACGACATGCTCGGGTTCGGACAATCGATTGCGGACGGCGGCCGGTACGGATATTTTGCGGATGAGAAGGGCGATGAATGCCTGCTCACGGATATGCGAAATCTTTTTCTGATGACCGCCGGACGGTATCCGGATCAGCCGTATTTTATGTTCGGACAGGGGATGGGATCCGTCCTCGTCCAGCAGTACATCACAATTTTCGGCGATGAGCTGAACGGTGTGATTCTCTCGGGAACGCTGCGGCTCCCTCCGAAAAAGCTGCGGTTACTGCGGCTGCGTCTGAAACTTTCCGGAGGGGCGAAGAGCCGGGACCGCATCAGCAAAAAGCTGTACGAGGCTCTGTTCGGCGAGGCGCAGCGGAGCGCGCCGGAGTCGCAGTTCGCCTGGATGACGAAGGACGAAGCGATGGCGAAGGCGCCGGAACAGGATCCGGCCAGTCAGAACGGGCTGACCGGAAATGCGTACAATGAACTCCTCCGCGCGGTGGAATGGACAGAGAACGGCATGTATCTGAAGCGGATCGCCAGGGGGCTTCCGATTCTGATCATCGGCGGCCGGGAGGACCGGCTGACGAACGGCGGCGAGGATCTCCGCACGCTGTACGTCTCTTATCTTCAGAACCGGATTTCCGACGTTGTGATCAGACTTTATTCCGGCGACCGCGGGGATCTCCTGTTTGAAAATGATCAGGAGACCGTCACGTCGGACATTCTGACATGGCTGGAGGCCCGGGCGAAGCGGGGCCGCTGAACCGGGATCATCGGGCAGCCGGTTCAGAATGCCGGAGAAGCCCGTCCGCATCCTGTTCAGAAATCCGGTGACGGCCGGTTCAGAGACCGAGGGATTCACCGACGAGGATGACACGGATCCGGCCCTTCTCCCGCGAGTGGCGTGTGACCACCTCCTGACAGCACGTGCAGTCCGGAGCGTGGCAGTCCCCGCAGATTCCTGCGGAGGTGCAGGGGGTATTCAGGCCGAGACGGATGCAGTTTTCCGGCGCCGTCGTGGTGTGAATCTTCCGGAAGGCGTCGGAAACATTGTCCGCCAGCTTATTCATGCCGGCGACGACGATCACGTGGCGCGGTCCGAAGGCGAGACAGGCGATGCGGTTGCCGTTTCCGTCGATGTTGACGAGTTCGCCGTCCTTTGTGAATGCGTTGGTGCTCATCAGAAAGTAGTCGGCGTCAAAAATCGAGCGCATGATCGCGTAGCGCTCCTCGGTTGATGACGCCGCATCGCGGTCGATGGCGCGGTAGGGACCGTCTTTTACCGCGTCCAGAATGCCGGACTCACTGATTGTCAGAGAGCCGCCCCATCCCACGGAGGACCCCTCCGGGATGAGCGACAGGACGAGGCGTCTGGCCTCATCGGCGGTGTCGCAGTACATGGCTTCCATGCCGCGGCGGGCAAATTTCGGGAGAAGCGATTTTCCGAGAAGACGGGCGTGCGCTTTTTTATACTCAGCGGAATTCATAAGATACCTCCATTGCATTGTGATCATTGACCGGATCCGGTATGGCTCCATTATATCGGATCCGGAAGCGGGGATACAGACATTGACACCAGATTTTTCCGGAAGGAGTGTACGGGAACTATGAATATCTTATTTTTTCTGATACCGAAGCAGGAAACGGCGTTTGTGTTCAGCGACTGCACGATTCAGGAAGCGATTGATGAGATGGAGAACTATCGCTACACGGCGGTGCCGATGCTGGATCGCGGCGGAAAATACGTGGGGACGCTCACGGAGGGCGACCTGCTCAGAAAGCTTCAGGAGGATATCCACGAAAATATCAGCGCGATCGGAAAAGAACGGATCTCGAAGGTACGAAGAAGATGGCAGTACCAGCCGGTGCGCGCGGGGGCGGATATCGAGGATCTGGTGATGCGCTCGATGAATCAGAATTTCGTCCCGGTCGTCGATGACAATGATGTGTTCATCGGCATCGTACCGAGAAGAGCGATTATTGAATACTGCTACAGACACAGCACATTAGGGGAAGAACATGAAACAGATCATTGCAAGAATTGAAGAGGAGACGGCGCGCGGGTTTGAAAAGGCCGGTTTTGACCCGAAATACGCGGGGGTAACGCTCTCGAACCGCCCGGATCTCGCCGAATATCAGTGCAACGGTGCGATGGCAGCGAAGAAGGAATACGCTACGGCGCCGCGCAGGATCGCGGAGGCGGTCGCGGAGGCGCTTTCGGACAACGATGTGTTCTCCGGGGTTGACGTCGCCGGCCCGGGATTTATCAATTTGAAGCTGAATCCGTCGTTCCTTGCGCAGTACCTGCGCGAGATGGACGGCGACAGCGCTCTGTCGCTGAATCCCGCGAAGAAGCCCGAGACGATCATCATCGACTACGGCGGTCCCAATGTGGCGAAGCCGCTTCACGTCGGTCATCTCCGCTCCGCGATCATCGGCGAGAGCATCAAGAGAATGGGGCGGCGGCTCGGCCATCACATGATCGGCGATGTTCATCTCGGAGACTGGGGCCTTCAGATGGGCCTGATTATCACCGAGCTTCATGAGCGCCGTCCGGACCTTCCGTATTTTGATCCGGATTTTACGGGGGAATATCCGGAGGAGGCGCCGTTTACCATCGGTGAGCTGGAGGAAATCTATCCGGCGGCCAGCGCGCGCTCGAAGGAAGATGAGGCGTATAAGGCGAAAGCTCTGCAGGCGACGCACGAGCTGCAGGAGGGACGCCGCGGCTACATGGCGCTCTGGCGGCATATTATGGAAGTGTCCGTCGCGGATCTGAAGAAGAATTATCAGCGTCTGGACGTGGAGTTTGATCTCTGGAAGAAGGAATCCGACGCGCAGCCGTACATTCCGGACATGATTCAGAAGATGAAGGATGAGGGACTCGCGTACGAGGACGACGGCGCGCTGATCGTCGATGTCGCAGAGGAGGGTGACACGAAGACGGTGCCGCCGTGTATTCTTCTGAAATCGGACGGGGCGTCGCTGTACACGACCACCGATCTTGCGACGATCGTCGAACGGATGAAACTGTTCAGCCCGGATGAAATTCTGTATGTCGTCGACAAGCGGCAGGAAATGCATTTCATCCAGGTCTTCCGCTGCGCCAGAAAAGCCGGGATTGTCCCGGACCGCGTAAAGCTCTCCTTCCTCGGATTCGGAACGATGAACGGGAAGGACGGAAAGCCCTTCAAGACAAGAGAGGGCGGCGTTATGCGGCTCGAGACGCTGATCGACGACATCGATGAGGAGATGTACAAAAAGATTGTCGAGAACCGGAGCGTACGGGACAGAGAGGCGAAAAAGACCGCGGAGACGGTCGGCCTCTCGGCGATCAAATACGGCGATCTTTCGAATCAGGCCTCCAAGGACTATGTGTTTGATATTGACCGGTTCACGTCCTTTGAGGGAAACACCGGACCGTATATTCTCTACACGATCGTCCGGATCAAGTCGATCCTGAACCGCTACGCGGAAGAGGGAGGAAGCGCGGCTGGGCCGATTCTCGAGCCTGCGTCCGACGGCGAGAAGACGCTGATGCTTCAGCTCGCCCGCTACAGCGAGGCGTTCGAAAACGCCTTTGCGGAGCGCGCGCCGCACAGACTCTGCGCGTATATCTATGAGCTGTCCAACAATTTGAACAGCTTCTACCATGAGACAAAAATTCTGTCGGAGGAAAATGAGGAGCAGAAGCGGTCTTGGATCGCTCTGCTTGAGCTGACCAGACGGGTCCTCGAGGACGCGATCGCCGCGCTGGGATTTTCCGCTCCGGATCGTATGTGACTGAAAATCAGCCGGGACGCAGTGCTGTGCTCCGGCTGATTTTTTTAAGAAAGGAATCGGATCATGAACAATACGGGGACGTACCGGGGGCTGGCGCTCTTTGATCTGGACGGGACGCTGACCGAGAGCGGGCCGGGGATCATGAAGAGCATCGAGGCGGCGCTTGAAAAACAGGGAATCACGGATTACACCGAAGAACAGGTCCGCGCCTGCGTCGGGCCGCCGCTTTTCGATTCTTTCCGCGATCAGTTCGGCATGCAGCCGGACGCGGTCATACAGGCTGTAAAAGATTACCGGGAGCGCTACGGGCGGGTCGGTATTTTTGAAAACCGCGTGTACGACGGCGTTCCGGAGATGCTCAGAATGCTCGCCTGCCGGGGTGTTCTCTGCGCGCTTGCCTCATCCAAGCCGGAATTTTACGTGCACAGGATTCTTGAACATTTTCATCTCGACGTGTTATTTCCGGTCGTCGCCGGAGCGACCGCGGATGAAAGACTGGTCGAAAAGCCGGACATCATCCGGCTCGCGCTTAAGCGCGCGGAACCGCTTTTTCCCGGCAGCGGACTGCAGAAGGAACGGATCTGGATGGTCGGGGACCGTTTCTATGATATCAACGGAGCAGAGGCGTGCGGCATTCGCTGTATCGGTGTGACCTACGGGTACGGGAGCCGGGAGGAGCTGGAGAAGGCGGGAGCGGACGCAGTTGCGGACACGCCGGATGAGATCGGCCGGATTCTGCTCGCGAAACTGCGGGAGGCGGAGGACAGATGAGCAGATGGGCTAAGATTCGGGATTGTCTTTATCCCATGGTGTCGTTTCTTCTGATCATGGTGATGGCCACGATGATCGTCACGATCATCTGCGCAGCGGTTACCGGCGAATATGATCTGAATTCGCCGAAGCAAAAAGCGATGCCGCTCCTTGTGAATATTCTGTATTACGGCTTCAGCCTGTTCTATCAGAGAAACTATTTTCAAGGGGATGAGGAGCGCTTTTTTCGTGATAGAAAGAGGGTTCATCCGGCAGTGCTGATTTCTGCGGCTGTTTTTGCGGCCTGCGCCGGCGAGCTGCTCGTCTTCGCGATCTGCGGCACTGGTATTCCGAAAATTTTCAGCCGCTATTCAGGCCTAGCCGCCGCCTCCTTTGAGGGACAGAATCCGATTCTGCTGACGGCGGCGTCGGTTGTTCTGGCGCCGCTCGCGGAGGAACAGATTTTTCGCGGGATGATGTACAGGAGAATCCGCAGCTATCTGGGGGTTCCGGCCGGCGTCCTTCTCTCGGCGGCCGCTTTTGGAATCTACCATGCCAATTTCGTGCAGTTCATCTATGCGGCGGCGCTGGGCATACTGTTCGCGCTGCTTTATGAAAAGACGCGGACCCTGATCGTTCCGGTCATCTGTCACGCGGCGGCGAACGCGGCGGAGATTCTTCGCAGCCGGCTCGGTTTCTCCGCCGCGGATCCGCCTTTCGCGATGGCTGCCGCGGAAGCGGCAGCGGCGGCACTTTGTCTGATTTTTCTGATCCGGCGGCTCCGTAAACCGTCCGGCGGCGCGGATGCGGCGGCATGAAGGCAGACGGCAGCAGACGGGCAGCGGACGGTATCGAACGAAATACTTGCCCGAAGGCGGTTCCTATGGTACAATTACCCATGTTGCACTAAAAGCACGCATGCTGATTTCGGGGTATGGTGCCCGGTACGGGTTTGCCGCGGAAACTGATACATGCGGAAGAAAAAACCAAAAGGAGTAAAGCAATGAGTGTTATTTCAATGAAACAGTTACTTGAAGCAGGCGTCCATTTCGGACATCTCACCAGAAGATGGAACCCCAAGATGGCTCCGTACATCTACACAGAGCGTAACGGAATCTACATCATCGATCTCCAGAAATCCGTCGGAATGATCGACGACGCGTACAAAGCGGTCGTGGACATCGTAGCGGACGGAGGAACGATCCTCTTCGTCGGAACGAAGAAGCAGGCGCAGGAGACCGTTGCGGCAGAGGCGCAGCGCTGCGGCATGTACTATGTCAATGAGAGATGGCTCGGCGGAATGCTGACGAACTTCAAGACCATCAAGAGCAGAATCCAGAGACTGAAAGACATCGAGAAGATGGAAGAAGACGGTACGTTCGACGTACTGCCGAAAAAGGAAGTCATCGGTCTGAAGAAAGAGCAGGAGAAGCTGGAGAAGAACCTCGGCGGAATCAAAGAGATGAAGAGACTGCCGGATGCGATCTTCGTCGTTGATCCGAAGAAAGAGCACATCTGTGTTCAGGAGGCTCACGCTCTCGGTATCACTCTGATCGGAATCTGCGATACAAACTGCGATCCGGAAGAGCTCGACTACGTCATCCCGGGAAATGATGACGCGATCCGTGCCGTCAAACTGCTGGTCTCCACCATGGCCAATGCGGTCATCGAGGCAAAGCAGGGCGCTGCACAGGAGACCGGTGACGACGAAGCTGCCGAGGCAGCAGCAGAAGCCGCTCTGACCGGAGAGGAGGAATAAGAATTATGGCAATTACAGCAGCACAGGTTAAAGAATTACGTGAACTGACCGGCGCCGGCATGATGGACTGCAAAAAAGCCCTTGGCGAAACAGACGGCGATCTCGAGAAAGCAATCGAATATCTTCGTGAGAACGGTAAGGCCGCTGCTCAGAAGAAGGCCGGCCGTATCGCGGCAGAAGGCATGGTCATGCTGAAGGTTGCGGACGATGAGAAAAAGGCTGTCGCGGTGGAAGTCAATTCCAAGACAG
>ONLT01000021.1 GCA_900318755.1 uncultured Eubacteriales bacterium
ACGCTGGGACATCGAACAGTGCTTCGACTACCTGAAAAACAGCGTATCAACAAATGCATCCCATGCCCATACGGATGATTACTTCCGGGGCTGGGCGTTCCTGAACCATGTCAGCCTGCTCTATTACTACGGCCTTCTGAACGCGGTCAGGAACACGAAACTGGACGACAGATATTCCGCGGAGGATGTACTGAAACTGACGAAAAATATCTACCGTGTCGACACCGGCGACAAAGAGGGAATCCGGATTTCCGCAATCCAGAAAAAGACTCAGGCAATCCTGAATACACTCGGAGTCGATCTATTACGTAAAAAATGATGTTTCAGTGTTGAAACGGGTGTTTCATATCCCGCAATACTATTACAGCCTGGCCTGCCCTTCGCTGCTTGGAGGCAACAGGCAGAATGCGGAACTGTTCCAGAAGGAACTGGCCCGGCAGATGGGAAGTGTGTCTGTTATTTATACCAGGAATGAGACCGGACATGTTATTTACAGGAAATGTGTAAAACAAAGTTTTGTAAACTTTGAAGTCAACGCTTCCGGTTCCATTGTTCGAAAAGAGGTATATTAGAGTCGGAATGCGTATTCCCGCATCATTGGTATTGTGAAACGGCAGCAGGATGAGCGGGGACAGTCAGAATCTGGAGACAAAAGAACGATGAATATTATGATCAGAGAATATACGAAAGCGGATGCAGATGCGGTGATGAAAATATGGAACCAGGTTGTGGAGGATGGCGTGGCCTTTCCACAGGAGGAGCCTCTCACAGAAGATCATGCGGATGCGTTTTTCAGTCAGCAGACGTATACCGGTGTTGCAGAAGACGAAGTCAGCGGAGAGGTCGTCGGGATGTACATCCTTCATCCGAATAATGTCGGACGCTGCGGCCATATCTGCAATGCTTCCTACGCGGTGCGAAGGGATCTCCGCGGAGAGCATATCGGAGAAAAACTGGTGAAGGACTGCATGGCAAAAGCGCATGAGAATGGATTCAGAATTCTTCAGTTCAACGCAGTAGTAGCCGGCAACACCCACGCAGTTCATTTGTATGAGCGCCTTGGATTTCAGAGGATCGGCGTTGTTCCGGAAGGATTTCATATGCCGGACGGGTCCTATGAGGACATCATTCTTTTTTATCATACCGTATAAAAATCTTTGCCCCTGCTGATCCGTTTGGATTGGCAGGTTTTTTATTATGGGAAGCCTTGACATTCATCTGTCATCGTAGTATTGTCTAATGGTTCAATAACGAACTGTTCATAAACGAACAGTTCGTGTTTAAATAATTCACAATGAAACCAATCGGACAGAAGCCCGGACAGAGGAAAGGAGAGCGGCATTTTGCATGATAAGATTATTAGTGAGGACGCGCACCTGATCGGATTTCAGACGAGAGTTCTGATGTCGAATATGAAGCGGGCCTTCGAGGCGCTGCAGTATGAGACCTTCCCGGACCAGACGGCCGTCTCTCACGGCTGGGTGGTCGGTTATCTCTACAGGCACAGCGACGCCGATATCTATCAGAAGGATCTCGAAAAAACCTTCCATATGGCGCCGTCCTCGATCACGGCGATGGTAAAAAGCCTCGAGAAGTCGGGACTCATCCGCCGCGAGCCGGTGGAAAAGGATGCGAGACTCAAGCGCATTGTGCTGACTGAGGAGGGGGTCACCTTCCAGGAGCGGACAATGGAGAACTTTGACCGGCTCGAAGCCGTAGCGGTGGAGGGCATCCCGCCGGAGGACGTGGAGAAGTTTTTTGCAGTGCTGATCCAGGCGAATCAGAACATTAAAAAATTCAACAAGGAGGCAAAAGTTGCGGACAATATTTAAAAACGTGAAAGGCTACTGGGCAGCGACGATCGCCACTCCCATTTTCATGCTGCTCGAAGTTTGCACAGATATGATCATCCCGCTGCTTATGGCATCCATCGTTGATCAGGGGGTCAACAAGGGTGACATGCACCATATCTACGTTTATGGAGCGTTCATGCTGATCGCGGCGGCGTTCGGGCTGTTTAACGGAATCATGGGCGGAAAATACGGCGCTGTCGCCTCGGCGGGACTCGCGAAAAATCTGCGGAGCGCAGAGTTTCAGAAGATTCAGACCTACTCATTCGCGAACATCGATAAGTTTTCGCCGTCGTCGCTCATCACCAGACTTACCACAGACGTGACGAATGTCCAGAACGCCTGGCAGCAGGTGCTTCGAATGGGAATGAGGGCGCCGGCGTCGATCATCCTGGCCATGGTGCTTTCCTACAGGGTAAGCCCGAAGCTCGCGAATATCTACCTGTACGCGATCATTTTTCTTGTGGCGGTGATGGCGGTGCTGATGCCGGTCACAGCGAAGCTGTTTGATAAAGTATTCAAAAAATACGACGCTCTGAATGAGAGCGTCGAGGAGAATGTCTCGGCGATCCGCGTGGTAAAGGCCTATGTGCGGGAGGACTACGAGAAGAAAAAATTCACGCGCGCCAATCAGGATATCTACCGCTCATTCTTGAAGGTCGAGAAACTGCTGGTCATGATGATGCCGCTGATGACGGCGGTCGTGTACGCCTGCATCCTGCTTCTTTCCTGGAACGGAGCGCATCTGATCGTCGGCGGAAGCTTGACAACCGGAGAACTGCTGCAGCTTCTTGCGTACTGCATGAACATTCTGATGTCGCTGATGATGTTCGCGATGGTCATCATGATGATCTTTATGAGCTCGGCCTCGATCAAGAGGATCGGGGAAGTGATCGGCGAGGAGCCGACGATCACAGATCCGGCGGATCCGGTGATGGAAGTGCCGGACGGGCGGGTGGACTTCGATCATGTGAATTTCTCCTATAATAACACCGGCAGCGGCGAGTCTGTCTTAAACGACATCGACCTGCACGTAAAGAGCGGCGAGACGATCGGAATCATCGGAGGAACCGGTTCGGCGAAGACCTCACTGGTCAGTCTGATTCCGAGGCTGTATGACGTATCAGCCGGAACCGTAAAGGTCGGAGGAATCGACACGAGAAAATACAGCGTCGAAAAACTGCGTGACGCGGTATCCGTGGTACTCCAGAATAACGTATTGTTCTCGGGAACCATCTATGACAACCTCCGCTGGGGAGATAAGAACGCGACAGACGAGGAGTGCAGGCGGGCGGCCCATCTGGCCTGCGCCGATGAGTTCATCGACCGGTTCCCGGACGGCTACAACACCCGGATATCCCAGGGCGGAACGAACGTCTCCGGCGGACAGAGGCAGAGACTCTGCATCGCGAGAGCTCTTCTGAAGAAACCGAAGGTGCTGATCCTCGACGATTCGACGAGCGCGGTCGATACGAATACCGACGCGAAAATCCGGAAGGCGTTCCGCGAGGAAATCCCGGGTACCACGAAGTTTATCATCGCGCAGAGAGTTTCCTCGGTTATGGATGCCGACCGGATCATCGTGATGGACGATGGAAAGATCAGCGGCATCGGTACCCACGAGGAGCTTCTGGAGTCAAATGCGATCTACCGCGATGTGTACGAATCCCAGACGGGCGCCGGAAACGGCGATTTTGACGAGAAAGGGGATGAATAATTATGCCGGGTCCCAGACCGAACAGGAGCGTAAAGCTCGACAGGGAACAGAAGGCGAAAGCAAGGCAGTCCCTGAAACGGCTGTTTAAGGATATTTTTACCAGGTATCCGGTCCAGATCATAGCGGTTGTGATTCTTATTTTTGTCAGCGTTCTTTGCAATGTTCAGGGAACGATGTTCATGCAGGTGCTGATCGATGACTACATCACGCCGATGATAAAAGATGTAGCGGCCGGGCGGACTGCGGACTTTTCGCCGCTTCTTGGCGCGATCATCCGGGTGATGTCCTTCTACATCGTAGGAATTATCGCCACCTATGTGTACAACCTGATCATGATCTATGTGGCGCAGGGCATGATGAAGTCGATCCGTGACAGGATGTTTGTCCATATGGAGGATCTGCCGATCCGGTATTTCGACAGTCATGCTCACGGCGACATCATGTCGCTTTATACGAACGACATCGATACGCTGCGCCAGATGATCAGCCAGTCGATGCCTCAGATCATCAGCGCTTCGATCACAGTGGTATCGGTGCTCGTGTCGATGTTCATTCTTTCGGTGCCGCTTACAATCGTGACGCTGCTGATGGTCGGAGTTATGCTCTTTGCTACGACAAAACTGGCCGGACTCTCCGGCAAATACTTCGTCGAGCAGCAGAATGCGATCGCGGATGTGAACGGCAATGTCGAGGAGATGATGCAGGGGCAGAAAGTGGTAAAAGTATTCAACCACGAGGAAGAGGCGATCGCAAACTTCGAGAAGCTGAACGACAGGCTCTGCGAGAGTTCCGCAAAGGCGAATACCTACGCGAACGTCCTCGGACCGGTGAATGCTCAGCTGGGCAATGTCAGCTACGTGATGGTGACCGTCATCGGCGGCGTCATGGCGCTCGCAGGAGTCACAGGGCTTACCCTCGGAAAACTGGCCAGCTTCATGTCGTTTAATAAGAGCTTCTCGATGCCGATCAACCAGGTGTCTCAGCAGCTGAACTTCATCATCATGGCCATGGCCGGGGCCGGCCGTATCTATGCGCTCCTCGACGAAGAACCGGAGACGGACGACGGCTACGTGACCCTCGTAAATGCGAACGCCGCAGTCGACGGCACAGTGACGGAGGCCGATCACAAGACCGGCGTCTGGGCGTGGAAGCACTTCCATAAGGCAGACGGTACGACCACCTATCGGAAACTGACCGGAGACATGGTCATGGACGATGTGAACTTCGGCTATGTGCCTGAAAAGGAGGTTCTCCACCATGTGAGTCTCTATGCGAACGCCGGCCAGAAGATTGCGTTTGTCGGTGCAACGGGGGCCGGAAAGACGACGATCACGAACCTCCTGAACAGGTTCTACGATGTCGAGGACGGAAAGATCCGTTACGACGGGATCAATATCAATAAAATCAAGAAGGCGGATCTCCGCCGCTCCCTCGGCATCGTGCTTCAGGATACGCACCTGTTTACCGGCACGATCGCCGAAAACATCCGCTACGGCAGGCTCGACGCTTCCGATGAGGACGTGAAGGCCGCCGCAAAGCTCGCGAATGCGGACGGCTTCATCAGGCGGCTCCCCCAGGGGTACGACACTGTGATAAAGGGCGACGGCGCGAACCTCTCGATGGGACAGAGGCAGCTGCTTGCAATCGCGCGCGTAGCCATCGCCGATCCGCCGGTGCTGATCCTGGACGAAGCGACGAGCTCCATCGATACCCGCACGGAAAAAATCGTGCAGGACGGAATGGACAAGCTGATGAGAGGCAGAACGACTTTTATCATCGCGCACCGGCTCTCCACCATCAGAAACTCCGACTGCATCATGGTCCTGGACCAGGGACGGATCATCGAGCGCGGCAGCCACGAGGATCTGATGCAGCAGGGAGGAAAGTATTATCAGCTCTATACCGGAAAAATTGTGAACGCGTAGGGCTGTCAGACGGAATCCGGGCCGGTATCGGGCCGGATCCCGGATTCTGAATCGTAGGTGCCGCCGGATCCTGAATCATAGGTGCTATCGGATTCTGAATCGTAGGTGTCAAGAAAGCTGCGGCGGGTTCCGTCGTGGTCCTTATACCCGAGGACCGCATTTAAGCAGATGTTCTCCATGCTGTGGAAGATATTTCCCTCGACGGAAGGAGTCGTTTTCTTCAGCTGGGCGATCAGGCGCTTTGCCTCCAGACGCTTGGAGCCGGTTCCGCCGTGCCCGTCGATTGAGCACGTGTCTGTAAAATGACAGGCGCAGCGGATAAACTGCAGCCCGTTGGCATCTCTCCAGGCTTTGATATCATCCTCGCGAATCAGATAAAGAGGACGAATCAGTTCCATTCCCTCAAAGTTGGTACTGTGGAGCTTTGGCATCATCGTCTGAGTCTGACCGCTGTACAGAATGCTCATCAGAGTTGTTTCGATTACATCGTCAAAATGGTGGCCGAGCGCTATTTTATTGCAGCCGAGATCCTTTGCCTGGCGGTACAGATATCCCCGGCGCATTCTGGCACAGATATAACAGGGGGATTTTGGTATGGTATCGACCGCATCAAAGATTCTGGTGCGGAACATGGTGAGGGGGATTCCGAGCAGTCTGGAATTCCCCTCAATCATTCCCAGAGTCGTTTCGCTGTAGCCGGGGTCCATACAGAGATAGACCACTTCAAAGGGAATCTTGTTCCTTCTTTTCAGCTCCTTAAAAAGCATTGCCATCAGCATCGAATCCTTGCCGCCGGAGATGCATACGGCAATCTTGTCATTCGGCCGGATCAGGTTATAATCCGTGACCGCTTTTACAAAGCGGCCCATGATGTCGTGCCGGAATCGTTTCCGGAGGCTCTTTTCAATTTCCTCGCGGCGCGCTGCATCGGCGGATTCCGATTTCATGACGCGGACGAGCCAGCTTCCGTAGCCGCCTTCCAGCTGATAGGCGTCATAGCCCTCTTCCAGAAGTTCTTCCGCGGGGGTCTTGCTTAATACTCCGAACATGCAGTAGAGAACAATCTTTTTATCCGGAGGGAGATCAAAACTGCCATCGAGCAGATCTTTCAGGGAAATACGGATGGAGCCCGGAATATTGCCGAGACGGTGGGCGTTTTCGTCCCGAACATCCACCAGGATATAATCTTCTTTGCGCCAGTTTTCCAACTCGGCGGCGGTCACTGTCTGTACACTCATTTTGCTGATTCTCCGTTCCGTATGATTGATTGAATAAAGCGGGTTAATTATATTCCGAACGGATCAAAAATTCAATCGCGGAACGCAGGGTCTGCCGCAGTCAGAACAGAATCGTCAAAACAGAATCATCAAAACGGAATCATCAAAACAGAATACCGAGCAGGATGCACAGCTGGGTGATTCCGTTCGTGATCTGCTCGTTCCAGTTCGCTTTTGCGTCTCTGCCGTCCAGGCGGCGGGCAAGATAGAACAGCCGAAGGATTCCGGCCGCTCCCGCAAGGAAGAAGACAAGGGAGGGCGGAGAGGTCATGTGCCGAAGGACAGCGGAGGGGGACCAGCGTTCGCGGTCCGCAAGGAGTGCGAGGAGCATCAGGAAAAAACCGGCGGGCATCAGAAACCGCATCTGACGGTTTAAAAGAGGCAGGTTTTTTCCGGTCAGGGCGATGGCAAATTTCCAGCCGGCTTTCAGAACGCCTGCCAGGATTACCAGAAAAATCCCGGCGCGGAACCAAAGACTGGCGAACCGGAAGGCCAGAACGGCGGAGCCGATGCAAAAAAAGAGCACGGGGAGGCAGTCCGTCAGCGCCATCGCGAGGCTGAAGCCTTCCGGAGAGGCGGCGTTTCCGGGCGGAACAGCGGCGTTTCCGGACGGAACAGCGGAGCTTCCGGGCCGCTTCTGCTGCGTTTCATCGTGGATCTGTTTTCTGGCATGCTTCCAGGTTGAGTTCATGCGGGATTGCTTCATAGTGTTCCTTCCCTGCCGGAGTTACTTCTGCCGTGCGTTTTTTGCTTATGCGACCAGCCATTTGTGCTTTTTTACAGAATAGATCGGGAGGAACGGGATCATAATCGGCGTGGTCGATTTATATTTCTGATAATCTGGATCGTCGCCGTAGTTTTTGTCCTGTCGGATTTCCAGCCGGCGCGCTCCCCCGAACATTACATAGATGATTCCGGCGTAGCCGGCGACGGAGCAGATCCATTCGGCGGCTGTGTGACAGACGTTCACCCCGGAAAGAAAGACGCCGGTCCAGAATACCATCTCCCCGAAGTAATTCGGGCAGCGCACCATGCGGAACAGACCCGTATCCACAAAACGTCCCGGATTTTTTTTCTTTGCGCGATTTTTCTGCAGGTCGGCGGTTGTTTCCAGAATCAGACCGGCCAGAGAGAGCAGCAGTCCCGCAGCGCAGAACGCGTCCGTACCCTTCCGGTCTGCAAGACGGAACAGAACCGGAGAGGTCTGCAGAACGTACAGGAGGGCGGCGGATATCCAGATTCCTGTTTTCGCCGCGAAGGAGACGCCTTTGTCGGATTTTACCTCCCCTTTCATGCGGCGGGTGTATGCGGTTTTCAGATCGCGGTACGCCAGATAGCCGGAAAGACGGCATCCGTAGACGATCAGCAGGACGCACTGGAGAACCGTTCCGACAGAAAGGGTGTTCCGGAACAGGACCAGAAGACCGGCTCCGATCAGTGCGACGGCGGCCCCGTACCCAAGAGATATAAACCACACGTATTTGCGGAAACCGCATGCGCTGGCGAGAAGAGCCAGGATCAGAAGAATCAAAAACGCTTTCATACAAATCCCCCCGGAATGTACTTGACAATGTATTTGCGGTTGAAGCATAGTTAATGATAGCGACAGTTGTCGTTATGATCAACCTGTTTTATCCGGAACATCCGAAATTGCAACATATAAAAGGTGGTGTCGCTTTCTTTGAGGAGAAAAGATCTGGATCAAAGCCTGATACGGGGTTATATTACCGAGGCGTTCCTGAAGCTTTTGAAGACGAAGAATTATCCGGATATTTCAGTGGGAGAGATTGCGGAGCGGGCGGGCGTGCACCGCTCAACCTTTTACCGCCATTTCGGCTCAAAGGAAGAAGTTCTGCGCGGCTGTCTGTCCCGGATGCTCCGGGAGGCGGAAGGAGACAGAACACGGCTCCGATCGGATTTCGCGTCCTTTATCCGTCCGGTTTTTCAGGCGTTTTACGACAACAGGGAGCAGATGCTTCTGCTGAACCGGGCGGGACTTTCCGTTCAGCTTCTGGATGCCCTGAAAGACATTTTTAAGTTCGACGAAATTCCGGATACGACCGGAACGGATCAGGACGGGGACCGCGGCGGGGCGGCCCGTGTCAATACAGAAAAATACCGGACAGCCTACCGGATCGGCGGAATTTACTCCTGCCTGCTGCTCTGGTTTTCCCATGATATGAGAGAAACGCCGGAAGAAATGACAAGAATCGCGACCGCTTTGTGAGATGGGAAAGGAGATTTTATGAAAACAAAGAATGATCTGCTTCTGGAACTGCGGAGCATAGATCACCGGGGATATCCGGCCTATAAATCACTGAAGGGAAGCTACGATTTCGGGGATTACGTGCTGCATATTGTCCATGTGCAGGGGGATCCCTTCGCCGCTCCTTCCGATCTGGCAGTCACGGTGAAGGCGCAGGACGCGCGCTGGCCGGAGGCGGCCTGCGGCAGATATGAGACGCGGGTCGCGCTGCAGGATATGATATTAAGGAAATTCAGCCTTCGGCTTAGCAGGGTATCCGGAAAAGCCGGCGGATCCGGGAAAAGCGGCAATATGAGCGCCAGCCGGCCGGGGCAGGAAATTCTGGACCGGAGCGCCTGCCAGCTGGGAAAAGCGGGAGATGTGACGCTTCGTTTTTACGCGGGGTTCCCTGCGGCGGGGCGGACCGTGCTGGCGGGGGAGCTGGAGAAGATGCTGTTCCGGTTTCTCCCGGAGATTGTACTGGAATCCGCGTATGCGGGCGCGTGGAAGAAGGAAACGGTCCGGAGCGTTCTGGATCTGGCGGAGGATCAGGCGTTTCTCCGAAACGAGCTGGAGAAGCGGTCTCTCTGCGCGTTTGTCGCCGACGGCGCGGTTCTGCCGAGGGAAAGCGGAATTTCGCAGAGACCTTTGAGCGATGCGCTGCCCTTCCGGTCCCCGGAGGAGGACCGGATCACGCTGGAGCTTCCCCATCGCGGGACCATCAGCGGGATGGCCGTAAAAAGAGGAATCACGCTGATTATCGGCGGAGGATACCACGGGAAATCCACGCTGTTGAAGGCGCTGGAGCGGGGCGTCTACAATCATATTGCGGGGGACGGGAGAGAGTACGTCGTGACGGATGACACCGCCGTCAAGATCCGGGCGGAGGACGGGCGCTGCGTCAATGGCGATGATATTTCACTGTTTATCAACCGTCTGCCGAATAAAAAGGACACGACGGCCTTCTTTACCGAAAATGCCAGCGGAAGCACCTCACAGGCGGCCGCCGTGGTGGAGGCTGTGGAGTGCGGGTCGAAGACGCTGCTGATGGATGAGGACACCTGTGCGACGAATTTTATGGTGCGGGATGCTCTGATGCAGAAAATTGTCTCGGAAGAGGACGAGCCGATCACCCCGTTTTCAGCCAGAATGCGCACGCTCTATGAGAAGGCTGGGATCAGTACGATTCTGGTGGCGGGCAGTTCCGGCGCATTTTTCAGCCAGGCGGATACGATTATCCAGATGGACCGGTACGAGCCGAAGGATGTAACGGAACGGGTTCGGAAAATTGTCCCGTTTCAGAACGATACAGCCGATGATTCCGTTCCGGTCTGTCCGGACCAGAGCAGGCGCCGCCCGCGTCCGGGAAGTGATTTTAAGGAACAGAGAGGCCGCGTCAAACATAAAAATCTGGGAACGGAAGGCTTCCTGATCGGACACGGGGAAACCGATCTGCGGCTTGTGGAGCAGCTGGCTGACAGGGAGCAGAGCGAGTGCCTTGCCCGGACATTTCTTCGGATGGCCAAAAGCGAAATGGATGGCAGAAAAAATGTAGCCTCCCTTGTGCGCGGCTGGGAAGAGACCTTCCGGAAAGAAGGATTCGGGATATACAAAGATGACGGACGGATCTCCGGGAATATGGCAAAGCCTAGAAAAGAGGAACTGGCGGCTGCCCTTGGCAGGTGCAGGGGGCTGGTGTGGAGACAGGACCGCTGAACAAACTGCATTGCGGTCAGAGGATAAGCTATGGGTTCGTTATTACTTGCGGTGATCTTTCTGATATTTGTAAGCCTCGGCCTTCCGGATTCCCTTCTGGGTTCCGGATGGCCGACGATGCAGCTCGATTTCGGCGTGCCTTCCTCTTACGCCGGGTATGTGTCGATGGCAATCTCATTTATGACCATCCTGTCCGCGCTGGCGAGTCCCCGGATGATCAGGCGGTTCCACACCCGGCAGATCGTGATCGCCTCCATTCTCCTGACCGTGATCGGTCTGATCGGTTTTTCCTGTTCGACATCTTATGCCATGCTGTTTCTGTTTGTGGTACCGTATGGCCTCGGCGCCGGTGCGATTGACGCGTCCGTGAATCATTATGTCGCGGACAATTATTCCTCCTCTGTGATGAATTTCCTGCACTGTTTCTACAGCGTAGGTGCCGTGATCAGTCCGAATATCATGGCGTTTGCGTTAAGACATGCGGGGTGGAACGAGGGGTACCGCTGGACCGCTTATATTCAGATCGGGATTCTTGCGGTATGCATTCTTTCTCTGCCGCTCTGGAGGAAAAATGAGGAGAGAACAGGGGAGAAAGAGAAAACGGGAGCCGGCATCCGGGAGGCGTTGAGGGTTCCGGGAGTGCTCCCGACGCTGATCGCGTTTTTTGCGTATTGCTCAGGTGAAGCGACCTGCTTTCTCTGGACCCCCAGCTATTTTGCGGGGACAAGAGACGGGCTGTCTGCCGGACTGATCGCATCCTTCGGGTCGCTGATTTTCGGCGGGCTGATGATCGGGAGACTGATTTCGGGGTTTGTTTCGAACCGGCTGGGCGACCGGCTGCTTATCCGGATTGGAATCGCGGTGGAACTTGCCGGAATTGTTATGGTGATGCTGCCGATACCGGATTACCGCCCGGCTGCGGTCGGGTTTCTGGTGATCGGTACGGGGATGGGGCCGGTATATCCTGCCATCCAGCACATGGCCCCGGCAAACTTCGGCAGAAAGTACAGCGCCTCCGTGATCGGCCTGCAGATGGCCTCAGCCTACGTGGGAAGCACCTTCATGCCGATGATATTCGGAGCGCTGCAGCAGGTGATCGGAATCGGGATCATGCCGGTTTATCTTCTGATCTTCGCGGTACTCAATCTGGGCCTGCTGGAGCGGACCTATCGCATTCTGAAGAAAAAAACAAAATCATAAATCATTCGGTAAAACCGGGAGATGAGAGAGACGTTTATGATAAGGGATTGACTCAATATGAGAGATATTTAAACGGATTTTCTGTTTAAAAATTATTTTTGCCTGCTATAATGTGTTGTAGGAGGAAATTGAAAATGTTGAAAATATTACGTATAGAGTATAAGAATCTGCCAATTTATAATGGCGGTTTTGCAACTGACCTATATGCCTCTGACCGAGTCATGAAAGCGGAAGCCCTGACGAATATTTACAATACGATTTATATTCAGAACCTTGTTTCTTTTGTCGGAATCAATGCGACAGGAAAAACAACTGCATTACGCCTGATCAATCTGGCTGCGAGAATTGTTATTGACAACATCAGTCTTAACGAAATTGATAATATCAAATATGATCTGATCGCCGACGGAACAGAACTGATGGTTGTATTCTGCGATGATCAATTTGTTTATCAGCTGCATTCTTATATTTCGAGAGGCAGAAATAAGCTGGGAGAGAAAATAAAATATGCATATCGGGAGGAAATTTTACGCGTAAAACAGTTAAAAACGGTTGTAAGTAAAAAAGACCTTTTTGACTTCTCTGATGAGAGATTGACAAGGATAGTAAGACGATCAGATCTGGATAATCAGACAAAAAGTGTGTTGAAACCCGACGACAGCATTGTTATTATGGTAACCAGAGATAATGATGTCACAGTGGAGGACGTACTCACTGAAAATTATGTTAATTATTCTCCCATGATGGGAGAGACCCCACAGGAAGTGTTAAACGCTTTCGATGATAATATTGAATATCTTAATACGGTTACTTCAGACCAGGGACATGTCCAGTGGGTACTAAAATTCAGAAATCAGAACAGGATTTTTAATATTGATAATCCGCTGGAACTGAATCGTATTATTTCAGCAGGCACGATAAAGGGACATACTTTAATCGGTCTTGCAGTCCGTGTTCTTTACACGGGTGGTTATATGATTGTGGATGAATTGGAGAATCATTTTAACAAGGAACTTGTGCATGTGATTCTCGGGCTTTTCAATCATAAAAAAAGTAATCCTCATGGAGCCTGCTTGATTTTTACCACGCATTATATTGAGATTCTGGATTATATTAATCGGAAGGATAATATTTATCTGACACGAAAGACTGGTGGAATGTTGTCAGTGAGTAAACTTTCTAATGAGATTGATCGGAATGATATAAAAAAGAGTGACATTATCATTTCGAATTACTTAAAGGGAACCGCACCGAAATATCAGCAGATTCAGAAACTTAAGGAGTATGTATGCGGTCAGATAAAGTAAGAAATGATCTTGATGCAAAGCTCGCTGAAAATCCATTTATTCTATGCATCTGTGAAGGATCTGCCGAAGCGGCTGTCATCAAAATGCTTCTTGATAGAAATATGTTGAAGTTTACGAAGGAAGATTTAGTTGACGGAGAGGTCACCAAAATAAGAAAAGCCAGAGAAATAGAAAAAGAGTTCTTGAACAGAGTTCTTTCTTCAAGGGAATCGAGCGCCGTCATGGAGTCAAACTCAAGAGCGAAAACTTTATAGAAAATTTTTATGAGAATCTGGATCAATTGGTTCGATCAATCATGGAATATGATCGGAGATGTGGACAAAAAGCAGAATTAAATCTCAGTGATCTTTTTAATCTGGCGGCTGTATCTGAATGGGATGCCAAGCGCAGGTGACTGTATTCTGAGAGAATGTGCAAAACTGATTGGATTATCAATGATTTATCATCATATTTGTGAAGGAATATTTATCAGCCGCCCGAACCGTTTTGTCGCGCATGTACTGACCGGCGGGACGGATACCGCCGTTCATGTAAAAAATACCGGACGCTGCAGAGAATTGCTGGTGCCGGGCGCGAGGGTCGTTCTGGACCGGGCGGATCGCCCGAACCGAAAGACGGCATATGACCTGGTCGGTGTCTATAAAAATGGAAAACTGTTTAACATTGACAGCCAGGCGCCGAACCGGGTTGTGAGAGAGTGGCTGGAAGCACAGGATTTCGACCGGGTGCGTCCGGAATATCGATACGGGGACTCCCGGATTGACTTCTATATGGAAAAAGGCCGGGAGAAGTATCTCCTGGAGGTCAAGGGGTGTACCCTGGAGATCGACGGGGTCGGATATTTCCCGGATGCGCCGACGGAACGCGGTTTGAAGCACGTCCGCGAATTGATCCGTGCCTGCGGGGAGGGATATCATTCCGCCCTTGCGTTTGTAATTCAGATGGAGGGAGTGACGAAGGTCATGCCGAATAACCGCACGATGCCTGAGTTTGGCGAAGCGCTGGAAGCGGCGCGGAAGGCCGGCGTGAAGATTCTGTATCTGCAGACGAAAACGGCCCCGGATCAGATCCGGATCCGGCCTGATATTTCTCACGTGCTTATGGGCGCCTGCTAAGTGGCAGGTTCCTTTTTTTTGCCCGGAAGGACCTGCAGGAGCCGTTTATTTCCTTTAACGACGCGATGTGGAGTTACTTCGAGCCGGAACTGGCAAAACGCCTGTCCGATCTGGATGTGGATGATTCCATCAGCGCGAGAGTACGGAGCGCTCTGACGGAGCTGCTGCCGGGCGGCGCGGGAACCGTCGAGGATGTGGCGGAGAAACTCGGCCTTTCAAGACGCACCCTTCAGCGAAAGCTCGCGGAGGAGAAGGCGACGTTTCAGAAACAGTTAAACAGCACCCGCGCGATTCTGTTCGGCGGGTTCGCTCTCGCGTTTCTTTCCATAATGATTCATCCTTCCGTCGCGCTGGCCGTTCTGGCGGCGTCGAATACGCTGATGATCATCCGCATCCTCCGGGAGAAAAGGAAGCGCATACATTCCTAGTTGACAAGCAAATTGAAAAGTGTTATTGTCTTTACAACTTAAACATATAAATCATATGGAAATTATATGATATAGAGAGGAGGATATGCCGTGCAGAATATCAGACCGCAGGATTCTGTGGAGATCGCCGCCGCTGTTCCTTACATTCTGGAGGAGGAGTATCAGGGATACAATACCGAGCCTCTGACGCCGGAGGAAAAGGAGATCGGCGAAAAATTCAGGATGCCGGAAACGGCTGTCCGCCTGATCGATTTCTTTTTTACAGAGGAGGACCGCCGTTTTATCCTTTCCTTTGACGGTCATCCGGTTCCGTATCATTCGCTTGATCCGGAGTATGCCGCGGACGCGTTCCGGCGGGGCGTTATTGCCAGAGTCCGCAGGGCTGACACTCCAAAGGATCCGGATGGAGCGTCGGATGCGGACTTTGACTACACGCTGAACAATTTTTACGGCATGCTGGATGTCCTGAGTGTCAGCGAGACCCGCCGGTATCACACCCTTCCGGCGGACCTGCGGAAGAAACTGGACCGGTGGTACTTCAACGAATATGAAAAAAGCCTGGATCCGGATCCCGCGGTCCGGCCCACCACCGATGTGATCATCTCCCTGCAGGAGATGCTGGATTTCATCGACCGGGAGGAGCGGCCGCTTTATCTGGCCCGCTGCGACTGCAAATGTCTGGGCGGCGAGGCGGAGGATCCGACCAATACCTGCATCAATTTTATTCATGGGGACAACAGCTTCGTGACCCGGAACGTTTCGGACCGCATCACGAAAGAACAGGCAAAGCAGATCGTCCGGGATTCCGACAGAGCCGGACTGGTGCACACCATCAGCGATCACGGCATCTGCAACTGCAATGCCACGGACTGCTACCTCTTCCGGGTTCAGCGGGACCGCGGAAGCGTCGGCTTCTGGCCGAAGGCGCCCCATATCATTTCCTATGATGCAGATGCCTGCATCGGATGCGGCCGCTGCGTGAAGCGGTGCCGCTTTGATGTCATCTCCATGGCCGGCCGGGGCGGAGACGCGGAGCTGTCCTTCCGAATGGACGCGTGCAACGGATGCGGCATATGCGAGAACACCTGTCCGGCGGATGCGCTGCATCTTGTGCCGAGAGAGAGTTCAAAGGCGGCGGACTGAATCTGACAATCACACGGTTTCTGAAGGAGGCGGATTACCATTAGTTACGAAGCATTTAATGACGACGCGCTGGGTTTCACCACGCGGCAGCTGCACGCAGGCTATGATCCCTCGGAGCATTTCCGCTCCAAGGCGGTTCCGATTTATCAGACGGCCGCTTTTGAGCTCGGAAGCTACGAGCGCTGCCTGAAGCTGTTCAAATATGAAGAAGAGGGAGATTCTTATGTTCGTTTCTCCAATCCCACAAACCGCGTGCTGGAGAAGCGCCTGACATCTCTGGAGGGAGGAAGCGCGGCGGTTTCCCTGGCTTCCGGTATGGCGGCCATTTCCGACACGTTCCTGAATCTTGCGCATCAGGGAGACAACATTGTATCGGTCCCGACCCTTTACGGAGGAACCACAACGCTTCTTCAGAAGACTCTTCCGCAGTACGGGATCGAAGGACGGTTCATCGAGGATGAGACCGATGTGGATTCCTACAGAAACTACATCGATGACCGGACCAAGGCTATCTATATCGAAGCGCTGGGAAATCCGGGCATGAATGTTCTGGATGTAGACCGGATCACCGCCCTCGCCCATTCCTACGGCATTCCGGTGGTGATTGACAATACGTTTGCCACGCCCTACCTGTTCCGTCCCTTTGAGCACGGGGTGGACATCGTCTGCTACTCCGCGACCAAATACCTGTCCGGGCACGGCGTCAATATCGCGGGAATGGTGGTGGAAAGCGGAAAATTCGACTATCTGAACGGACGGTTCCCAGAGTTTGAGTCTTTTTATCAGGAGTTCCGGAACTGGATTGATGAAGAAACCCTGCGCCGCGAGATGTTCACGAAGCGGCTGCGGATCACCTACCTCACGGATCTCGGCGCGCACATGAGCCCCCAGACCGCTTTTTATGTTCTGCAGGGGATGGAGACGCTTTCTCTGCGCATGGAACGGCACGTGGCGAACGCCGGAAAGCTCGCGGCTTTTCTGGAACAGCACCCGGCGGTCAAAGAGGTCCGCTATCCGGGACTGAAATCCAGCCCCTATCATGACCTCGCCGAAAAGTACTTCCCGAAGGGACCCGGCGCGATTCTCTGCATCCGGGTAAAGGGCGGGCAGGAGGCGGCGCTCCGCACGTTGAAGGCTGTCCGTATTTTTGATTATATGACGAACGTCGGCGACGCCAAGTCCCTGATTGTACACCCCGCATCTTCCACGCACTTCGGACACACCCCGGAGGAAAACGCGAAAGCGGGGGTTTATCCCGATTCCCTGCGTCTGTCCGTTGGAATTGAGGACATCGATGATCTGATCCGTGACATGGATCAGGCGTTGAATCAGTCCCGGAACAGTTGAATTCTGCCGTGCGGGTGAATCGTCCCCGGACCGGAACAATTCGATCGGATAATCCTTGCTATTATGAACAGCTGCGTGTATAATGCTGATACTAGATGAAATATATTATATTACAACAGCAGAGAGCTGTATGCGGTTTCCGGAAGTGAAAACGTATGTATCGAAAGGAGCTGCCCTATGAAAAAGAATTTGATTTCCCGTTCCCTGATCGTCGCGCTGGCCGCCGGCCTCACGGTTCTTACCGGATGCGGGAGCAGCCAGTTCACCAGCGGGAGCGCTTCTGCATCCGGCTCATCCGCCGTTTCTTCTGCCTCGGCCTCTGCCGCGGTTGATGTGAAGTCCGGCAAGGCGAAAAAGGGGACGATCCGCGTCGGTTCCAAGGATTTTACGGAAAATGAAGTAGTCGCGGAGATCTACGCACTCGCCCTTGAGGACGCGGGCTATCAGGTGGAGCGGACCTTTGATATCTCCTCATCGCTGATCCACAGCAGCCTGATCAGCGACGACATCGACGTGTACCCGGAGTACACCGGAACCGGCCTGATTTCAATTTTAAAAGAAGATCCCATCACCGACCCTCAGAAGGTGTATGATGAGGTAAAGAAACAGTACGCCGAAAAGTTTGACGCGACGTGGCTGGATTATGCGCCGGGAAATGACGGGCAGGGCCTTTTCATCAGCAAGGCGGCCTCCGATCAGTACGGCATCACCACCATCTCCCAGCTGCAGGAGCACGCGTCCGAGCTGAATTTTGCCTCCCAGGGAGAATTCGACCAGCGGGAAGACGGACTTCCGAGGCTGGAAGAGGTCTATGGCGCGTTTAATTTTAAATCCACAAAGGTATACGACAACAGCCTCAAGTATCAGGTCGTCGGCAGCGGCGAGGCGGATGTGGCGCCGGCATACACAACGGAAGGCGCACTCTCCGAAACGGATAAATACGTGCTGCTGGAAGATGACAAGCAGGCATGGCCGCCTTATAATCTGGCTCCGGTCATCCGAAACGACGCGCTCTCGCTGAATCCGGATGTGGCGGATACGCTGAACGCGGTGGACGCAGAGCTCACGACCGAAGTGCTGACAAAACTTAACGCGCAGGTCGACATTGACAAGCAGGAATACGAAGATGTCGCAAAAGCATTCTACGACAGCATTTCATGAGGAATGTAATGAAAGCCATCCAATATCAGAACGTATCAAAGAAGTATCCGGGCTCCGATGTCTATTCGGTGGAGCATGTGTCCGCCGAAATCCGGGAAGGTGAATTTATCACGATTCTGGGATCCTCCGGCTGCGGAAAAACCACTCTCCTGAAAATGACAAACCGTCTCATCGAGCCCACAGAGGGGAAAATCGTGCTCTTCGGAGAGGATATTTCCACGGTGGACCCCATTGTGGTCCGCCGCCGCATGGGCTATGTCATCCAGCAGGTGGGGCTTTTCCCCCATATGACCGTCGAACAGAACATCGGCATCATCCCCCAGTTGGAAAAATGGGACCGCGGGAGGATCCGCGGCCGGGTCACGGAGCTTCTGAAACTGGTGGATCTGGATCCGGAGACGTACCGGAGCCGCTATCCGTCCCAGCTGTCCGGGGGACAGCAGCAGCGCGTCGGCCTGGCCCGGGCGCTGGTGACCGACCCGAAAATCATGCTGCTGGATGAACCCTTCGGAGCGATTGACGCGATCACGCGGCTCAATCTTCAGAATGAGTTAAGAAGGATCCACGCGGAAACCAGCCGGACCTTCCTTCTGGTCACCCATGACATCAATGAGGCGTTCCGTCTCGGCAGCCGCGTGATGATCATGGACCGGGGAAGACTGCTCCAGTTTGATACCCCGCAGGAAATCGTGCGGCACCCGGCGGATCCTTTTGTGGAGACGCTGATCTCCTCCGCCCGGGAACAGGAGGATTTCTGGAAGGATGTGATGGAATGATCCGCTATCTGCTTGCCAATCCCGATAAAATTCTGATTCCGCTGGCGAGGCATCTGGAAATCGTCCTGATCACACTGGCGATTTCCGTGCTG
>ONLT01000037.1 GCA_900318755.1 uncultured Eubacteriales bacterium
CTGCCCAGATAGCCGCGCACACGGTCCCCGCGGAGGAACTCATCCAGAAACCGGACGCAGGCGTACACAGCCAGATAGAGCCGGATGAGATGGGTTCTCCCGCGGCTCTCGAGATAAAACAGAAGAAATGCCGTGCCGAATTCGGCGGCAGCCTCCAGAAGCTGCACCGGAAACAGCGGCACGCCGTCCGGAGCGCCGTAGGTCACGCCGTGATAAACGATGTGGCCGATCCCGCTGTACCGGACGCCGTAGCAGCAGCCCGCCAGCAGGCATCCGATGCGGCCGAACCCGTGAAAGAGCGGAAAGCACCCGGCCAGATGGTTCAGATACTTTCTGCCGGGAATGCGGCAGATCTTCTCCGCCGCGGGGAACGCGGCGATGGCGCCGAACAGCCCGCCGTAAAAGACAAACCCGCTTTTCATCTGCGCGCGGAGATAATCCGGATCGGCGAGCCCGGACCAGTCGATATTCCCTGCCGAAACCAGGAGATACATCGCCTTGGCCCCGACAAACGTAAACAGAATCAGAAAACCGACGAGGATGAAGATATCGTCAGAGCAGAAATGCCGCCGTTTAAATATAAAAAAGGCACATATGACTGCGGCCGCGAGCCCGACGACAATCATAGTGCCATATGGCGTTATCTGCGGAAAAGTAAATTCCGGTTTCACGTAGACACCCCATTCATTACTGCAGAAATTTTCGCGATTAAAATGAACCGATCATGTTGGCAGTACCTGCAGCGCATCCGACGCATGCGATGTAGAAAATCAGGCAGAGAACGGTACCGATGATGGAGCAGACCAGTCCTGCGGTCGCCATGCCCTTTTTGTCCGGGCTCTTCCGTCCGAGCGCTCCGAGAACGATGCCGACGATACCCAGAATCCCGCCAAAAAGATCCACCGCAGGAATAAAACTAAATACGATGGAAACAATTCCAAGAACCAACGATGCCACTGCCATAACTTTCTCCTCCCGTAAAACGCATTTTATTTGTTGTTATAAAATTTATACAAAATTTCTATAAACAATCATATCTCAACTCTTTACAGGATGTCAAGCCGCGCACGGTAAATTGTTTGAGACAATTTGAAATCATTTTTCTCAAATGGCTCCTTAATGGGCCGCTGCGGCGCGAAAACGTTTTTTCCGTTCTCACCGCGTAATTTTCACATATACCTTTCTCGTCCGCGGTCCGTCGAACTCGACAAAGTAGATCCCCTGCCAGGTTCCGAGCACGAGTCTGCCCTCGTCGATGATGATCTGTTCGGAAAATCCGATCATGCTCGCCTTCAGATGCGCGGCGGAATTGCCCTCGGCGTGCCGGTAGCCGTCTTCCCAGGGGACGATTTTATTGATTTCCATCGTGAAGTCGCGCACGACGTCCGGGTCCGCATTCTCATTAATCGTGACCGCCGCCGTCGTGTGCGGAACAAAGACAGTGCACAGGCCGGAATCGACGCCGCTCTCGCGGACAATTCCCTCAATCCGGCTCGTGATGTCGATCATCTGAGTATGCCTGTCCGTCCTGACTGAAAAACCCTCAACGTTACGCATGGTTCTCTTCTCCCTTCTCTCGTTCAATCTGCGCGAGCAGGTTTTCGTGCAGCTGCGGAAATTCTCTCTGCAGCGCGATCACTTTTCCGTCCGCGTTCAAAAAACAGTGATCCGTCTCTCCCTCGGCGACGGCCGACCCGTCCGGCCGTGTGACCCGGTAGGAAAAATTCAGCCTCACCCCGGTATATTTCAGGATTCTCGCCGATATCAGCACCTCATCGCCGAACCGTGTACTCGATTTGATTCTGCACGAAAACCCGGTAACCGGCGCGGTGAGCCCCATCGCCTCACACTCCGCGTAACCGCAGCCGATCTGACCGAGGTAATCGATCCGGGCGTTCTCCATCCAGCGGATATAATTCGAGTGATGCGTCACACCCATCTTGTCGGTCTCATAATAATGCACCATGTGCGAAATCGGTTTCATGCCAGCTCCCTCCTGCCCGCCTGCTTCTTTCATTGACAAACAAAAATCTGCTTCTTATATTTGAAGAAGATCATTTGTGAGGTGCACCCATGGTTCAGAACATGACGGAGGGCTCTCCCCTCCCCCAGATCATCAGGTTTACACTCCCGCTCATGGCGGGAAACCTTCTTCAGGAAACCTACAACGTGGCGGACGGCGCTATCGTCGGCCGGATTCTCGGACCGGACGCCCTCGCCAGCGTCGGCGCGACCAGCAGCGTCCAGTTTCTGATCCTCGGATTCTGCATCGGCGTCTGCAGCGGGTTTTCGGTGCCCGTCGCCCGGCACTTCGGCGCGAAGGACGAAGCCCGCATGCGCCAGAGCATCTGGCACGGCATCCTTCTGACCGCCGCGATCGCGGCGGCGCTGACGCTTCTGTGCGCGCTGCTCTGCCACGGCATCCTGCGTCTGCTGTCCACGCCCTCCGGGATTTACGATGACGCGTATCACTACCTGCTGATTCTGTTTCTCGGGATCCCGTTTACCCTGCTGTACAATTTTCTCGCCGGCATTCTCCGCGCCGTCGGCGACAGCCGGACGCCGTTTCTCTTTCTTGTGCTGTCGACGTCGCTCAACATCGTGCTGGATCTGTTCTGCATCGCGGTACTGAGGCTCGGCGTCCCGGGCGCTGCGGCCGCGACCATCACCTCCCAGGGGATCAGCGGTCTGCTCTGTCTGGTTCTGATCCGGCGGAAATTCGAGCTTCTCCACATCCGCCGCGAGGACCGGAAGTGGTCCGCCGCCGTGGCGAAAAGCATGGCCGGAATGGGCATCCCCATGGGGCTCCAGTACTCCGTCACCGCCATCGGCAGTATGGTGATGCAGGCTGCAGACAACGGCCTCGGAACCGTCTATATCTCCGGATACGCCGCGGGCTACAAGCTGAAGCACTTCGCGATGTGTCCGCTCGACGCGCTCGGAACAGCCCTCTGCACCTACGCGAGTCAGAACCTCGGCGCCGGGAAGGCGGACCGCGTGCGGAAAGGCGTCCGCATCGGGATCGGCCTGTCGCTCCTTTACGGAACGGCGTCCGGTCTTGTACTCGTCCTCCTCGGCCGGACCGTCTCCATGATTTTTGTGTCGTCCGCGGCCCCGGCCGTTCTGGATGCCTCCGCGCTGTTCGTAAAATGGTGCGGCCTGTTTCTCTGGCTCGTCGGCATTCTCATGGTATTCCGCTACACCGTGCAGGGACTGGGTTACACGTTTCTCTCCGTTTTCTCCGGAGCCATCGAAATGATCGCCCGGATCCTGATAAGCGTACTGCTGGTGCCCCGCTTCGGGTACCTGGCGATCTGCCTGACCGATGAAGCCGCCTGGATCTGCGCGGCGGTTTACTCCGCCGTCATCTACGCCGTCACCATGCGCCGCGTCTCGCAGATGCTCCTGCCCGGCGACTAAACGGCCGGAACCGGGAAATTCTTATTTTTCCCCGGTTGTTTTCCGGTCCCAGGCCGCCAGAAGCGCCGGGCTCATGAGATCCGGCGCGATCTCCCTGCACATCGCCGCATAATCTTCGATCTCCACAACCCGCGCGCCCGGACATTTTTCATGCAGGCGCGCAAAGGCATCGCCGTCCTCCCGGACCGGAAACAGAACCGAGCCGCTCTCATCGACCGCATTCAGATAATCCCCGAACCGGCGGCGGTAGGAAACCGCGGACGGCCCGAACCACCCCGGATAGGGGTGAAGTCCCGGCCCCATATCGCCGCGCACAACATACCGGACCGATTTATACGGGATTTTTCTCCGGATCATCTCGCCGTCGAGAATCACGCGGTCCTCATCGAACGCCACCCACCAGGAACGCTGGCACGACCGCATCCAGAGAAACAGGAAAATCAGGACGACCGGAACAAGCTCCGCCGCCGCGATATAAAGGCTGACCGGATACATGACGCCGCCGAGGGCGGCACGGATCGCTGCCTTTTCCGACTGAATCACCGCCAGAGAGATCAGCATCGCGGCCGCTGTGATGAGGCAGAACCGCTCCCATCCCGACAGACTCTTCCAGAACCGCGCCGGATTGTGCGGTTTGTTCATACGGAACAGATACAGCCGGCCGGAGGGTTCTTTTGTTTTCTTCTTCTTTTTCTTAAACATATCCCTATTTTACCATATCTGAAAAAAAAGCAAAGAACGTTTACGATTCGTATTGACATCTGATTAACATATGATAATGTATTCATATGAATAAAAGATCCTTTTATTGGCTGCCTGTTTCAGGAGGAGATGAATCATGCCGGTACCATTTGAAAAAGAAGAATGCCCATCGAAGCTGCCCGATCAGATCACCGAAGACGAGCTGCTCGATATGGCCGAACTGTTCCGCCTCTTCGGCGATTCCACCCGCATCAAGATTCTGTACGATCTGACGTGCGGCGAAAAAAGCGTCACCGAGATCTGCGACGATCTGGAGATGAACCAGTCGGCGATTTCCCATCAGCTGAAAATACTCCGGACCTCGAAGCTCATCAAGGGCCGGCGCGAGGGAAAATCCATCCTCTATTCGCTGGCGGACGATCACGTCATGACCATTATCGCGATGGGCAAAGAGCACGTAGAAGAGTAATTTTTTCTATTAATTCGGAGGGTTCCTATGAAAAAGAAATATTCCTGTGAGATCGACTGTGCAAACTGTGCCGCAAAGGTAGAAGACGCGGTAAAAAAGATCGACGGCGTAACGGACGCGCGCGTCAATTTCATGACGCAGAAGTTCACCCTTGAGGCCGACGACGACCGGTTCGACGCCATCCTGAAGCAGGCCGTTGCGGCGGGCAAAAAAATTGAGCCCGATTTCGAGGTGGACTGCTGACCGTCCCGAACTTTCCGCTGATTTAAGAAGGAGACCAGACATGGCTGAACATTCACTGACAAAAAAGCAGCAAAAAGGGCTGCGCAGGATTCTCCTGGCCGGCATCATCTACGCCGTCCTCATGATTCTCGGGCACTCCGGCGCTCTTCCTTCCGTGTTCGGGAACCGGGCGGCTTCGTTCGTCCTCTATCTGATCCCGTACCTGATCGTCGGCCTTCCCGTTCTGCGGGGCGCGGTGCTCGGAATCAAAAACCGCCAGCTGCTGGACGAACAGTTTCTGATGGCAATCGCTTCGGTCGGCGCTTTCGCCACCGGCGAGACGAGCGAGGCCGTCGCGGTCATGCTGTTCTATCAGGTGGGCGAGTGGTTCCAGGATTACGCGGTGGCCCGCTCGCGGCGCTCCATCAAGGACCTGCTCGCCATCGCGCCGGAGTACGCGAACGTCGAGCGCGCGGACGGAACGGTTGAGACCGTCGATCCGGACGAGGTGCAGGTCGGCGACGTTCTCGTCATCCGCCCCGGAGAAAAGATCCCGGTCGACGGCGTCGTGACGGAAGGCAGCAGCATGATCAACACCGCGGCTCTCACCGGAGAGTCCGTTCCGCGGTCCGCTTCCGCGGGGTCGGAGATCATCTCCGGATGCATCAACGGAGACGGGCTTCTGAAAATGCGCGCGTCGAAAAAGTACGACGATTCGACCGTGTCGCGGATTCTGGAGCTTGTGGAAAACGCCTCCGAGAAGAAATCGCGCACCGAGAACTTCATCACCCGCTTCGCCCGCTATTACACGCCGCTGGTGGTGCTGGGCGCCGCGATCGTCGCGTTCATCCCGCCGCTTTTCGTCGGAAACTGGATGACCTGGATCTACCGGGCGTGCACATTTCTCGTTATTTCCTGCCCCTGCGCACTCGTGCTGTCCGTTCCGCTGGCGTTTTTCGGCGGAATCGGAGCCGCCTCGAAGACCGGCATCCTCGTCAAAGGTTCCAACTACCTCGAGCTTATGGCGGGGCTTGATACGATTGTATCCGATAAGACCGGAACGCTCACACAGGGAAATTTCAAGGTGACGAACGTTTCCTGCGCGGACGGCGTGCAGGAGACGGATCTGCTTGAAACAGCAGCCGCAGCCGAGGGCATGTCCACGCACCCGATCGCGAAATCGATCCGCGACGCGCTTCGCGACCGGGGCCGCTCCCCCGAGCTGAACACGAACCTCGTCACCGACGCGGTGGGCCGGACCGGCCGGGGCCTGATCGCCACGGTATCCGGCGCAAAGGTATTTGTGGGCAATGAGAAACTCATGGCGGAAAATCACATCGATTTCACCCCGGTGAAGGGAGATGCCGCGACCGTCGTATACGTCGCGAAGGACCGCCGGTACCTCGGCGCGATTCTGATCCGGGATGAGGTGAAGAAGGAGGCGCGCGGTGCGATCGCCGCGATGAAGCAGGAAGGCGTCGGCAGCGTCGTCATGCTGACCGGCGACCGGAAGTCCGTCGGCGACGCGGTGGGCCGGGAGCTCGGCGTCGATCGGGTTTACTCCGAACTTCTTCCGCAGGATAAAGTCGCCCGCGTGGAGGAGATGCTCGCAGAGCGCAGAAAGTCCGGCCGCAGGCTGGCATTCGTCGGCGACGGCATCAACGACGCGCCGGTTCTGACCCGCGCGGACGTCGGCATCGCGATGGGATCCATGGGATCCGACGCGGCCATCGAGGCCGCTGACATCGTCGTCATGGATGATAATCTGAACAAGATTCCGATGACCATGAAGATCGCAAAGAAGACCGTCGGCATTTCAAAGGAAAACATCGTCTTCGCTCTCGCGGTCAAGGCGCTGATCCTCGTGCTCGGAGCGGCCGGAATCGCCGGAATGTGGGCGGCGGTGTTCGCCGACGTCGGCGTCGCCGTTCTCTGCATCCTGAATTCCATGCGGCTGCTCATCTACCGGCCGCAGCTCCCCGATGTCTGATCCGTTTTCAAGGTCAATGCAGATGATTTCATTATCCGTCCCGATCCGGACCGGCGTCTGAAAATAACCGGTTCCCGCGGAAACGACGCTCACGGTTTTTCCGAGCTGTCCGACCCCGTGGGAGCCGGTTTTTCCGTAAATCATATGCGTGAACACCGTGCAGGGGAAGAACTGTCCGGCATGAGTGTGGCCGCAGAGTACCAGATCCGCTCCGCACTCGGACGCCTCCCGGATCCCCTTCGGATCATGATCGAGCACGATCACCGGTTTTCTGCGGTTCACATGTTCCATCAGGCGGCGCAGACTGACGCGACCCCCGGAGACGATGATCCCCGTCCGTCCGACCAGGCTGACCGTATCCGTTTCAACCACCCGGTTATCGATCATGCGGATCCCGCATTTCCGGAAAAACCGGTAAAGGTTCGGGTCCGGCGTCTCCGTATCGTGGTTTCCGAGCACTCCGTACACGCCGTCCTTCGCCCGCATTCCGGTCAGGATCGCCTCAATCTTCTTCAGATCCGGCACCTCGTACGTGCCGCCGTGATTCAGAATGTCCCCTGTGATCACAATCAGATCCGGATGGCACAGATTGACCTTCCGCACCATCTCCCTGACGTGTTTCTCACTGATCGCCGCGCCGATGTGCAGGTCGGAGAGATGCACGATCCGGTACGGGAACCGGCGGTTCAGCTTTGAGCATCTCAGGCGCACCGGGATGATCCGGATCTGATGCACGCGCCAGTACCCGTACGCGACGATCAGGAGCGCCGCCACGGCTGCCGCCATTGAAAACGCGTCCCTTTTCGGCGCGCCCGGCACGCGGTGCAGAAAGAGACACAGAAGATCACACACCACCAGCGCGCAGAAGTGGTAGGTCATAAACGCGACGTACAGGCCGGAGGCGATGACCGCGCGGCGGTACATCGGATGAAATGAATGGTCATCCCGATGGCGCGTGTACGTCTGGAATCCGACGCCAAACAGCGCGAAGGCGCAGACGAGCGCTCCGACGATATATTCCGCCGGGCGCGGGAAGGCCCACGCGACTCGCAGGCTGCTGTAAATTGCCGCCGCCGCCGAGCCCCCGAGCTCGACTCCCCAGAGTGTTTTCTGATACCGCTCCTGATAAAATTTGAACCGTTTCGCGACACTTGTGTACTTCACTTATGATCACCATCCGTGCACGCATAAGAGGCCCGTATAAAAACGGGCCTTACAATCAATACAAAATACAAAATCCGTTTGCCGCAGTCCCCCGGTCACATCATCGGCGCGCCGAGGCGCAAAAGCGTGTGCCCGATCTGCGTGATTCTGCGGTACCGCTCGACGCTTTCCCGATCAATCATCCGGCCCGCCGCAAACATGCCGGCCAGATCGTCCCGCACCCGGACCGTCGTCTCCCGGTCAAAGATCAGGACGCCGTCCTCAAAGTGATGGTAAAAGCTGCGGAAATCCATATTGACGGTTCCGACCGTGCACATCTCATCGTCACAGGCGAACTGCTTCGCGTGATTAAATCCCGGCAGATACTCGTAAACCCTGACGCCCTTCATGACCAGATCGTCGCAGTACGCGCGGGTCACCGCGTATACAATCCGCTTATCCGGCGTCCCCGGAATCGCGATCCGCACGTCCACTCCGCGCTCCGCGGCCGAGGTCAGCTCGCGCGTCATCTCGTCCGTCAGAATAAGGTACGGCGTCGAAATATAGATATACCGCTCCGCCGCGCGGATCAGATTCATATAGACCTCTTCACCCGTCCGTTTCGTATCCAGCGGCGTGTCCGCGTAGGGCTGAACGAGCGCCTCCGTCCGCAGCGTTCCATCCTCCGGCGTCTCCTGCGGATCCAGATCCACGTAGCGGTCAATGTCATGATCCGTCTCACTGATGGAATTCCACATCTCCAGAAACAGCACCGTCAGCGTCCGGACCGCACTGCCGGTGAGGCGCACGCCGGAATCCTTCCACCAGCCGTACGGACTGGTCCGGTGAAAATACTCGTTCGCCAGGTTATAGCCTCCGGTAAAACCGATTCTGCCGTCAACGACCATGATCTTTCTGTGGTCCCGGTTCCCCATAAATACGTCCAGAACCGGCATCATCGGATTAAAGCGGCGGCACTGAACGCCCATCGCCTTCATCTCGCGGTCGAAATGGCGCGGATACAGCGAAAAATTACTGCCCAGGTCGTCGTAAATCATACGGATCTCGACGCCCTCCCGGGTCTTCTCCTTCAGAAGGCGCTTCAGCCTCTCAAAGGATCCCCGCTCCTCGATCGCATAATATTCGATGAAAATAAACCGCTTCGCGTTCCGCACCGCCTCCAGCTGCGCCTCGTACGCCCGCGCCGCGTCGTCGTAAAACCGGATCGCCGTGTCCTTGTAGACCGGATATCCGGACCGGTACAGCAGATAGTACGCCTGCCGGTACAGCTTCATGTGGCGCTTCTCCAGCGCCCGCATGACGGTCCGATCCTGCCGCAGGTATCCGTTGTACTGCTCTTCCACCGCCAGAAACTTCCGGCGCATCCCCGGCGTCCCGTTGTGGTGGCCGAGGATCAGGTACATCACAACACCGAACAGAGGCACCGCGGCGATCAGAATCATCCACGGCATCTTGAAGGCGGAATTCGTCTCGCGCCCGTAGATGTAGAGAATAATCAGAAACGGAATATAGGTGTACAGGACACTGACCCACGGCGCGTACCGCCGCACCATGTCCGCCAGAACCACAAACCACCAGCACTGGACCGCGATCGCCGCAAGGACCAGCAGGAGGCGGATCAGACCGTTTCTGAATAATCTCCTGCTCTCTGTTCTCATCGTGATTTATCTCTCTTCAAGCGGAATGTATGTGCCTGTCTCACAGATGTTCAGATACGCCGGCCGGATGATCTTATCCACGTTGATCAGCTCCTCAAGCCGGTGCGCGCTCCAGCCCACGATTCTCGCGCAGGCGAAAATCGGCGTGTAGAGCTCCAGCGGCAGATCAAGCATGCTGTAAACGAAGCCGCTGTAAAAGTCGACGTTTGCGCTGACACCCTTGTACATATGGCGTTCGCTGCCGATCACCTCCGGAGCGAGCCGTTCCACCAGCGTATACATCTGATAGTCCCTCATCCGGCCCTTCGCCTCCGCGAGCTGCTGCACATATTTTTTGAAAATCAGCGCGCGCGGATCCGATACCGAATAGACCGCGTGGCCGATCCCGTAAATCAGCCCCTGATGGTCGAACGCCTCCTTGTTCAGAAGCTTCCGCAGATAATCCGCGACCGCCTCCTCGTCCGTGACGTCCGTGACATTCGACTTCAAATCGTCAAACATCCGCACGACCTTGATGTTCGCGCCGCCGTGCTTCGGCCCCTTGAGCGACCCGAGAGCCGCTGCGATCGTCGAATACGTGTCCGTTCCGGACGATGTGACGACGTGCGTCGTGAACGTCGAGTTGTTGCCGCCGCCGTGCTCGGCGTGAAGAACGAGCGCGAGGTCCAGGACCTTCGCCTCGAAATCCGTGTACTGCTTGTCCGGCCGGAGCATCCGCAGGATATTCTCCGCGGCGGACAGCTTCTTTCTCGGCGCGTGGATATACAGACTCCTGCCGCACTGATCGTGGTTGTAGGCGTGATAGCCGTAGACCGACAGCATCGGGAAGACCGCGATCAGGTTCAGGCACTGGCGCAGCACATTGGGCAGTGAAATATCATCCGCGTTCTTGTCATAATAATACAGGGTCAGAACACTTCGCGAGAGCGTGTTCATCATATCGTGCGCGGGCGCCTTCATGATGACGTCCCGGGTAAAATTCTTCGGAAGAGCGCGCTGGTTCGCCAGAAGCTCGCAAAACTCATCCAGCTGCTCCTTCGTCGGCAGCGCGCCGAACAGAAGCAGGTAGGTGATCTCCTCGAAGCCGAACCGGTTCTCACTGAGGAACCCCCGCGTCAGATCGTTGATGTTCATGCCGCGGTAATACAGTTCGCCGGGGCACGGAACTCTCTTTCCGTCCACATTCTTAAAAGAAACGATGTTGGAAATATTCGTGAGGCCGGCGCGCACGCCGGTGCCGTTCACATCCCGCAGTCCTTTTTTGATATCATATTCCGCATAAAGCTCGCGCGGAATTCCCGTATTCTCTCTGCAGATTTCAGCGAGCTCGGTCATTTCCGGCGTTACAATTGTCTGAAAGCTCATCGTTTTCACCTCCGTATCCGCCGCCCTTGGCGGGCTCATCGTTATTTGATGCTGATATAATGGGATAATAATATAGTGTCATTGACATTTCAACAAACGTTTTGTTAAATTTTCGTTATCGTTCGTCAAAATATACAATTGCCGGGCAGTGTTAATACGATTAAAATAATATGTTACCGCCTGGCCGCCGTAAACAGGTCGCTCTTCAGAATATCCGTCAGAAGATTGTGCGCGGACTCGTAGATCCCGGTCATATCTCCCCCCGCATCTCCCGCCGGAGCTTTCCTGCCGAGATAGATGTAGCCGTACATTCCGAGGAAGATAAAGACGCTGAGCTGCTCCGGCGGATAATTCGGCTTGAGCTGCTGAAAATACTTTTCGATCAGCGTTGTGATGTTGTTGACCATAAAGTGAAAATACGGCGGCAGCAGACTCGTGTTCCGATCCAGCCGGGTGTTCTTGAAAATGTTCTCGTTCTCCCGATGCAGATCGATAAAGCAGTCCAGCAGATTCTGGTAGCTGATCACCGGATCGTCCGCCTGATTGTACTTCTGCAACTCCTGAAAACGCTGCTCCAGCTTCCGGTTCATATCCTCGAACAGCTCCCCGAGCAGAGCGTATTTATCATTATAATAATTGTAGAACGTGATGCGGCTCGTCATCGCCCGCTCACAGATCGCCTTGACCGTGATTTTCTCAAAGGGCATCTCACCCATCATCTCCTGCATCGTCTTCTTCAGATTCCGCTTCGTCTTGATGACGCGGCGGTCCTCGCCGTTTTTCATGATTTCCCCCCTTTCCGGCTCATGCGGCCGCTGTTTTCCCAATTGTCCCGATGTGTCCAACCATCGTCATTTTATTTATACACGGATAATATTTTGTATATTTATTTTCTGTTGGAATCAGTTTGTGTATTTGCAATTGCGTCAGGCGTCTTATATAATTCTAACATCTTCCGTGTGTATTTAATATAACACCTGTTAATAATAAGATCAACAGGCAGCACGCGAAAATTAATCCATCTTAATATATGCAAAGACAGGAGGAAACATAAGTTTGAAAAAAGAGGTAGGCGGTTAGATACCGTAGAGAGGGCATAGCAAATAGACCCTCAAGAGGATCTTTGAAAAACGAATA
>ONLT01000038.1 GCA_900318755.1 uncultured Eubacteriales bacterium
TCGTTCATGAAAGCACCTCCATCAAAGCACGTCAGCAAAGTGCACTTTCAGACGCCGGAACACGACGGATCCGATGATGAACAGCACCACAACAAGAGCCCAGAAATACACCGTCAGCGTCCCGTGCTCCCAGAACCATACATTGTTGATCAGCGCGTCGCGGTAGCCCATCACCACGTAATACATCGGGTTCAGCTCCAGGATGAAGGTCACCGGCCGCGACAGATTCATAGCGTCGATGTTCCACATGATGGGGGTGAACCACACGCCGATCTGCATCACGATGTTGATGATCTGCGACAGATCCCGGAAGAACACGACGATCGACGCCGAGAAATACACCTGTGCGGTGACAAGCAGAATCATCGCGAAGGAATAATACAGCATCTGCAGCATATAAACCGTCGGGAAGAATCCGTTCAGGGCGTACACCACCACCGTGAACCCGATGAAGAACAGGTGCACGAACAGCGCGGAGACGACCTTGACGACCGGCAGAATGTCGATGGTGAACACAACCTTCTTGACGAGATAGCTGTACTCAAGCATCGCATTCGTTCCCGAACTGTACGCCTCCGAGAAATAAAACCACGGAATGAGACCCGCGATCAGCCAGAGCACGTAAGGAACGCTGATTCCCGCCTTCGTCACCTGCGTACCCGCGCGCAGCGCCTTCTCAAAGACGAACCAGTAGACGAAGATCGTGATGACCGGCTGCACAAACGCCCAGAAAATTCCGAGGTAGGAGCCGGCGAACCGCGTCCGGAAATCGTTCTTTGCCAGCTGGAACACCAGCTTTTTGTTGTGCCAGACGTCCCTCGGGATCTCGACGATCCCGTCCCACTTCCAGAAAAGAAGCAGAAGCACAACATCCATGAAGACGATCATGACGATCTTTTTCACAAGATCACTGGTCGCGTGGATCGAGTTCACGTACGCGACATCCGCGTCCGCGTCCGGATCCGCCATCTGGATGCGGCTGTCCCCGGATTTCGACGTGACCATCCATCCGCCGCCGGATTTCTGGATCGTCACGTCCTTCTGCCCGTCCGCGGAGATGCCGTCCAGCGTAAACTTCTGAAGCACCTGTTCGCCGCAGCGCAGCTCAATGTTGGAGAACTCAACATCCGCCTCCGCCTCGGCCGGGTCGAACCGGATCGCCGTGGTGTTCGCCGGAAGCGCGTAGCCCATCGTCTGCGTCTTCCCGACGTTGCCGTACGAGGCAGGAACGGACTGCTTCTCGGAATAGCTCTGCCATCCCTCATTCTCCTGCCCTTTTGTCAGGTAGTAGACGCGGCCGACGAAAGCGGTGTCCGATTTCGCGTCCATGTAGAATCCGATTGTCTCCGTGTCGTGCGACGGATGCATCTGAATAAAGTAAAAATTCAGGACCAGCGCCGCTGCCAGGATCAGAAACCTGGCGATCGCTTTGGTTTTACTCATAATTACTTCGTCATTCCTCTGTCTTTGAGAAACTGCTGATAGCTGCTGTTGATCTTGTCCTTATCGGAAAGGATGAGATCCTCCGGGCCCATTCCCTCCGGCATCGGCCACTCCACGCCGAGATCCGGATCGTTCCACATGAGTCCGCCCTCATCGTTCGGATGGTAGAAATCCGTCACCTTGTAGCAGAACTCCGCATGATCCGACAGCACGATAAAGCCGTGGGCGAAATTCTTCGGAATGAAAAACTGCTTCTTGTTCTCCGCGGTCAGCGTGATGCCGAACCACTTGCCGAAGGTATCGCTGCCCGGCCTTAAATCCACCGCGACATCGAACACCTCGCCGCTGATTACGCGGACCAGCTTGTCCTGCGGATAATTGATCTGAAAATGAAGACCACGGAGCACGCCCTTTCTGGACGCGGACTGATTGTCCTGCACGAACTGGCAGTCGATCCCCGCCGCCGCGAAATCATTGTAATTGTACGTCTCCATAAAATAGCCGCGGCTGTCGCCGAAGACGGTCGGCTCAATCACATAAAGACCTCGGATGCCGTTGCAGTCCTTCGTCACTTTGATTTTTCCCATGATTCCTCCCTTTCGAAACTCCCTTTCGAACTCTCTGCAATAATGATTTTCAGAACTCATGTCACGTTATTATATGCTATTCGGATTTGATTCGCAACATAGGCCGGGTGATTTTCCGTGCGGCTCTCTGCATGGGAAAAATCGCAGGTGTGCAGCGCCTGGATTCCTCGCATCTCCCGGCTGCCGCACCGTTCCGGGGAACCCCGCAGGAATCCGGCGCATAGGACAAGCGTTGGTCGGTCCCGACATAATCTTCGCTGACAGATGGAAGATCCGAGGACCTGTCTGAGCACAGCGGCCGCGAGCGGAACGCGGCGCGGGCGCAAGCGAGTTCCGCAGGATCTCCATATGTCCGAAGATTATGCCGTGGATCCGACCACGCGAGACCTCCCGGCACCGGATTTCCGCGGAGTTCCCATTTATCGTGGATCCGACCACGCGAGACCTCCAGGCGCCGTACACCTGCGGGTTCCCTATCTACATCTTCCCCGGCTTTTTCCCGAAGACGGTGCAGAACACATCCGCCGCCCAGCCCTCGCGGGAGCGGATTTCCCGGTATCTGGGGTTGCCGTACATCCCGAGCATCCGGAATGTTTTCTTCTCCTCCACCGCCTTCAGGTAATCCTGGATGAAATCCTTCTGGTCCTGCGCTTCGCGGGCGGTCGGATCCTGTGACATGCGGTCGAACAGCTCCGGCGCGATCCGGTGGAGCTCCAGCAGAACGTTTCGCGACTGCCGCGCATCCAGCGTCCGGACTTCAGGGGAGAATTTTTCCTTCCAGGAGACGTCCGGAGCGAGCCCCAGCGCGTTGTCTCCGTGAATCCGGTACTGAAACAGCGGGTGATTGTAAAAATAAAGTCCGTCCCCGCGGGCGGCGATCAGATTTGCGAACCAGTCGTGAGGGATGCGTCCGCGATATTCCTTCACAAACGCGTCGACGAGCGGCCGGCGCATGATCTCCGCGCAGCCCTGACAGAAATTGTGGAGAAGCAGATCTGTCAGAGGGACCGGAACCAGCGCATCCTCCTCCACCTCGCGGTGATAGAGGTTGTGATTGCACCAGCCCGGGCGCTTTTCCTGCGGAACCGGCTTTCCCTCCCCGTCGATCAGATCGAAGGACGAGGCGACGGCGAGAGCATCGCTGTGCTTCTCCATGATGCCGGAGAGCGTCTCGACCTTATCCTCCATCCAGATATCATCCTGATCACAGAAAAGAACCAGATCGCCCGACACCTGATGCGCCGCGATCCGGAAATTTTTCATATAGCCGAGGTTCGTCCGATTCTGGTAAATGTGAATCGGAAAGCCCGGATGCTCCTCGCGGTATTCCTTCAGAATACGGATCGTGTCGTCCGTTGAACGGTCGTCCACAACGGCCAGTTCATCGACCGGACGCGTCTGGGCCCGGATGGAATCCAGCTGTTCCCGGATGAATCTCTCCCCGTTGTACGATGCCATCGCAACCGAAATTTTCATAGAACCTCCCGATCAAACATCAATGAGGCGCCCCCGGAAAGCGCCCTGTAAGCTCCTGTAAAACGCCGCCGGGCCGCGGCACAGACTTCACGCCCGCACCGCAGCCCCGCTTCCCTTTCACTTCACGCGCGAATTTCCCCGATTTCAACGAGAAATCTGTGGAGCGCGTCCTTCCAGTCCGGAAGCGGCGTAAACCCGTTTTTCACGAGCTTGCTCTTATCCAGACGGCTGTTAAACGGGCGCGCGGCCTTCGAGAGGCCGTACTCCTCCGTCGTCACCGGGATGACCTTCGTGCTCATCCCCGCCTGGCGGTAAATCTCGCAGGTAAAGTCGTACCAGGAGATGTATCCGCCCTCGTTTGTCACATGGTAATACCCGTACCTGTCGGTCTCGATCATATCGACGAGCAGCCGCGCGAGATCGTACGTATACGTCGGCGTGCCGACCTGATCGTCCACAACCCGAACCGTATCGTGGGTCTTTCCCACATTCAGCATCGTTTTGATGAAATTCTTTCCGTTCAGGCCGAAGACCCATGCGATCCGGCAGATGAAATATTTGTCAATCGTGCCGGAAACCGCCAGCTCGCCCTCGAGCTTCGTCTGACCGTAAACATTCAGCGGTTTGTAGTCGCGGCTGTCCGGATCCCGCGGCTCTGTCCCCTGGCCGTCGAACACGTAGTCCGTGCTGAGATAGACCATCTTTGCGTCCAGTTTTTTCGCCGCTTCGGCGATATACTTCGTGCCGTCCGCGTTGATCGCGTGCACCTTCGCGCGGTTCTCCTCATCCTCCGCCGCGTCCACCGCGGTCCAGGCCGCGCAGTGCACGATCACGTCCGGATGAACTTCATCGAGCGTGTCCGCCACCGCAGCCGCGTCCGTGATGTCAAGCTGCACGTACGGCATCTTCGTCACCGCCGTGCCGTCCTGCACCCCGCCGTACTCCGGCGCGATGTCCGATCCGACTCCCTCGTACCCGCGCTTCGCGAGCTGATTCATCACATCATGCCCCAGCTGTCCGGCAACTCCTGTCACAAATACTTTCATAGATCCGTCCTTTCTCTGATCCTCCGTAAAAAGCGGATCGCATCTCACACCTCTTCGCGGCTGCCGTACATCTTCTCATAGTAATCCTGATACTCTCCGCTGATGATCGGCTGCCACCAGTCCTCGTTGTCAAGGTACCATCTGATCGTCTTTTTGATGCCGTCCGCGAACTTCGTCTCCGGCAGCCATCCGAGTTCATTGTGGATCTTCGTCGGATCGATCGCATACCGTCTGTCGTGTCCCTTGCGGTCCGTCACGTGGGTGATCAGGCTCTCCGGTTTCCCGAGTTCCTTACAGATCATCTTTACGATGTCGATGTTCTTCATCTCATTGTGTCCGCCGACATTGTAGACCTCTCCGTCGCGTCCCCTGTGGACAATGAGGTCGATCGCGCGGCAGTGATCCTCGACGTACAGCCAGTCGCGGACGTTCAGGCCGTCGCCGTAGACCGGAAGCGGCTCATCATGAAGCGCGTTGATAATCATCAGCGGAATCAGTTTTTCCGGGAAATGGTACGGTCCGTAGTTATTGGAGCAGCGGCTGATCGTCACCGGCAGGCCGTACGTTCTGTGGTAAGCAAGAACCAGCAGATCCGCGGAGGCCTTCGAGCTGCTGTAGGGGCTGCTCGTGTGGATCGGCGTCTCCTCGGTGAAGAACAGATCCGGGCGGTCCAGCGGAAGGTCGCCGTAGACCTCGTCGGTCGACACCTGATGGTACCGCTTAATTCCGTACTTGCGGCAGGCGTCCATCATCGTCGCCGTTCCAATGATATTCGTCTGAAGGAAGACGCCCGGGTTCTCGATGGAGCGGTCCACATGGGACTCCGCCGCAAAGTTCACGACGTAATCCGGCTTCTCTTCCTCGAAAATCTTATAGATCGCGTCGCGGTCGCAGATATCCGCCCTGATGAAGCGGAAATTCGGATTGTCCATCACAGGCTTGAGCGTCGAGAGATTGCCCGCGTACGTGAGCTTGTCGACGCAGATGATCCGTGCGTCCGGATGCTCCTTCAGCATATGGAATACGAAATTCGATCCGATGAAGCCGGCGCCGCCGGTCACAATATAATTCATAAAAATCCTCCTAA
>ONLT01000034.1 GCA_900318755.1 uncultured Eubacteriales bacterium
ATTACGTCAAGCGTGGAGAAGGGCAGTATCTTGTCAGCTTCGTAGAGGTGGCGCTGTCTGTTCTTAATTACGAGACCGGGGGGATCGAGTTTCCCGGGATTTTCGGATCCGGTCTGGAATCAGCTGTTACCGTATTTCAGCGCGACGCAGGCCTGACGGCTGACGGTGTGGCAGGGTATCGCACGCTCCGGGCGCTGATCAGTAAATTTCAGTAATGAAAAAGCTACGTTTTTGCTACGCGACGCTTGTTTTTTTAGTAAAAAAATCCACGGAAACCGCATAAATAAAGGCTTCCGTGGATGATGTTCAGTGGAAGGTATAGGACTCGAACCTACGACCTTTCGCACGTCAAGCGAGCGCTCTCCCAGCTGAGCTAACCTTCCATACCCATTACTATACCAGATTTTTATAAATTGTAAACAGATTTTTGATTTTTTGTTGCAAATCAATTTTTTCGCTGCGGATCAGAATCCGGTCCGCTGTCGTTCCCCGCGTGCCGCATGTAGTATTTCCGCAGATTGTCCGCGTCCTCTTCAATCAGCGTACCCTTCCAGAACAGACCGGCCCGCGTCTCCAGGTGGTGCCGGAATTCGTGGCGCAGCGTCTCGCGGATCTGCATCCGGACGGCTTTGTTGCTGCTGTTCCCCATCACGGCCATAAAGGAGCCGTAGTACAGGATAATCTGCTTCCCGCACAGTCCGCCGGACGAGTACATACCGAGGACGTAGAGATCGTCTGTCAGAGCGCGGGGATGCAGGTAAGTGCTCTGATCGATCAGCACGCCGCCGGTCAGCTCGTCCGTCACATATTGCGGGAGCAGAGCGATTTCCTGTTCCGCGATTTCCGCAAATTCATCAAAGGTCATCGGATGGGCCCGCCGATTTTTCCGGCGTCCTGAAGAATTTTTTCCACCGCTTCAGCGACCTCGCATTTGAGGCCGTTGCAGTGAACGTTCCGCGGTACGCCCTTTTTTGCGCTCGCGGAGAGAAGATCACGGCAGTCCAGCATCCCGTCGTGCTTTGCCATGAATTCCTGCTCGAGCTTGTGCGTGTAAACAGGATCAGACAGGCCGTACATGCCGAGAACCATGAGTCCGCCGGTGAGCGCGCCGCAGACCGATCCCATTTTCATGCCGGCTCCGAAATTGGACGCGATGCTGTACATCTGATCGCGCGTCATTCCCGCGTTCTCTGCATGCGGGACAGAGACTGCCTGTGCGCAGTTGTAGTGCCGGTCCGTCGCATCACAGAGTTTTTTCGTATCTTCAAGATAATTTCCCATGTCAGGAGTCCTCCTTTTTGCCGCCGTCATGCGTCGGCATATCCGCTTCATCATGTATTTTAGTATTATATCATGAACGTTAACTGGTGACGGAATTTCTTCGCTGACCGGCACGGAAACAGGCGCAGGACAGAACTTAAAGTGCAGAGATATACGGAAGAATGTCAGACACCCCGGAACCGGGATATGCGGTATTTTCCGCTGTCGTATCCGATCGTGACCGCACCGCAGTCCTTTGTGATGAGGCAGGCACTGCCGTGAGAGCGGATCCGTTTCAGCACCTCCTTGTGCGGATGACCGTAGCGGCTTTTTTTCGGTGCGGAGATGAGCGCGAGAGCCGGCTTTGTTCTGTTCAGGAATACATCGGAGGTGGAGCTTTTTGAGCCGTGATGGCCGATTTTCAGGACATCGACGCGCCCCAGATAGGGAAGGGTTTCCTCCTCCCCCTGCCCTTCCAGATCACCGGTCAGCAGGAGCCGGAAGGTTTTCCGGTCCAGCCGGATCACCAGAGATCCCTCGTTGCCTTTCCGGAATCCGTGATCGCGGAACGGATGAAGGACCTGGAACGAGAGATCCCCGCTGCGGATGCGCATACCGCAGGAGCAGAGGCGGATCGGGATATGAAGCGCTCTGCAGCGGCTTTCGAGCGGCCGGTTTCCCTTCATCCACTCCGGAATATAGACTGCATCAATCCGGATCGGGGTTGCTGCCCGGATTTCCTCATCCAGCAGTTCCAGAATGCCGTTGATATGATCGCCGTCGTCGTGGCTGAGAAATACGCCGCGGATCCGGGTGATGCGCTGCTGTTTTAAATACGGTTCGATACGGAACCGGCCGACTTTTTTTACGTCTGAGCTTCCGCCGTCGATCAGAAACGTCCCGCCTTCCCGGCTGTGCACAAACAGACAGTCGCCCTGCCCGACGTCGAGCATGGTGAACCGGAACTCCGGATCGTCCCGGTAAAACAGAAGAAAACACGCGGAAAGAATGAAGGTGGGGACGAGAAGCCGGTTCCGCCTGCGCGCTGCGCGTGCGCGGAGATGCCGCGGGGACGATTCCCTTCGGGAGAGCAGGATCAGGGAGACAGAAAGTGCGGTGTAGTAGGCGGCGATCTGCCAGAGCTCCGGTCTCCCGGTGACGATCGATGATCCGGAAATCGACCGCATCCTCCGGAGAATGAACCGGACGAGTTCAAGAACCGCCGTTCCGGGCAGCAGCGCGGTCCGTGCGAGAAAAACGGAGAGAAAGAATGAGAGACATCCGATCACCCCGGAGATGAGAACAAATTCCATGAGCGGGACGATCAGGAGATTACCGGGAATTCCGGCGGGGGAAATTTCAAAGTAGTGATAAGCGATGAGCGGGAGCGTCACGCTGGTGATGGAGACGTAGGACAGGAATGCGTCCGGAAGCGACCGCTTTATATGGAGAAGAATTTTCCACGCGCGGGAGCGGCGCAGCTTTCCTGCACGCAGCTTTTCCTCCGGGGAAGGCGGCGCCTGCCGGAACTGCTTTTTCATAATCGGATAGACAAGCCCGGCTCCGATCACTGCCGCGAAGGAGAGCTGATAACCGGCCTGAAAGAGGCAGCCCGGATTCATGATCAGCATCAGGACGCCTGCGAGCGAGAGGGCGGAGAGAAGGTCATAACTGCGCAGCGTGACTCTGGCGCCGAGCATCACGATGAACATGATCAGCGCGCGGAGACCGGAGCCGGGGCTTCCGATCATCAGGCAGTAGAGTGTCATCACAAGAGAGGCGAGAGCGGCGGCAGCCGGAATCGGCAGGCGCAGGTGCAGGAGAATTGTGAAGAGCCCCATCCCGATCAGCGAGATATGGAGGCCTGAGATCGCCAGCACGTGCATGATGCCTGCGTTCTGAAAATCATACCGCGTCCCGTCATCAAGCAGAATCCGCTCCCCCAGCACGAGATCCGCAAAGACACCGGCGTCTTCTCCGGGAAGTGTGTGGTTTAGGAAGTTTACCAGATCATTCCGCAGAACGGACAGACCCTCTTTCAGGCCGCCTTTGGCGCTACGGACGGTGATGTGATCGCTCCACATGGAGTACCAGATCCGCTCGCTCTCGTAGTACGCGCGCGCGTTGAACTGACCGGGATTTCCCGGCGCTTCGATTCTTTGAACATCGCCGTAACACCGGATGACAGACCCGATGGAAAAGATGTGTTCCTTATCAGTGATGATGAGCAGTTTCGGGAAGGTGAGCGGACGATCGTCCGCGGAAAGAAGTGTGCCGTGGTGTTCCATCACGGCGCCGGTCAGGATGTACTGCATGGCCGCCCGGCTCTCGCGCCGGGATTCGATCGTTCCTGTGACGGAAAGGGAATCGTCGGATTCGATCAGATGCCGTGCTTCGCCGGTGAGGGACGGCTCGCCGAAAACCGGTGCGCCGGCAAGCTTCAAAGCGGCGATCAGCGCCATACAGAGCACCCAGACCAGGCACAGAGGCCGTCTGATCATAGTGCGCCTTTCTGAATCAATTCGGTTTGCAATTTACATGATCATTCCATTTGTCATCCGATCCCTCCGAGCAGCGCGCCTGCGATCAGGGCGACCACCGCTGCGCCGCAGTACACGTATCTGCCGAGCTGATACCAGCGGTTCCCCTTCGGGCGGGAAGCGCCGCGGTTGACGGCAGGAAGCGCCCGGTCTCTGCCGAATCCCCAGAAGAACATGATTCCGGCCAGCAGCGCGCCGAGCGGGCAGATATAGATCGAGACGACATCCATCCACCTGGATACGATTCCCTGAATCAGGAGTGAGACGGCGAAGCCGGCCGCGCCGATCATACATACGGAGGAGACCCGCCCCATGTGAAACTGCTGCTGAAGCGTCGCGACGGACACCTCATAGAGGTTAATCAGGGAGCTCAGACCGGCAAACAGGACACAGATGTAAAAGATGATCTCGAAGACGCGGCCGCCGGGCATACGGTTCATGACATCCGCCAGATAGATGAACATAAGGCCGGGTCCGCCGGAGTCCGGGCGCGCGCCCGCCGTCGCCATAGACGGGATGATGACGAACGCCGCCAGCAGCGCCGCAGCTGTGTCAAATAAAGCCACATTTTTTGCGGAGAAGGGAATGTCTTCATTCTCCGGAAGGTAGGAGCCGTAGATTACCGTTCCGCTGCCCGCCACGGACAGAGAGAAAAATGCCTGCCCGAACGCATAAATCCAGAGCTTCGGGTTCAAAAGACCGGTTGGATTGATTGTGAAGATGTAGCGGTATCCGCCTGCGGCGCCGGGCTGAAATGCGATGTAGACCGCAAGTGCGATCAGGATAGCGAACAGGACCGGCATCATGAAACGGTTTGATTTTTCAATTCCCCGGGCGATGCCGAAGCCCATGATCAGAAAGGTGACGAGCAGAGCGACCGAGATCCAGAGGTTGTTCCCGAACATCGAAGCGGTGGCACTGAAAAGACTGCTGATCCGGTCCGTATCATGACCGAGACTGTACAGGCGGCCGCTGATCGACAGAAACACGTACTTAAAGATCCAGCCGACGATGCAGGTATAGCCGATCGCCATCGCCAGCGAACCGGCTACAGGAATGAGCCCGATGCGGCGGCCGGCCTTTTCGCTTTTTCCCGCATAGCGGGCAGCTGCGCCGAATGCGCCGATCGGACCGGATTTTGTGCTTCTTCCGAGGGCGATTTCCTCGATGATTCCGGTTGAACCGATCAGGGCTACAAAAAGAAGATAGGGGATCAGAAACGTCATTCCGCCCCATGTCGATACCAGTACCGGAAATCTCCAGAGATTTCCCATCCCCACGGCAGAGCCGATGGATGCCAGAATAAATCCCCAGCGGTTCGAAAATGAATCATCCCCGCTTTTCATACGCTGTCTCCTCCTTTGGCCGTCAATGAAGTGCGGGGCATGAATGGATGTCGGAATTGTTTTATCGGTAGCAGATCCCGATGCCGATCGCGTCGACGCTTACATGACAGGCGATGCTGCAGGAGAGCGGATCGTACCAGGTGTGGCAGCCCGGGAATGATTCACGGACGGCAGCGAGCCACTGGTCGGCGTCCTCCTGGTGCTGAAACGTTCCGGCGGCGCCGATGTACAGGCGGGACGGATCGATGTCCGCGAAGCGGGTCTCGATGTCGCTCTGAACCGCGCTGCAGATGCGTGTCTCGCAGCGCTTCATACCGCGGACCTTGGCGAAGGCGTCGAGCTTTCCGCCCTGGATCGTGAGAATCGGCTTGATGTTGAATACCGCCGCGACGGCAGCGGCAGCCGGTGTCGCGCGTCCGCTCTTTTTCAAAAGGTCCAGCGTGTTGACTGCGATGTAGATGCTGGATTTCGGACCCTGCTCCTCGAGATATCTGCGGATTTCTTCTGCGTCTTTTCCCTGATCGGCCAGATCCTTCGCCTCGAAAACGGACTGGCGGAGCGTGACGGAGATGCGGTGGTTGTCCGCAACCTGTACCTTTCCGTCAAAATCGCGCGAGAACGCGATCGCCGTCTCACAGGAATTGCTAAGTCCGCTCGACATCGGAATATAGACGACGGAGTCGTAGCCCTCCTCGTCGAGGAGATGTTTCCACATATTGATAATGGTGTCGGGGGCCGGCTGCGATGTGCGGACATCTTTGCCGGCGATGATCGCCGCGTAGGTCTCCTCGTGTGTGATGCTGACGTGCTCCAGATAATCGTGATCATCAATAATGACCGGCATCGGAATGACGTAGATCCCGAGTGAACGGCCTTCTTCGACGGAAATGCCGCTGTTTGTATCGGTCATGATTGCAGTCTTCATAGTGTAAACTTCCTTTTGATGTGTTACAATAAGTTCCTATCAGTTTAACATAAAGACAAACCGACCGTCAACCGGTGCGCCCCTGAGTGCGGGTGCGGCGCTCCGGGAGGTCGGAGGGGAGGCATAATCGACATGAAAACCGGTATGATTCTGGAGGGCGGCGCGATGCGCGGCATGTTTACCGCCGGCGTCACCGACGTGATGATGAAGCACGGAATTCACTTTGACGGGATGATCGGCGTATCGGCAGGCGCGAGTTTCGGGTGTAATTATAAATCGCACCAGATCGGCAGAACGATCCGCTACAATGTCCGTTTCTGCAGAGATCCGAGATTCTGCAGCCTGCGGTCGCTGATCAGGACGGGCGATCTTTACGGCGGGGATTTCTGCTACTCGGAGCTGCCCCATGAGCTGGATCCTTTTGACATGGAGACCTTCAGGAAGGATCCGATGGAATTTTATGTCGTCTGTACGGATGTAAACACGGGCAGGGCGGTTTATCACAAATGCCCGAATGGAGACGACGAGGATCTGCAGTGGATGCGGGCGTCGGCGTCCATGCCGATCGCTTCGAAACCGGTCCGTCTGGAGGGTATGGATCTTCTGGACGGAGGAATTGCGGATTCGATCCCGGTGCGCTTCTTCGAGCACATCGGTTACGGGCGGAACGTGATTGTACTGACGCAGCCGGCGGGATACCTCAAGCAGCAGCAGAAGCATCTGGGACTGCTGAAGGTGCTGCTGCGCGATTACCCGAAGGTGTGGGAGCGGCTGAAAACGCGCCACGTCAAATATAACAGGACGCTTGGCTATATCGGGAAGCTCGAGCGCGAGGGAAGGGCGTTCGTTGTGCGCCCGCCGGTAGCGCTGAACATCGGGTCAACGGAGCACAACGCGGAGAAGCTGCTTTCCGTCTATCGGATCGGCCGCGACACGGGAGAGTCCGTGATGACCGGAATGAAGGCGTTCCTCCGCGGGGAGTATGAGTTTAATCAGGTGCGTGCGGCAAAATGACTGCGGCGGCCGCGGGTGAGGCGGCGAATCATTATGAAGCGAATCAGCGAAGACATCAAAAACAGAGAATGGGAAAAGGTTTATCTGCTCTACGGCGAGGAGGATTACGTCAAGAACGCGTACAGGGACCGGCTCGTGCAGTCTCTGGTCAGCCCGGAGGACACGATGAACCTGACCCGGTTCGAGGGGCAGGACTGCGATGAGCAGGCGATTATCGCGCAGGCGGAGACGCTGCCGCTGTTCGCGCCGCGCCGCGTGATTCTCGTTCAGGACAGCGGTCTGTTCAGGCGGAAGTCGGACGAGCTGGCCGATTATATGAAGACGCTTCCGGATTATCTTGTGATGATTTTCGTTGAGAGCGATGCGGACAAGCGGGGCCGGCTGTATAAGGCGGTCAAAAAATACGGCCACACCGCGGAATTTGTCCGCCAGCCGGAGGAGGTGCTGCGCCGCTGGTTCCTCGGGCGGCTGAAAAGTGAGAACAAAAAAATCCGCAGGGAGGATGTGGAGCTGTTCTTTCAGATGACCGGGGACGACATGAGCAACATCAGCAACGAGACAGAGAAGCTGCTCTGTTATACGATGGGACGGGATGTGATTACGGGCGATGACATCCGCGCCATCTGCACCTGGCGCGTTCAGAACCGTGTCTTTGACATGATACGCGCCGTCTCCTCCCACCGGCAGAGGGAAGCGCTGGATCTGTACTATGATCTGCTCGCCCTGAAGGAACCGCCGATGCGGATTCTTTATCTTCTGGCGCAGGAGTTCAACCGCCTTTACCAGATCCGGTGCCTGCTCTCGGAGGGGGAGCCGGACGACGGAATTATAAAGAAGGCGGGGATTCCGCCTTTCGCCCTCCGGAAATATATCCCGGTCTGCAAAAATTACACGGTGAAGGAGCTGAAGGAGGCGGTCGGGGATTTCGTGCAGACGGAGACCGACGTCAAGACGGGAAGGCTGAAGGATGAATTCAGCGTCGAGATGATGATCGTGAAGTACAGCGCGGCAGACAAAGGCGGAAGAAAACAGGAGCGGAACAGAAAAAAATAAAAGCGGACTCCGGCGATGATTCCGGAACCCGCTTTTCATTTCGTTTATTACTGGATTACTCCATGGAGCTGACTGCTTTGCTCAGTCTTGCGACCTTTCTCGCGACGTTGTTCTTGTGGTAAACGCCCTTGGAGCCTGCTTTTTCGATCACGGAGACCGAAGCGGCGAGCTTTGCAGCTGCTTCCTCTTTGTTGCCTTCTGCGACAGCAGCTTCAACATTTTTGATCGAAGTCTTTACTTCAGATCTGATCGCTTTGTTTCGCTCAGCTTTTTTTGTGCTGACAAGGATTCGCTTTTTTGCAGATTTGATATTAGCCAATCTGATTACACCTCCGATATCATGAACTATTGCGAATTGCATCCCGTTCCTAAAGGGGAGACACGAATCCCTTAGAAACACAGTGTGCAGCCGATACTTGTTTATATTAGGTCCATTCCGAACCCTTGTCAAGAGGATTTTTCACGAGGGTTCGTGTGTATTTTCCACGAGGTTTCGCGTGTCCGTATTTTCAGACCGCAGAGGCCGCAACCAGGCAGAATCCGATGATTGTGATAATCGTGCAGACCGCCAGCACAGCGCCGGCATAAGCGCTTTCCTCTCCCTCGCGGAGGTATACCGTGTAAGCGAAGGACGGAGGCATGATGAATGCCATGACGGTCCCGTAAAGGTACATGGGATCATCCGGGAACAGCCCTTTGACGATCCGGAAAACCAGAGCACCGAACGCCGCGTAGATGATGACGCGGGCGATCACCGTCCGGATGGTATCCGCCCAGGGCACCTCGTCGAACACGAGACCGTATCCGACGACGATCAGAATCAGCGCACTGGTCGGCTGCCCCGCGAAATTTAAAACCGCGTCGAGAACGGTGCCGGCGCCGGTGGACTGAATCACAGAGCCGAGCCCGGTGACGCTGATGATGATTCCGGCCGCGATGGAAAAATTGACCGGGGTGGCGATCGAGCGCGCCACGTCTTTTCCGGAGACGCGGTCTTCCGTGCGCAGACGGAGGCGCGTCATCAGGATCGGGAAAAGAACGAGTGCGTTGCCGAGGTCCAGAAGTGCGAAATGGTACAGATTTTCCTGTCCGAACAGCAGTGTGAACAGCGCGTACCCGAGCATTCCGCCCTCGATGGATGTGCAGAGGTACGTTCCTATCTCGTGCCGGATGTGAAACAGTTTCCGGAACAGGCTGCCGATCCCGAACGTCGCGAGTGTCACCGCGAACATCAGAATGACGATCAGCGCGGATTTCGATGTGAGAGAGGCGGCATAAAAGGTCCGGAACATCAGTGCGGGAATGCAGATGTTCATCAGGATGGATTTGATATCATCGATGCCCTTCTGTGAGATCAGATGCTTTTTTCTCGCGAGCATGCCGAGCGCGATCATCACGATTACAGGCAGGATAACGGAAAGAACAGATACGGTGCTGGTCATGACGGGTTCCTCTTTTTTTGATCGGTCTGTTTTCTGCTTTTATCTTATCAGAATCCGTCCGGTGCGGATATCAGGATCTTGCCTTTTCCGCGCCGGAGCGGAGGTGCCTTTGGATTTTCTTGAACTTATCTCCGATAATTAGTATAATTTCCGGTGAATCAAAGGCAACAGAAAAAAGGGAGCGTACCATTGAGTTCGATTGATCAGAGTAAAATAAGAAATTTCTGCATTATCGCGCACATCGACCACGGCAAATCGACCCTGGCGGACCGGATCATTGAGAAGACGGGACTGCTGACAAGCCGGGAGATGCAGAGTCAGGTTCTGGATAACATGGACCTCGAGCGCGAGAGAGGCATTACGATCAAGGCTCAGGCCGTCCGGACGATTTACCGGGCGAAGGACGGCGAGGAGTATATTTTCAATATGATCGATACGCCCGGACACGTCGATTTTAACTATGAGGTGTCGAGAAGCCTTGCCGCGTGCGACGGCGCGCTGCTGGTGGTGGACGCGACCCAGGGAGTGGAGGCCCAGACCCTCGGAAATGTGTACCTCGCGATGGACCACGACCTGGAGGTTTATCCGGTGATCAACAAGATCGACCTTCCGAGCGCGGATCCGCAGGGCGTCAAGGATGAGATCGAGGAGATCATCGGCATCGAGGCGCAGGACGCGCCGGAGATTTCGGCGAAGACCGGAGAAAATGTGGATGCTGTTCTCGAGGAAATTGTTCAGAAGATTTCTCCGCCGACGGGCGACGCGAAGGC
>ONLT01000035.1 GCA_900318755.1 uncultured Eubacteriales bacterium
CCGCGCAGGCGGGCGGCGGCGCCGTCAAAGTGACGGTCACCGGAAAGCGCGAGGTCACGAAGGTGGAACTTGCGGAGGAGGTCGTTGATCCGGATGACATCGAGATGCTTCAGGATCTGATCATCGCGGCGACGAACGAGGCGCTGCGCAGGGTCGACGATGAATACGCGAGCAGCATGTCCAAAATGACCGGCGGCATGAATCTCGGAGGCTTATCTCTGTAATGGAATACTACAGCCGTCATATCAGCGCCCTGATCGAGGAGCTGTCAAAGCTTCCCGGCATCGGGTCGAAATCGGCCCAGCGCCTGGCGTTTCATATACTCGGGATGCCGAAGGACCAGGTGAATCATCTGGCGGATACGCTCCGCAGCGCCCGCGAGCATATTCAGTACTGCAGGGTCTGCGGTACGCTCACGGATCAGGAGATCTGTCCGATCTGTTCGAACCCGAACCGAAACCACCGGCAGATCATGGTGGTTGAGAACTCCAGAGATCTGGCCGCCTATGAGAAGACCAGAAAATATGAGGGCGTATATCACGTTCTGCAGGGGGCGATCTCCCCGACGCTGGGAATCGGGCCGGACGACATCCGGCTGAAGGAACTGATGCGCAGGCTCGAGGGAGATGTGGACGAGGTGATTATCGCGACGAATTCCGGAATTGAAGGCGAGGCGACCGCCATGTACATCAGCCGGCTCGTGAAGCCGACCGGGATCCGCGTCAGCCGGATCGCCAGCGGCGTGCCGGTCGGGGGCGATCTGGAATACATCGACGAGGTCACGCTTCTTCGTGCGCTGGAGGGACGTGTCGATCTTTAAATTAAGAAGGGGTTCGGTCAATCATGTCCGAAGGACTGCGTCAGCTTCGCGGTTCGGTGAACTATGGACGATTTAAAAAAATCCGAATTTGATAATGAGATCCGGGCCGGAGACGGCGTGAAGGATGAGAATCCTCTGTCCGCCGACGAGGTGGCGAAAATCCTGAAGGAGCGGGTTTTCGGTACTTCGCCCTCTCCGGGGACCGCGGAAGAAAAAGGGGAAACCGCGGGTGCTTCCGGCGAAATTCCGAAGGCGGAACCGCCGCGGGAGGAGAAGCCGGAGAAAAAGCCGGCGGAAAAGAAACCTGCGGAGGGAGAGACGCTGGAGAAGAGGCCGGCGGAAAAGAAGCCTGCGGAGGAAGACCCGGCGGGTAAGAAACCTGCGGAGGAAGACCCGGCGGATAAAAATCCTGCCGAGGCAGAATCGGCGGATGCGGGGACGGATACGCCGGAAGATGCGGAGGAATCCGGAGAACGATTTCGATTTCCTCTGACGAAAATCCGCTTCGGAGGATTCCGCGGCCCGGGAGCCGGGCGGAACGGCGGCGAAGAGGACGAAGAGGAAGACCAGGAAGAAGATGAGGAAGAGCGGCCGATCCGGAAATTGTCCGAAGGAGCGCTTCGAATCATCACCTGGACGATCATCGCGGCGGCCGTCGTAGCGGGAGCCTTCCTGATCCGGCTCGCGGTGAAGAAATGGAATTACCGGTCTCTTGAGGTTTCGGCGGAGCAGACGGTGGACAACCCGGTTTCGAGCAGCTACGTTCCGTTCGGAACGGGCGTGCTCCGGTACAGTGCGGACAGTGCGACGTACATCGACGGGGACCACAAGAGCCGGTGGGAGATCACCTACAGCATGGCCGCCCCGAAGGCCGATGTCAGCGGCGAACGCGCCGTGCTTTACGATTCGCAGGGTTCGGATCTGGTCGTCTGCGATACCACGGGAGAGACGAACCGTCTCACGACGGATCTTCCGGTTTCCCGCGCGGTTGTCTCCGAACGGGGGACGGTCGCGGCCGTGATGAGCGACGGCAGCGGAACGCTGATCCGGTATTACGGAAGTCAGGGGAGCGAGATTTCCACGATTCGGACGAATATGAGCGATCCCGGCTACCCGATGGGCATGTCGGTTTCCGATGACGGGATGCTTCTCGCGGTTTCCTATCTGTCCTGCGCGGACAGCACGCTGCAGTCCGAGGTCAGCATTTACAGCTTCGACAGCGAGGGACAGACGAAGCTCGATAACATTGTCGGAAAGTTTCAGTTTGAGGGAGTGCTGATCCCGGAGGTCCGTTACCTCTCCGGAAATACGCTGGCGGTGTTCCGCGACGACGGCTTCACCGTGATCGACGGCGGATCGGTGCCGAAGATCCGGAGCGAGGTGAAGACGGACAGCACCATCGACAGCCTGTTTTACAGCGACCGTTACATCGGGTACGTTCTGGAAAATGACAGTGATACGAAACCGTTCATATTAAATGTATTCGACCTTGACGGCCGGGAGATGACAAGGACCGCCTTTTCCTTTCCGTTTGAAACCGTCGGATTTTCCGGCACGCAGATCAGCCTCTACAACCGGGACCGGCTGTGCGTGTACGGAATCGACGGGGAGAAGAAATTTGAGGGAAGCTGCGGCGAATCGCCGAACCAGTTCCTGGCGACCGGCACGCGGCAGTATGTCATCTCGGACGAGAAAGGCATCAAATGGCTCCGGCTCGGCTGAAAAAGTAATATTGTAAAATCACAGGGATTATGATATACTTCCAAGATGGCCGTAACGGCAGAAAATGAAGAATACGCCGGACGGCGGGATGAAAAAGGAGGATATTCGCAAGATGAGCGTTCAGGTTGAAACAATGGAACACAACATGGCAAAGATGACGATCGAGGTGCCGGCTGAGGAGCTGGTCAATGCCATTCAGAAGGTTTACCAGAAGCAGAAAAAGAACATTTCCATTCCGGGATTCCGCAAGGGAAAAGTTCCGCTTGTTATGGTTGAGCGTATGTACGGCGCGGGCGTCTTCTATGAGGATGCTGCGAACGAGCTGATCCCGAAGGCGTATGAGGACGCTTCCGGCGAAAGCGGGCTCGACATTGTTTCCCGTCCGAAGATCGAGGTCACTCAGATCGAGAAGGGCAAACCGTTCATCTTTACGGCTGAGGTTGCTACGAAGCCGGAGGTTAAGCTCGGCCAGTACAAGGGCGTCGAGGTTGCGAAGCAGAATGTCGAAGTGACCGATGAGGATGTACAGAAAGCGCTCGAGCGCGAGCAGGAGCAGAATTCCCGTCTTGTGACGGTCGACGACCGTCCGGTTGAGAAGGGCGATCTCGTCACGCTCGATTACGCGGGCACGATCGACGGCGAGGCCTTCGACGGCGGCAGCGCGGAAGGACAGGAGCTGGAGATCGGATCCAACACCTTCATCCCGGGATTTGAGGATCAGCTGATCGGAACGAACATCGGCGATGAGAAGGACGTTCAGGTTACGTTCCCGGAGGACTATCACGCGAAGGACCTTGCGGGCAAAGAGGCGGTCTTCCGCTGCACGATTCACAACGTCCAGAAAAAAGAGCTTCCGGAGCTGAACGATGAGTTCGCCGAGGATGTTTCCGAGTTCGATACGCTGGAGGAGTACAAGGCGGATGTCCGCAAGAATCTTCAGGAGAGCAGAGAAAACGACGCGAAGCAGGCGAAGAGAGACGAGGCGGCGTCCAAAGCTGCTCAGAACGCTGAGATCGATATCCCGGATCTGATGGTGGATTCCCAGGCGGAGCAGCTGCTGGAGAATCTCGCGAACAATCTCCGCTCTCAGGGCATGGATTTCGCCACCTACCTTCAGTACACCGGCCAGAATTACGAGCAGGCACGCGCTTCCATGAAGCCGCAGGCTCTTCAGCAGATCCGTACGCGCCTGACGCTCGAGGCGGTGGCTGAGGCTGAGAACCTGGAGGTGCCCGACGAGGATATCGATAAAGAGATCGAGTCGATGGCGAAGAATTACGGCATCGAGCTTGACCGCATGAAAGAGATCATCGCGGGCGAGGAGCGTGAGAATCTGCGCAGCGACCTGAAGGTCCGCGCGGCGGCCGACTTCCTCGGCGAGAACGCGGTTGAGGTCGAGAAGACCGAAGAAGAAGAGAAAAAGGATGCCGGCGAGGCGGACGAGGAGAACAAGGACGCCTGATCGGCCGCTTGACATAGCATGTCAGGGAGGCATGAATTAATGAGTTTAGTTCCTTATGTCATTGAGCAGACAAGCAGAGGCGAGAGAAGCTACGACATCTATTCCCGCCTTCTGAAGGACCGGATCATCTTTCTGGGAGAAGAGGTTAACGATACGTCGGCGAGCCTGATCGTCGCGCAGCTTCTGTTTCTGGAATCCGAGGATCCGGGAAAGGACATTCATATTTACATCAACAGCCCGGGAGGATCGGTGACCGCAGGCATGGCGATCTACGACACCATGCAGTACATCAAGTGCGACGTCTCGACGATCTGCATCGGCATGGCCGCGAGCATGGGCGCGTTCCTTCTCGCGGGCGGCGCGAAGGGCAAGCGCTTTGCGCTTCCGAACTCCGAGATCATGATTCACCAGCCGTCCGGCGGTGCGCAGGGACAGGCGACGGAGATCGAGATCGTCGCGGACCAGATCCGGCGGATCAAGCAGAAGATGAATGAGCTGCTTGCGAAAAACACCGGACAGCCGCTTGAGAAGGTCATGGCGGACACCGAGCGCGATCATTACATGACGGCGCAGGAGGCTCTTGAATACGGACTGGTTGACAAGGTGATCACAAACCGATGACAAAACAGGGGTTGCCGCAGCCGTATCCCGCGAAGCGGGGTGCGGATCAGACTGCGGCGGCCCTTTATGCATATAGTGAGACACCGGGGCAGCCATTGTGAAAGGGGAGGAATTTATGGCGGATCAGAAAATCAGATGCTCTTTCTGCGGCAAAACCGAGGACCAGGTCAGAAAGCTGATCGCGGGGCCCGGCGGCGCGTACATCTGCGACGAGTGCATCGATATCTGTCAGGAAATCATCGACGAGGAGTTCATGAACACGGAGGAGCCCTCGGATGAGATTAATCTGATGAAACCCAGAGAGATCAAGGAATTTCTGGATGAATATGTGATCGGACAGGAGGACGCGAAAAAAGTTCTCTCCGTCGCGGTCTACAACCATTATAAACGTGTGCTCGCGGGGGCAAAATCGGATGTGGAGCTCCAGAAGAGCAACATCCTGATGATCGGGCCCACCGGCTCGGGAAAAACGCTGCTTGCCCAGACGCTGGCGCGCATGCTGAACGTGCCCTTTGCGATCGCGGACGCGACGTCCCTCACCGAGGCGGGGTATGTCGGAGAGGACGTCGAGAATATTCTGCTCAAGCTGATCCAGGCGGCGGATTACGACATCGACCGCGCGGAGCACGGAATTATCTACATCGACGAGATCGACAAGATCACGAGAAAGTCGGAGAACGCGTCCATCACCCGCGATGTGTCCGGAGAGGGCGTACAGCAGGGGCTGCTGAAGATCCTCGAGGGAACGGTGGCGAATGTACCGCCGCAGGGCGGAAGAAAGCATCCGCATCAGGAGTTCCTGCAGATCGACACGACCAACATTCTATTTATCTGCGGAGGTGCTTTCGAGGGGCTCGACAAGATCATCGAGACGAGAAAGGATACGAAGGCGATCGGCTTCAACGCGGATCTGGGCGTTCGCGAGCGGAAAAATGTCGGCGAGATTCTCCGCCAGGTGATGCCGGAGGATTTTGTGAAGTTCGGACTGATTCCGGAGTTCATCGGCCGCGTCCCGGTGGTCGTGACGCTGGATTCTCTCGATGAGAAGATGCTTGTCCGCATCCTGACCGAGCCGAAGAATTCGCTGGTAAAGCAGTATAAGAAGATGATGGAGCTTGACGGAGTCGATCTGGAATTCGACGACGACGCGCTCACTGAGGTGGCGCGGCAGGCTTTAAGGCACAAGACCGGAGCCCGCGGACTGCGTTCGATCATGGAGAAGACGATGCTCGGCGTGATGTACGATACGCCTTCCGATGATACGATCACGGAGTGCCGGATCACGAAGGGGGCCGTGGACGGGAAGGAAGATCCGGTGATCGTGCGGGGCGAGCCGAAGGCGGACCTGCCGCAGAGACGCGCGAGATCTTCGTCCGGCAGAAGAATTGACGGTCCGGCGACCGCGTAATTTCCGGAAGAAAAGGGCGCATGCCGGACAGAATGTAATACGAAGGGAAAAACATCCAACCGCGGCGCGCGCCCTGGCGCGCTCTCAGGTTGGATGTTTTCGGGATGACACAAATACAGGACTGGAGAAAGATGTATGGATGATCGTTTACAGACACTTCCGTGTCTTCCGCTGCGCGGGATCGTCATCCTGCCGGAGATGATCGTGCAGGTGGACGTGAGCCGGAAGAAATCGCTTCGCGCGGTAGAGGACGCGCTCGCCCGGGGAGAGAGGCTGTTCGCGGTCCGGCAGCGCGACGACAGCGTGGAAGAGCCGGAGGAAAAGGATCTGTACAGCGTCGGCATGATTGTCCGGGTGCGGCAGGCGGTGCGCGCGCCGGGCGATGTCACGCGTGTTCAGGTCGAGGCCCTGGAGCGCGCGAAGCTCATCGGCTTTGTGAATATGGAGGAGCGGTTCATCGCGTCGGTACAGGCGCTTCAGGAGCCGGACGTCAGCGAACTCGAAACGAACGAGGAGATCGCGATGTACCGCGCCATGTCCGAGCAGGTTTCCGTCTACAGCCAGATCAGCGCGCAGCTCAGCCGGGATATGAAAAATGAAATTCTCGGCACGACGGATATTTTCCACATGGCGAATCTGATCGCGGCCAATGTGCCGATGGAGGATGAGCGGAAGCAGGAGATCCTCGAGTCCGCGAATTTCACGGAAAAGTACACGCGGATTATGACCGTCCTCGGCAATGAGATCGAGATCAGCCGCATCCGGAACGAGATCCGCCAGGATCTGAAGGAACGGATCGATAAGAATCAGAGAGAGTATATTCTGCGGGAACAGATCAAGCTGATCCGGGAGGAGCTCGGGGAGGATAACTTCGAGTCGGACGTGGACCGCTTCCGGGAGCAGGCGGAAAAGCTCTCCGCGCCGAAGGAAGTGAAGGAGAAAATTCTGGACGAGATCCGGCGCCTGAAGGTCAACGCCGGAAATCCGGCGGAGAGCGGCGTGATCCGGGGATACATCGAGACCCTTCTTTCGATGCCGTGGAACAGGGCGTCCCGTGACAGCCGGGATCTGAAGAAGGCGCGGAAGATACTGGACCGGGATCATTACGGTCTGGAAAAGGTCAAGGAGCGTATTCTGGAATATCTGGCGGTGCGGAACCTGACGAAAAAGGGCGAGGCGCCGATTCTCTGCCTCGTCGGGCCGCCGGGAACCGGAAAGACCTCCATCGCGCGGTCAGTCGCCGACGCGCTGAACAAGAAATTTGTCCGCATGAGCCTGGGCGGCGTCCAGGACGAGGCGGAGATACGCGGTCACAGAAGGACGTACGTCGGCGCGATGCCGGGGCGGATCGCCGCGAGCCTCCGTCAGGCCGGCGTCCGAAATCCGCTGATTTTGCTGGACGAGATTGACAAGACGAGCGGGAATTTCCGCGGATCCATCGCCTCGTCGCTTCTGGAGGTGCTGGATCCGGAGGAAAACAAGAAGTTTTCGGACCATTACATCGAGCTTCCCATCGATCTTTCGGACGTGCTGTTTATCGCGACGGCCAATGACGTCCAGGAGATCGAGCAGCCTCTGCTTGACCGTATGGAGCTGATCGAGGTCTCAAGTTACACGGAAAATGAGAAGATGCACATCGCGAAGGAGCATCTCGTCGCGAAGCAGATCCGGGCGAACGGCCTGAAGGAGGATCAGCTGATCATCGACGATGATGCCGTCAGCGCGATCATCGCGAGCTACACCCGTGAAGCGGGCGTCCGCGCTCTGGAGCGGAAGATCGGGGAGATCTGCCGGAAAACGGCCCTCCGGATTCAGGAGAAGGGCGAGAAACAGGTGCATGTCACGAAGGACAACCTGGAGAAGTTTCTGGGACGCGGCCGCTACACCGTCAATATGGCCAACGAGGAGCCGGAGATCGGCATCGTGCGCGGTCTGGCCTGGACGAGCGTCGGCGGCGTGACGCTTCAGGTTGAGGTGAACGTCATGCCCGGGAAGGGCGTCTGCAGCCTGACCGGACAGCTCGGCGATGTGATGAAGGAGTCGGCGGAGACCGGCGTCAGTTACGTCCGGTCGATTGCCGAAAACTACGGGATCCGTCCCGATTTCTTTGAGAAACATGACATTCACGTGCACATTCCGGAAGGAGCCGTTCCGAAGGACGGGCCGTCCGCGGGCATCACGATGGCGACGGCGATTCTTTCCGCGGTCACAAAGGTGCCGGTGCGCGCCGATATCGCAATGACCGGCGAGATCACGCTGCGCGGACGCGTTCTTCCGATCGGAGGACTGAAGGAAAAGCTGCTCGCGGCGAAAAAGGCGGGGATCCGAACCGTGCTCGTGCCTGCGAAAAATGAGCCGGACGTGAGCGAATTTGACAGTGAAATTACAGACGGCCTGGAGATCCGTTACGTGAGCGTGATGGATGAGGTGCTGGCAGCCGCGCTGATCTCCGGGTGAGCCGGCGCTGCCTGGAAGGAAAACACTCTATGTTCAAGATTAAAAACGTGAGCCTCGACATTGTGTGCGGCGTGACGAGCCGTCTGCCGGACACACATCAGCCGGAGGTGGCGTTCGCCGGGAAATCAAACGTCGGGAAGTCGTCTCTGATCAACGCCCTCGTGAACCGGAAAGCGCTGGCCCGCACGAGCGCGAATCCGGGCAAGACGCAGACCATCAATTTCTATCACGTCAACGACGCGTTTTATCTGGTGGATCTGCCCGGCTACGGCTACGCCGCCGCTTCGCAGAAGGTGCGTGAATCGTGGGGAAAGATGGTCGAGCGCTACCTGAATACATCGCAAAATCTCAGAGCGGTGTTTCTTCTTGTGGACATCCGCCACGCGCCGTCCGCCAACGACCGGATGATGTACGAGTGGATCGTGTCAGGCGGCTACCGCCCCGTCATTATTGCGACGAAAGCGGACAAGATCAAGCGGAGCCAGCTGCAGCGGCAGATCCGTCAGATCCGGGAAACGCTTGAGCTTCCGGATGAGACGGATGTCATCCCGTTTTCGGCGGTATCGAAAAACGGAAGGGACGCAATTCTGGCGAAGATGGGAGAAGCGGTGGCAAAACGCCGCGAAGAGGCGTCGGATCAGCAGGATTGAGGAACGGCAAAATGCCGTGAACAGCGGGGGATGACTGCATGGGAATCATCAGGGCGGAGAAGCTCGGCTACGACTATGTTGAATATCGCGAGGACGACGAAAGTCCCGAGGTGACGCACGCCCTGAGGGACGTCAGCCTCGATGTGAAAGAGGGAGAATTTATCGCGGTTCTCGGTCACAACGGCTGCGGCAAGTCGACGCTTGCCAGGCAGATTAACGCGCTGCTTGTCCCTACGGAAGGAACTATGTGGATCGACTCCATGAACACGGCGGAAAGCAAAGATCTCTGGAAGATCCGTCAGATGGCCGGAATGGTGTTCCAGAACCCGGACAATCAGATCATCTCTTCGGTCGTGGAGGAGGACGTGGGATTCGGTCCGGAGAACCTCGGCGTGGAGACGGACGAGATCTGGCGCCGCGTGGACCGCGCGCTGGAACAGACCGGGATGATCGCGTACCGGAAACAGTCCCCGAATCATCTCTCCGGCGGTCAGAAACAGCGCGTCGCGATCGCCGGCGTCATGGCGATGAAGCCCAGGTGCATCGTTCTCGATGAACCGACGGCGATGCTGGACCCCAACGGCCGGCGGGAGGTCATCCGCGCTGTGCGTGATCTGAACCGGAAAGAGGGCGTGACCGTCATCCTGATCACCCATTATATGGAGGAGGTGATCGATGCGGACCGCCTGTTCGTGATGGATGAAGGAAAGATCGTCATGAGCGGCGCGCCGCGGGAGGTGTTTTCCGATGTGGACCGCCTGAAGGCCCTGCGGCTCGACGTACCGCAGGTGACGCTTCTCACTCACGAGCTGATCGGCCGGGGGATGGATCTGGATCCCGGCATCCTCTCGAGAGAGGAATTCGTCGATGCAATCTGCGCGCTCCCGTGGGCGAAGAGAGCGGCATCCTCCGCGGAAACGGGCGGCGATGCCCGGACGCGGGAGAAAACGGCCGGCGCGCCCATGCCCGACCGGCATGATGCACGAAATACGAATGAAAAACTGTACAATATAGACAATGAAGCTGCGGAGGATTCATCGCTCCGCCTGGAGGATGTCTCGTACCTTTACGGGGCGGGAACCGCTTATGAGACGAGAGCTCTCGATCATGTCACGCTGACGATTCCGCAGGGACAGTTTGTCGGCGTGATCGGCCACACGGGCAGCGGAAAGTCGACGCTCGTTCAGCAGTTCAACGCGCTGCTCCGTCCCACAGAAGGCCGGGTGCTGTTTCACGGACAGGATGTGTGGGGCGGCGGATATGACCGGAGAACTCTGCGGTTTCATGTTGGACTGGTCTTTCAGTACCCGGAGCATCAGCTCTTTGAGAATGATGTACTCACGGACGTCTGCTTCGGACCGAAAAATCAGGGACTTGAAAAAGAAGAGTGCATAAGGAGAGCGAAAGAGGCGCTGCGTCAGACCGGCGTGCCGGAGGAACTTTTTTCCAGTTCTCCCTTTGAGCTGTCCGGCGGCCAGAAGCGGCGTGTGGCGGTGGCGGGCGTTCTGGCGATGAATCCGGATGTGCTCATTCTCGATGAACCGACGGCCGGGCTTGATCCGCGCGGCCGGGATGAGATGTTTGATGTGATCGAACGGATGCGCGCGGAACGGAACATGACCATTATCCTTGTGTCCCACAGCATGGAGGATGTGGCGCGCCATGTGGACCGCCTGATCGTCATGAACGGAGGAAAGGCTGTATTCGACGGCCCGCCGCGCAGTGTTTTCGCTCATTATAAAGAACTGGAGACGATGGGGCTTGCTGCGCCGCAGGTCACATATGTGATGCACGCGCTCGCGGAGCGCGGACTTCCGGTGGCGGCGACGGCGATGACCGTTGAGGAAGCGAGAGATGAGATCCTCGCGGCGTGTGATGCTGCTGTGGGCGATGATGAGATCCTCGATGCGTGTAATGAGGCCCCTGCTGCCGGCGATGAAAGACGGAGGACGGAATCATGATGCAGGATATTACAATCGGCCAGTATTATCCGGCCAGCTCGGTCCTGCACCGGATGGATCCGCGGGTGAAAATCGTCGGGACTATGATCTATCTTGTGTCGGTCTTTCTTTTTGGCGGATGGGGATTCCTTCTTGCGGCGGCGGTGCTGACCGCGCTCGTAATCGTGTCGAAGGTGCCGCCGCGGCTGATGCTCCGCGGACTGAAGCCGATCCTGATTATCCTGATTTTTACCGGGATCCTGAACATTTTTCTGACGCCCGGCGAGGTGCTCTGGCGTTATCAGACGCTGAAAATTACGAAGGAGGGCCTCGTGATCGCGGGGAAAACCTCGATGCGTCTGATTCTGCTCGTCATCGGCGCGTCGGTCATGACGCTGACGACAACGCCGAATAAGCTGACGGATGCGCTGGAGAGTCTGATGCGGCCGCTGAAGGCTCTGCACGTGCCGGTGCATGAGATTTCGATGACCATGTCCATCGCGCTCCGGTTCATCCCGATCTTTACGGAGGAGACGGATCGGATCAAAAAAGCGCAGATGGCGCGCGGAGCTGATTTCGAGACCGGCGGCCTGATCCGGAGGGTGAAGGCGATGGTTCCGCTCCTCGTTCCGCTGTTCGTATCGGCCTTCCGCCGCGCGAACGATCTTGCGCTGGCGATGGAGGCGCGCTGCTATCACGGCGGAGAAGGACGGACCCAGATGAAACCGCTCCGGTACCGAACATCCGATTACGCCGCGTACGCGGCTGCGCTCGCGTATCTTGCCGCGGCGATTCTTGCGCGGGCGCGCTGGCACATCTGACGGAGCCCGGAGTCGGCATAAAAGGGATACGATGCGGCAGATGAGGGATGAAGAGCAAGGAAGATGCGGCAAATAAGTGATCGAAGCGGAGAAGATGGGTGAATGATCGGAGCGGAGAAGATGGGTGAGTGATCGGAGCGGAGAAGATGGGTGAATTATCGGAGCGGAGCAGCGGGGAAAAAGTCCGCCGTATCATGCTGACAATCGCATACGACGGGACCAATTACTGCGGATTTCAGGTGCAGCCAAACGGCATCACCATACAGGAGGTGCTGAACCGGGCGCTGACAGATCTGCTCGGGACAGAGACGCACACGATCGGGGCGAGCCGTACGGACGCCGGGGTTCACGCGCGAGGGAATGTGGCGGTATTCGACACGACCGCGCGCATGGGAGCGGACAAGTTCGCCTTTGCGCTCAACACGTATCTGCCGGACGACATCAAGATTCAGGGATCGCGGGAGGTACCGCCGGAATTTCATCCGCGTTATACGGAGACGGTCAAAACGTACGAGTACAGGATCCTGAACCGGGTTTTTCCGGATCCGACCCGCCGTCTCGACAGTCTGCACTGGTACGGGCCGCTTGATACTGACGCTATGCGTAAAGCGGCATCGTACCTGGTCGGCGAGCATGATTTCAAAAGCTTTGCGGCGTCCGGGTACAGCTCCGCTTCCACAATCCGGACGATCTATGAAGCGAATCTGACAAAAGAAGACGATCTGATCCGCTTTCGGATTGCGGGAAACGGATTCCTCTACAACATGGTCCGCATCATCGCGGGGACGCTGATCGAGGTCGGAAAAGGCGACCGTGACGCGGACTCGATTCCGGAGATCCTTGCGGCGAAGGACCGCGCCTGTGCGGGCGCGACCGCTCCGGCGCACGGGCTTACCCTGATCGGGATCCGGTATCCGGAGTGGGAGGGGAAACCTGGCTGGAATGACTGAACGGCATGAAAGGGTTGAAATGAGAAATCTGTTAGCAAAATTTAACCGGAGAAGGATTTTTTTTGGACTGATTTTTGGGTTTTTATGCAGCTTTGCGACATTCGGAGCGTATTTTTTATTAAGAAATAATATTTCAGGCGGGGAAAAAGCAGGGTATGCTCTGGCCGCTTCGGTCATTCCGACAATTCTTCTGGCAATTGTTTTTTACGCACTGTCAACTTATATGGACGGAAAGAAAAAGGAACGAAAGGGAATCCGCGTGAATTATCGCGATGATGACCGGAAGTACTTTCTGATTGCCGCAGGGCTGCAATTTGCCGGATGGATACCAATGTTTCTCGCGTACTATCCGGGGATTTTTGCCTATGATGTGGCCGGACAAATTCCGCAGACTGCCGGAACCTATACAACATGGCATCCGCTGCTGCATACGCTCATGCTGAAGCTTTTTTATAATATTCTGGGAAATTCAGTATTCCACAATGTAAACACGGGCATGGCGCTTTGCGCGGTCGTGCAGATGGCAGCGATGGCGATGATGTTTGCTTATATGCACCTTTTTTTCAGGAGGGTGTCATTGTCTAAGGTGACTCGCATTCTGCTGTTGATTTTCTGCATGTTTGTACCGTTTGTTTCCGTGATGGCAGTGTCCTTTACCAAAGACGTTCTTTTCAGCGGATTTTTTCTGACCGTGCTGGTTTTCCTATGCTACGGAGAATTAGATCGTTCTTATTTTGACCAGTGGAATACGCGGATAGCGTTTGTTGCCTGTACAGCCGGAATGATACTTTTCAGAAACACCGGTGTTTACGTTTGGGCATTATTTACCCTGATTGCGGGTGTTATCATGCTGATCAGAAAGACATGGAGGATGGCATTGCTCTTCGTAATGGCGCTTGCCGCAGGCTTGTTGATGAATGCGGGGCTGAAGGTATCGCTGAAAGCGACGGATCCTCAGGCAAATGAGGCATATTCTGTGCCTTTCCAGCAGATTGCGCGTGTTTATAATGTATGTGGTAATCAGCTCGGCGATGATATGAAGAAGGAGATAGAAGATCTGATCCCGCTGGCGGGAAATTATTACGAATATAGCGCGGACAACATCAAGCTTGAAACGAAAAGTGTTTCGCAGTACAAAGATCGGTATTTACGGGTGTATAAGGAACTGATTAAGGAGTATCCTGGTGAAATGGTGAAGGCGGTTCTGTTTAATACACAGGGATACTGGTATATCTTCGACAAAAGTGCCTGTCATGTCTACAACGGTCACAATGAACCTGGCTTCGGGTATTTTCTAACGTTTACTGCGGACGGGTTCGGAGTGGAAACAAAATCGCTCCTTCCGGGGCTGCGCGCTCTGAATGAACGATTATTTGAATATGACCGGTATGAGTATCAAAATATCATTCCGCTTTTCCTGTTATGTTCAATGGGACTGTACTTCTGGCTTCTTGTTTTCGGGGTGTTAATGGCTTGGTGCAGGAAAAGCAGGATGGCGGCATTGCCGCTGTTCTATGTATTTTTGCTTGTCCTGACAGTTTTCTGCGGCCCGTGCGTGCTGATTCGCTATGCGTTCACGTATATGATTTGCGTCCCGCTGATTTTGAAGATGGCATCTGCGTAAAAATCGATGTTTCCCGTGTAAATCAGGATGTTTCCCGTGTAAAATAAGGGTTGACAGAGTATCCGGCATACAATAAAATAGAAAAGCACGACGGCAGAAGTGGGCCTATGCGTCATTTCCCAAAACGTACGCACACGGGACGCCGTTTTTAACAGAGCATCGGAACCGAAAGCCCCGGGGAAGGTGCGGAACCGGTCGGAGACCATACGGACAGTGGCTGCTTCGGATCGGCGGGCGTACGCGGGAGCCTGAGCAAATCCCGGATTGAGACATCAGGAGGAACGAAAAACCATGAAAACATTTATGGCGAATCCGGATAAATTAGAGAAGAAATGGTATGTCGTTGACGCGGAGGGACAGACCCTCGGACGTATGTGCTCCGAGATCGCAAAAGTTCTTCGCGGCAAAAACAAACCGGAATATACACCGTTTGTTGACACCGGCGACTATGTCATCGTCGTCAACGCGGACAAGATCAAAGTAAGCGGCAAGAAGATGGATCAGAAGATCTACTACAGACACTCCGATTATGTCGGCGGCATGAAGTCCGCGACATTAAGAGAGATGCTTGACAGAAGACCGGAGAAGGTCGTCGAGCTCGCTGTAAAGGGCATGCTCCCGAAGGGACCGCTCGGAAGACAGATGCTGAGAAAACTTCACGTGTACACTGGCGCGGAGCATCCGCATACCGCACAGCAGCCGGAAGCGCTTACTTTTTGATGAGGAGGTAGAAGACATTGGCTAGTGCAAGTTTCTATGGAACTGGAAGAAGAAAAAAATCTGTAGCCAGAGTTTATCTGACACCGGGAACCGGAAAGATTACGATCAACAAGCGCGACATTGATGATTACTTCGGCCTCGAGACACTGAAGACGGTCGTCCGTCAGCCGCTCGTAGCGACCGATACCCTCGGTCAGTACGATGTGAAGGTAAATGTTGTCGGCGGCGGTTTTACCGGCCAGGCCGGCGCGATTCGTCACGGAATCTCCCGTGCGCTGCTTCAGGCGGATGAGGAGTTCAGACCGGCGCTGAAGTCCGCCGGATATCTGACCCGTGACCCGAGAATGAAAGAGCGTAAGAAGTACGGACTCAAGAAAGCCCGCAGAGCTCCGCAGTTCTCCAAACGATAATCCGAACGAATCGAATCAAATCAAGGCTGTGTACCAGCGTAAGCTGGTGCATAGCCTTTTTTGAAGCATTTGGACTGGGGACCGCGGACCATCTGGTGCACGTTCAACTCATACCGGGGATGCTGTGACTGTGGCAAATATGGAAAAGCTGCATTCGAGAACGGATCCTCATAAGAATCGGCTTGTGCAAGTCCTTCCTGAATTTCATGGAAAAACACATACTTTTTTTCCATTGAAAAAACGCCGCAATGGAAACGGGCGTTCCTTCCGGCAAAAAGTCCCCGCCCGTTAAGGGCGAGGGCTTTTTGCTGTTGCGATTACTCGTAGTGCCCCTCCTGGTCGACGACCCATTTCTTTCCGGTGACCTTGGTCTCGTAGTGACCGTGGTCCTCGGTGTGAGTGACGGCGGGAACCGTCTGGGTAGTGTAGACGTCTTTGGTTGAGAAGTTGCTAGGGTGGCCAGCTATTAGCAATGCTTTTTGATGAGCGTAGCAGTCACTGCGACTGGTCGTCGTATAGCCATCATATTCGAACCAATACTCCGTATGGTCGTAGACCTTCTTCGTTGTTGCAGGCGTATCAGTCACGGTCACGACGTTAGGTACCCAGACCTGTTCGGTGGTGTTTTCCCAGTGGCCCTGCTCGTCGACCCAGTGGCGCACTCCATACCAGCTGATTCCTTCTGGTATCCACCCCACCGAAACAAGATGGTTATTTTCATCTTCGCTCTTGGTGAAATTATGTGCACCGGCAACTGCATTGGGATTGTATTGGCGATAGAGGGGGACGGCTTGTGCGTCCGAAGAGTACCAAGAGTATCATCCTGTGCCCTCGTCGTTCCAACCTGCTTTAATGAGCATACCGCGCTCGTCCGTGCTTGTTGTGTAATGGTGGTCTCCCGCATTTGGGTTATAGAGGCGGTAAACCGGGGTCGAAGAGGATTTCGGGGCATACCAGCCCACGCCCTCGTAGTTCCATCCCACCTTCACGAGACTGTTCTTTTCGTCTTCGCTGGCAGTATAGAAGTGTTCCCCTGAGTTTGGGTTGTAGAGGCGATGCATTGCTACCGATTCCGTTGAATCCTGAGCAAACGTCTGCTGCGGAACGGCAATCATGGCAACTGCTGTTGCCAGTGACGCTGCGAAGGCGGCCAGCCGGTTGGTAAGAATAGAATGTTTTGCCATTTGCTTTATTTTCCCCTGACCCGGCATTTTTACGTGAGCTGCCGGGATATAAAATAGTGGATTGTGTGCCTTTGGTATAATTGAATTGGCGAGAAACAATAATCACACAAAGGAGTGCATCTTCACCAGCTTCCATTCTACCACAGGATCAGGTCGGACAGGAACTTTATAACGTGATTTCTTCATTTCTTCATTTTTCTGCAGATTCATAGCTCTGCAATGTCTTTGCTGGAACAAGCATGTACATGCAGCAGAAGACCGGCCCGGCTGATAGCTGTCTTGATTACTGTGATGAGCGCCGTGCAGAAGATTTTTAGAGCGTCCATGGAAAATCGTGATATGATACAGAGAGATGGCTCTTATAGTCTTGAGGAGGGAGGATGAAAAGAAGAAAGAGTATCGTGGCGATTGCACTGTCTGTTATCACCGCAGGCAGTTTTCTGGCAGCAGCGCCGGTAAAAGCGGACAGTACGCTTGTTATTGACAGCAGCAATTCGCCTGTATCAACCTGGCTATCGGGGGACCAGCTCTTCTAATCTCGGAGACGGATACGCTGCGTTATCGAAAGCGATCCTGAATGGCTGGATGGATGATAGCGACGATTACAACTGGTCGATGGCCGGCCACCGCCGCTGGTGTCTGGATACTAAGACCGCACATACCGGCTTCGGACACAGCGGTTCTTATACGGCTATGTATGATTTTGGCATTGATGACTCAAAGAAAACCCCGGATCTGCTCATGTAGCCCGCGCAGACAATGCCGGTTGATTTTTGGGCAGACTCTGGACGCTCAGTTACAATACCGGCAAATATTCCTTTAATGCTTCTTCGGTACAGATCACTCTGACGGTAAACAGCGGAGGGAAAACCTCTGTCATACAGGTACCGGCTCAAAATATTTCAGTCGACAATGCATGCAGCTATGGCGATATGGGAGCAGTTAACTTTAAGCCGGGGAGAACGTTTGGCGCCGGAGATACGGTGACTGTGAATCTGTCCGGTATGAACAGCAAGGGCGGCTGCAGCAGCCGGCAGTACACGGTTAAACAACCAATCCAGCCGAACACAAATATCTGGTCAGTCTCGGATGGCGTGACGAAGGAACCGCATGGTACGGCGTGATATCCTGAACATTATGGATTCAAACGAACGCAAAGGAAACAAAAACTGTGAGTAAAAAAATCTATCAGATCCTGAAGATTACGGAAGCGGATTACGGCTGCGAGGAATGCCCTCCGGAAGGACCTGCCGCGCTGGTCTTTCTGCGCTCGGATGACGGAGAGCAGCGCCGGATGGAAGTGCCGGAAGCGGCTCTTTCTGCGGCCGGGATCGACGAAGGATCGCGTGTGACCGTCGGACCGGACGGAAAACTGCGGATCGCGGAGTGCGGACGGAAGAGTTCGATCCGATAGAAGAGATCAGACAAAAGGAGAAAACATGGCGGAGAATTTCTTTGCGACGATTTCGAGAATGAAATACATTGAGCGCTGGGCGCTGATGCGCAATTCCCGTCCGGAAAATTTAAGCGAGCATTCTGCCGAGGTGGCGATGATTGCCCACGCGCTTTGCGTGATCGGAAATGTGCGGTACGGGAAGAATCTGGATGCAGAGAAAGCGGCGCTCATCGGTCTGTATCATGATGCGTCCGAAATCATCACGGGGGATATGCCGACACCGGTCAAGTATTATAACGACGAGCTGAAAAATGCCTACAAGGGTGTTGAAAGCGCCGCTGAAAAAAGCCTTCTGCGGAAACTCCCGGATGATCTGCGCCCGGTCTATGAAAAAATTTTCAGTGCGGACGGCGGCGATCTCTGCGAACGCGGGAGCGCGGAGCGCGAGCGGTATATGCGGCGCCTCGTCAAGGCTGCCGACAAGCTGTCTGCCCTGATTAAATGCATCGAGGAAGAGAACGCGGGCAATTCCGAGTTCCGGACCGCCCGTGCGGGCATCCAGAAAACAATCGCCCGCCTCGCAGGTGAGATGCCGGAGGTGAAGGATTTTACCGATGAATTTCTGCCGCCCTACGGGAATACGCTCGATGAACTGCTGTAATGTCCGGGAGGCTGTGGCTGCCGGATTGTCAGAAATGTGAAAACGGCCGTGTCTGCCGGCCGTCTGCGGCGTCCCGGAGATAAGGGATGACAGGGAAAGGAGAAAAGTTATGCGAATTCTGGTCACCGGCGGAGCCGGTTATATCGGAAGTCACACTTGCGTGGAGCTGCTGAATCAGGGTCACGAGGTCGTGATTCTGGACAATCTGTTTAACGCAAGCAGAAAAGTGATCGACCGCATCGAGACGATCACCGGGAAGCGTCCGGTGTTTTATGAGGCGGACATTCTGGACCGGGAGAAGGTCAGGGACCTGTTTGACCGCGAGCCGATCGACGCCGTCATCCACTTTGCCGGGCTGAAGGCAGTCGGCGAGTCCGTGCAGAAGCCGGTGGAGTACTATACCAACAACATCACCGGCACGCTCATTCTTTGTGACGAGATGCGCCGTCACGGTGTGCACAGCATTATTTTCAGCTCCTCCGCGACGGTCTACGGGTCGGACAACCCGGTTCCGTACCGGGAGACGCAGAAAAAGGGCGAGTGCACGAACCCGTACGGGTGGACAAAATGGATGATCGAACAGATTCTGACCGACATTCACACGGCGGATCCTGCGTGGAATGTTGTGCTTCTCCGGTATTTTAACCCGATCGGCGCCCACAAGAGCGGTCTGATCGGCGAGGATCCGAAGGGAATTCCGAACAATCTGCTTCCGTACGTCGCCCGTGTCGCGGTCGGGCGGCTTCCGAAGGTGAATGTCTTCGGCGACGACTACGATACGCCGGATGGAACCGGCGTGCGGGATTACATTCATGTGTGCGATCTGGCGAGCGGCCATGTGGCGGCGCTTCAGAAGCTTGTGGAAGGATCCGGTGTTTCTGTCTATAACCTGGGAACGGGAAAGGGGAGCAGCGTGCTGGATGTGATCCACTCGTTTGAAAAAGCGTGCGGACACGTCATCCCTTATGAGATCGCGCCGCGCAGAGAGGGCGATGTAGCCGTTTCCTATGCGGACGCGTCGAAGGCGAAGGCCGAACTGGGCTGGGAAGCAAAATACAGTCTGGACGAGATGTGCGCGGATTCGTGGAAATGGCAGAGTATGAATCCGGAAGGATACGAGAGCTGAAGCGGAAATCAAAATACCCCTTGAGAAAAAACGGAGAGACGAATGAAATCGCCCTCCGTTTTTTTCTCAAGGGGTACGCCGGTTTTCGGTTTTCAATCCGGTTCAGAGCTGTGAAGCCCGGTTACGGTTCGATCTGCCCGTGTTTCTCGTACTGCATCACTTTCCGGATGTGGTTATTGTCATCGACGAACACGACGTTCGGCCGGTGCGATTTTGCCTCCTCCGGCGTCATCTGACAGTAGCACATGATGATGACGTGATCGCCGGGCTGCACAAGACGTGCCGCAGCTCCGTTCAGGCAGACCATGCCGGATCCCGGATCGCCGCAGATCGTGTAGGTCACCTGCCGGGAACCGTTTTCAACATCGACGATCTGCACCTGCTCGTATTCCATGATGCCTGCCGCCGCAAGGAGCTCCGGGTCAACTGTGATGCTGCCGACGTAATTCAGATCGGCCTGTTTTACGACCGCCCGGTGAATTTTACCTTTCAGCATTGTGATATTCATGTCGATTCCTCCTCAGGATAATGAATCAGAAGCATTTGTCCAGAATCTCCGGATCCGGAGCCTGTTTTGCGGATGTGACCGCGCCCACCGCGAAGTACAGGATTCCTCCAGCCAGAAGCCCCCATACCACCGCATTGATTCCCGCAACCTTTACGTTGTAGTAACAGAAGATGTAGGTCGCCACGGCGCCGATCGAACTCGTCAGCGCCGCTTCTTTCGTGCCCTTTTTCCAGAACAGTCCGCCGGCCAGGGGCCAGAGAAAAGAGCATTCCAGTCCGCCGAAGGCAAACAGGTTCAGGAAAAAGATAATATTCGGCGGATCCAGGGCGAGCAGCATCACGAAGACGCCGAAAGCAAGGGTGATCAGCGCGCTGCCGGCTTTCATATGGCGGTTGTAGCCGGCGAGCCGCTCCGGATTGTCCTTTACAAAAAAGGTCTTCCAGAGATCCTTTATGATCGCCGCGGAAACCAGAATCAGCAGGGAGTCGGCAGTGGACATGACTGCCGCCATCGGCGCGGCCAAGAATATTCCGGCGACGCCCACCGGCATGATCTGCTGTACGATCGTTGGGATAAAATAGTCCGACGTCGGGATCGATGCCCTGTTCGGCAGGCCGCCGGCCCAGCAGCCGGCCAGATGCATTCCCACCATGATA
>ONLT01000148.1 GCA_900318755.1 uncultured Eubacteriales bacterium
GTCTCAGAAGATGGTCCTGTGGCACGAGATCATCTATACAAAACATCTGAATCTGCTCGCGCTTCTTATCAGCATTCTGTGTCAGCATCTGTATCTCCTTATTCTGGGGAACATTTTTATAAATCCGACACTTATATTTTACCATAGAAACGCCAACAAACCGCACGGATGCTGATAATTTGTATTTTTTATTTGGCTCAAAAAAACAAAAATCCGAGGCGCTGTACCTCGGACTTTGTCTACACTCTGAATGCCGCACTCGTAAAGAGTGCGGCATTTTCCCCTAAGAGCCGGCCGTTTCCGTCCGGTCAGCGTTCGGTCTCTTCCGGTGTTTCGGTCTCTTCTGTTTTTTCCGGGGCGTCGTCTGTCCTCTCCGTCTGATCGGTCTTTTCCGGAGCGTCTGTCGTCTCCGTCCCTTTCAGCCGATCTGCCTCCTCCGGCGGTTCCGGAGAGGTCAGAGCGGTCGTCTGTCCCTCGGCGACGCCTTCGGTCGATTCTTTCATAAACAGGATCTTGATGGTGGCGAATACAAGGCGGATGTCCTGTGCGATGCCCGGGTTTGCGATGTACATCAGATCCATCTGGAGCTTATCGTACGGTTCCGTGTTGTACTTCCCGTAAACCTGGGCGAGGCCGGTGAGACCTGCTTTTGCCTGAAGGCGGAGGTTGAATTCCGGAAGGGTCTTCTCGTATTCCTTCGCGATTTCCGGGCGCTCCGGGCGGGGGCCGACGAAGCTCATGCTGCCGCCCAGAATGTTGAACAGCTGCGGAAGCTCGTCGATCCGCGTGGAGCGGATTACGCGGCCGGTGGGGGTGATGCGGTCATCATTTTCACCGGTCGACAGCCGCGCAACGCCGTCCTTCTCGGCATCCACCCGCATGCTTCGGAACTTCAGGATCCGGAACACCTTTCCGTCCCTTGTGAGCCGGTCCTGGCGGTAGAAGACAGGACCGCCGTCCCGCCTGATCAGGATCGCCGTGACAAGCATCAGGGGCGAGAGAATGACGATCAGGATAAGCGAGAAGAGAATGTCGAACAGCCGCTTGAAAAACAGGTATTCCGGCGGCGGATTGTAGCGGTCAAGGCGGAGCATCGGAATGTGGAACATATGCACGTGGCGCGCACTGCTCATCAGGACGTCGCCGATCCTCGGGATGACAAAGACGGTGATTTTCTTCTCAACACAGTATTTGATGATTTTATTCCGGTCGCGGCTGTGGACCCCGGCGAGAAAGACGGCGTCGGCGGGATCAAGCACGGACAGACAGCTCAGGCATTTTTTGGTCGGGAGTTCCATGATGACGTCGAATTTCCGGTCAAGACGGTACTGACGGATCATCTGCCGCATGTCCCGGCGCATATCCCAGACGATGATGGTCTTCCGCGCGGCGAACATATGGTAGTACCAGCGATGGGCGATGTTTGACCAGAAGATGGAAACCAGGAGCTGAAACGGCAGGATGGACAAAATCATCCATACATAGCGTAGATACCGGCAGAGAAGCCAGATCACAATTCCGGTCAGGAAGTTCGTGATCAGCGCGGCCAGCATCTGGCTGTATATCATCTCCGAAACCTGATTGTAGGACACGAGAAAGGCATCGTAGGTGCGTCCGTACAGTGAGAACAATAAGAGATACAGCACAATTACGAGCCAGTTTCCTTTGACGTAAAATGGAGAATTCACCCTTGATGAATAATAGAGAAACCAGAGAACCGCGAAGGGGACCGTCATTAAGATCGGATTGAGCATTTTAATGAAACGAAGTTCCATGTAATGGCGCTTCGTGAGGCGGGAATCGCGCCGCGTTCGCGGGCTCGCCTGTGAATTTTTTTTCGTCTGCATTTCCCTTCCCTGCTTCTGCCTGAATAGACGAACAACGCGCGGGCAAAATGATGCACGCGCCATACGCAAATACTATCATAGTGATTGTCAAAAGTAAATAGCCGGCCGGGCGCCTCAAAACGCCCCAAACCACCTGAGAATTCCTGAACATCCCTGAAACAGGCATGAGACCGGGAGGAAAGCCGATCGGAAAGCCGGATCTGTTCAATAATCGATACAGGTTCGCGGCAGTGTATCTGGCGGGAATCCGGATAACATGGTAGGATAGGACATATCATTCGGACAGGAGGGATCAGAATGTTTTGGAACGTATTCTCTCACACATGGAACCATCTGGTGAGATTTTTCGGATCGGCCGCGATGATTTTCACGGTGATCAGCGCCGTTCTGGTGCTGGGAGAGGCCGTCTTTTACCGCCTGGGAAGAAGACCGGATGCGGAACGGAAGGCAGGTGACGCGCGATGAGGATTGCCCTGATTACCGGAGCGTCCAGCGGAATGGGAGCGGAGTTCGCGCGGCAGATCGACCGGACGGAGAAGGGAATTGATGAGATCTGGCTTCTGGCGCGGCGCAGGCAGCGCCTCGAGGAGACGGCCGGGCAGCTGCGCCACGCCGCGCGGGCGGTGCCGATGGATCTGACTGACCGCACGTGCTTCGAGTCTCTTGAAAAAATGTTTCGGGACGGGGGAGTCCGGGTCGGTCTGCTGGTGAACTGCGCCGGCTACGGGAAGATAGGAAATTACGAGAAGGTCAGCCGGTTTGACTCGGAAAATATGATAGATCTGAACTGCCGCGCCGCCGTGGATATCACACTTGCGTGCCTTCCTTATATGAAGGCGGGCGACCGGATCATACAGATCTGTTCAACGGCTGCGTTCCAGCCGCTGCAGCACGTGAATATATACAGCGCGACGAAGGCGTTTTTGTATAATTACACGCGGGCGCTCCGCATGGAACTGCTTCCGAGGAAAATCGCCGTGCTGGCAGTCTGCCCCTACTGGATCCGGGACACTGAGTTTATCGGGATCGCGGAGAAGGGAAAGAAGGAATCTGCGGACCGGAAGAATATGCCTATCCGCCATTACACGTTTGCGACGACCGCAGACCGGGTCGTAAGGAGTGCGCTGCGGTGCAGCCGTCTGGGATTTGCGGTCTGTACGCCGGGAGTGGTCTGCACCCTCGACCGGATTTTCGCGAAAATACTGCCGAGAGAGGCGATGCTGTATATCTGGGAGTTCTGGAGAAGAATTTAGCGGATCATAAAAACGCTCCGTCGGGGGCCCCAAGAGGGCCGCGGCGGAGCGTGCTTTTTTAAGGGATCCGGAAAACCGGCCCGCGCGGACGGGTCAGCGCGAGGACGCGCCGGCGGCTGCTTTTCGGCGGGACGTCCGTTTGATTGTGAGCAGCACAAAGATCAGCAGCGCCAGTCCGAAGAAGAGGGACAGCCAGCTCTTTGTGATGCCCGCGACGATGTAGGTGACCGCGGATACAGCCGCGCAGGTCAGCGCGTAGGGAAGCTGGGTCGAAACATGGTTCAGGTGCACGCACTGGGCGCCGGCGGACGACATGATCGTCGTGTCGGAGATCGGCGAGCAGTGATCGCCGCAGACCGCGCCGGCCATGCATGCGGACATCGCGATGATCATCATCGTGTGATCGTTCGGGAAACAGTCGACGACGATGGGGATCAGAATGCCGAAGGTTCCCCAGGAGGTTCCGGTCGCAAAGGACAGCCCCACCGCGATCAGGAAGATGATGAACGGAAGGAAGCTCTGGAAGCCCTGTGCGGAGTGCCGGACGACGCCCGCCACGAAATCGGCGGCGCCGAGGCTGTCGGTCATGGCTTTCAGGGTCCACGCGAACGTCAGGATCAGGA
>ONLT01000098.1 GCA_900318755.1 uncultured Eubacteriales bacterium
AGGAAGCGGGACTTGAACCCGCACGATATTGCTACCACAGGCACCTGAAGCCTGCGCGTCTGCCAATTCCGCCATTCCTGCATCTGATAGAAAATATGAAACTTTCAATGTCGCTCAATCGAGCTGACTTGCATATAATATCAAATTGCGGTTAAATTGTCAACGCTTTTTTCGAACAGAATATCCGAAAGTGCCGAGAATTTTTCCGAGCTCATAATATTTCCCGTGGGAGTACGCGATCAGGCCGGCATTTTCCAGATGAAACGTGCCGTTGTGGTCCAGGTATCTGCGATCGACCTGCACACCGACGATCTCCGCCAGAAACATATCGTGAGAACCGAGCGGGATGATGCCGGTCACCTTGCACTCCAGGCTGACCGGAGATTCCCCGATCATTGGCGCGGAAATATGGGAGCAGGGCTCCGGCGTCAGGCGGCACTCCTCAAATTTGTTGATGTCGCGGCCGCTCCTGCAGCCGCAGAAGTCAGCGGCCCGCGCGAGGCGGCGGTTCGTGAGGTTCACCGCAAATTCACCGGACTCTTTGATCATCTCGTAGGAATACCGTTCCTGGCGGACGGAAATCGACAGCATCGGCGGATCGGAGCAGATCGTCCCAGTCCACGCGACGGTAATGATGTTGGGATTTTTTCCTGGGCTGATGCAGCTGACCATGACACACGGCACCGGATAGAGAAAGTTTCCGGGTTTGTCGAAAAGAATTTTTTCAACCGATGTGCTGCGTTTCTGCGATTCAGCCGGTTTTGTGGTTTTTCCGTGGACGTCCGTTTTGCTGCGCTTTGCGCGGGGCGCGCTGTTTGAAGCCATTTTCCGGATCGCCTGAATCGGATCAATTCGTTCTGCCATTGCTTTGATTCCCCTTCTGTCGTGTCAGTCCAGGCGGAAGGCCGCGGGGCCTTCCGCTTCATTCAAATTCAGCTGAGCTGTTTATCAACCCGGATGTTCAGGAGACGACGTTTTGCGGAACCCCCGAGACCCAGGCGCCGATGTTGGAAGCAATGCGGTCAATCAGGCATTTGCGCGAAGCACGGCTCGCCCATGCGATATGCGGCGTGATCAGAATATTCGGCGCGGAAAGAAGCGGGCTGTCCGCTTTCATCGGCTCATCGGAGACGACGTCAACGCCGGCGCCGGCAAGCTTCCCGCTTCCGAGAGCGTCCGCCAGATCCTGCTCATTGACGAGGCCGCCTCTCGCTACATTTATGAGGTAAGCGCCGTCCTTCATGCGGCGGATGGTTTCCCGGCGGATCAGTTCTTTTGTGTCGTCCGTCAGGGGACAGTGGAGCGAGACGATGTCGGAGAAAGACAGCATGCTCGTAAGATCCGCGAAGCGCAGGGACGGTCCGACAAAGCTCAGATAATTGCCGGGATGCTGCGTATATACAATCACCTTCATTCCGAAGGCCTGTGCGATTTCAGAAACGCGGCGGCCGATGCTGCCGAAGCCGCAGATTCCGAGAACTTTTCCCTCGATATCATCGACCGGCGCCTTCCAGTAGCAGAAGGACTTCGACCGGGTCCAGTCGCCGGCCTTTACGCTCGCGTCATGAAGCGAGATTTTCGAGAGAAGATCAAGCATCAGCGCGAACGTGTGCTGGGCGACGGAGGCGGTGCTGTAGGACGGTACGTTCGTTACCACAATCCCGCGCCGCCGCGCGGCGTCAAGGTCGACGACGTTGTAGCCGGTCGCGCAGACGCCGACGTAGCGGATCGACGGGAAACGGCGGAAAACCTCCTCATCGATGATTACTTTATTGGTCAGCACGATCTCAGCGCCGCCGATGCGGTCCCATTTTGTCTGCTCGTCGGTCTGGTCGTAAATGGTCAGGTCGCAGACGGATTCGACCGGTTCCCACGAGAGGTCCCCGGGATTGACCGCGTCCGCTTCCAGGATGACTGCTTTTTTCAATTTGACGCTCCAATCTGTGCCGCGATCAGCCTGCGGCTGTTTCTTTAGTGAGTGGTTAAAAAAGTCTTCATAAA
>ONLT01000014.1 GCA_900318755.1 uncultured Eubacteriales bacterium
CTGCCTGCGGATGATTTCTTCGAGGAGCTCGTGCTCCTCGTCCTCATCCTCACGGATCATGAAGAGCCCCTGAATGATCGACAGCATGATAATGGTACACATAATCGAGCTTCCGCCGTAACTGACAAGCGGCAGCGTGATTCCCGTCATCGGAATGAATTTCGTTGTGCCTCCGACGGTGAGAAATACCTGGAAGGCATACTCCGTCCCGAGTCCGATCGATACGAGACGGTAGAACCGGTTCGAAAGCTTCGTGGAGATTGACACGATCTGCAGATACATACTCATGCAGAGAAAAATCAGACAGATTCCGAATAAAATGCCCATCTCCTCGCAGACCGCCGCGTAGGTGAAATCCTCCTTCGCCAGCGGGATCATCTCCGGATTTCCCTCGAACAGGCCGGTTCCGAACCATCCGCCCGCGCAGACGCCGAACAGCGCCTGAACAATCTGATATCCGGTTCCTTCATAATCTGCAAAGGGGTTCTTCCAGACCTGGACGCGCACGCGCACATGGGAAAACAGATGATATGCCGCCACCGACGCGAGGCACATGCCGCCGATTCCCAGCAGCGCGTACCGCCCCTGTTTCGTCGCAACCGTAACCATCACGATGTACGCGACAAAATAGATGAGCGCGGCGCCGAGATCCTTTGAGAGCACAAGAATGCCGACGTGAAGCGCGGCCAGAATCGTGACGATCACGACCCGCCTGAAGCTCACATCATTTCTCAGCATCGAGGCGATGAAAAATACGAACGTGATTTTGACGAATTCCGAAAACTGGAAGCTGATGCCGCCGATCGTAACGGAAAGGTTCGCGCCTCCGCTGATGCGTCCGAAGGCGAATACCGCCCCAAGCAGCAGAATTCCGAGAACGGCGTAGAGCCATCCGAGATTTCTCATCGTCTTAACCCGGCGGATGATCACCGGAATCACGAGGCAGACCGCGGAGGATCCGGCGACGATGATCAGCTGCTTGATCGCGGTCGAGGTGCCGAGTCTCGACTGAATCACAAACCCGGTCGATATCAGCATGCACATGTTATTGAGCACCGCCAGCGAGGCCTTCTTGTAAATCAGACGGTAGAGCACCTGAACCAGCACCGTGTACAGCAAAAGCCCCGCCAGGATGCCGAACATTTTGGGATCTCTGCTCTGAAGATACAGGATCGCAAACGCAGCCGCGTCAAATATAAGAATGATCGCAAACTGGCTGTTCGCCCGTCCTCTCCTCTTCACCGCATCCTTCTGTCGGATCGAAAGAAGCGCCAGAAGCGTATACACGGCCATCAGAAAGAGAAGTACATATTTTGAAATTTGTACAATGATTTCCTGCATCTTGTTTTCCCTGCCCGTCTCCTTGTTACTGCACGCCTCTTCGGAAATGTCCGTGGGTCACCGGAAACGGGAGTCCCGCTCCCCCTCCGGCGCGTGCCGCCTCAAATGCCGAGAGCACCTGATCCGCCTCCCTCCCCGTCTCAATGGTGAAGACGATCCGGAACGACGCGGCTCCGACGCGCCTGACATCTTCAAAATCCTGAAGCAGACTCGTCGGTAAACTATTATATATCACGTTGCAGCAGAAATCGCAACAGCACTGCACCGGGAAGGAGGCTCCTCTGCGGTCCGTAAGAGACAGCCATCCGCCCGCCCTGTCGCATCCGGATACCGTCCGCCGGACACATCCGGCTGAAACCATCAGCGGTGTCCTGCCGTAGAGAACCAGCTCCGACGCGGAGTTCTCCCGGCCCAGCATCTCGCGGAAATTCAGCTCATGGGGAATCGTGTCCCGCATCACCCCGAATCCCCGAAGATAACGGACCGCCCGGTTGTTCATCGTATAAACCGCGCCGTCCGCAATGGCGCACTTTTCTCTCCCGGTCGATTTCAGAAAACCGATCCCGTCCAGACTTCCCGCGAGAATTCCCTCGATCTCCGCCTGCGATTCGATCTGTTTCAGCTCACGGTCAAGCCTTCTGCAGTCGCAGGATCTCACAATCTGCGGCAGCGCGATCCTGAGCTTCCGGCCGCCGTCCGTCCCTACTGGCAGCTGCGCCGGCGTCTCTTCTGTAAGGAGCTGTTTTGCCAGTCCGATCGGAACAATGATCCCGCACACCGAATCTTTGTGATTCAGGACCGCCCTCAGCTGCTCCCGGTCCGAGACCTGTACGAACAGCGGCGCCGGGCTCTTTACCGGATGATTGGTCCCCCGTTCTGTTCTGCCTTCATCCGCGGCTTCTCTTCGGATGTCCTCCCGGCGATACGGTGCTGTGACCGCCTCCGACAGACGATCCGCCGCCTCGCGCCGGAGACGGTTCAGTTCGCCGACCGGTATGAACAGCGGCTCGTCCCCGGATCTTCGGACTTCAAAGTGCTCCGGTCGGAACGGACTTCCGCCGAACTTCCGGATCTGTTCCAGAATTCTCTCATCGCTCACCGGACGGCTGAGCGCTTTCTGCGCCGGAGCTCCGTCTGACGAGGTGCAAAACGCCCCGCTTTTCAGTGTGAGCTTCGTCTGCGCTCCCGCGCCGATCTCAAGAATACCGTCAACCGGCCGTCTCCGCTCATCTTCTCCCAGTTCCTTCCGGATTCCGTCGTAAAGTTCCTGCACCTTTTTTGAATTTCTGACGGCGGGATCACTGTTTCTCCGGTTCTCCAGATCGATCATATCCGCGGACCCCCGCGAATGATAGTATCCCTCCGTGAATCCGTCCCGGCTGAAAAGAAGCTCCAGGTATGCAAGATCCGCCGGATTCGTCCAGTATCCGTCCGGGTCCTCAAAATACCGGTCGATGTTTTTCCGGTAGATTTTCGTCACCCCGGCGGTATACTCCGGTTTTTTCATCCGTCCTTCGATTTTAAATGAAGAGATTCCCGCCCGGATCAGATCGGGCAGGATGGGCAGCGCACAGAGATCCTTCATATTTAACGGATACATCCTGCGGCCGCCGGCGCCGCCGACCTGAAAAGGCAGCCTGCAGATGCCGGCGCATCTGCCCCGGTTCCCGGAGCGCCCGCCGATCATGCTGCTCATCAGACACATCCCGGAATAGGAGTAACACATCGCGCCGTGGATGAAGCACTCCACCTCAACGCCTGCTTTCTCCCGGATTTCGCGGATCTCCGGCAGCGTCAGCTCGCGCGCCGGCACCACCCTGGTAATTCCCCGTTCCGCCAGCAGGCATGCTCCCGCCGCTCCGGTTACCGCCATCTGCGTGCTCGCGTGAATCGGAAGAGACGGAAATACACGGCTGATGTAATCGACCGCGCCGAAATCCTGCACAATTACACCGTCAAGGCCGCGCCTGACATACGGCTCGAGAAAATCTCCCAGCTCCCGCTCCAGTTCTTCTTCTTTTTCCAGAGTATTCACCGTCAGGTAAAGCTTTTTCCCGTGAAAATGGATGTAATCGATGGCTTCCAGCAGCTCCTGCTCGTCCGGATTATCCGCATAGGCTCTGGCACCGAAATTTCGTCCGCCGATGTAGACGGCATCCGCCCCTGCCTTTACCGCAGCATGCAGAGATTCAATTGATCCCGCCGGTGAAAGAAGCTCCGGCTTACGATCTGGTCTTCGCATATCTTCTGCTTCGCTTCAGATATTTGTCGTTCAGTTTCCGGTCCGGATTCCGGGATCCGCCGTCTTCCCCGGATTCCGGCGCAGAGCCGTCCTTCCTCTCCTCTGTCTTATCAGCAGCTGCCGGCGCCTTCTCTTTGTAAGCAGCGGCCGGCGTCTTCTCCTCGTAAGCAGCGGCCGGCGTCTTCTCCTCGTATGCTGCTGCGGCTCCCGCCCGCGAAGCGAGTTCCCGCTCCAGCTCATGAATGCGGACCTGTGCGTTCGCGAGGTCCTGCTTGGCCGAATACCACTCGCCGTCCTTTGCCTCGATGTCTTCCTCCAGAGCATCGGCGCGGGTCTTCGCCTTGTAATAATCGTCCGCGACGTTCAGCGCCAGAAGAATGATCTTCATCTCTGCACTCTGTCTGGAATACCCGGGCAGCTCCTTCATCTCACCGATTTTATTATTGATGTAAAACGCGACGTGCTCCAGATACTCGGTGCTCTCATAGCCGCCGATCGAGATGGATTTTCCGTCGATCGTGACCTTGATCGTATTCTTTTCCGCCATTTCGCTTCTCCTTTAATTGGAGCCTTCAGGATAAGGAATCCCGAGATGCTCGTAAGCTTTTTTTGTCGCGACCCTTCCGGTCGGTGTCCTCATAAGAAACCCGTTCTGTATCAGGTACGGCTCAAGCACATCCTCAATCGTACCCGCATCCTCGCCGATCGCCGCGGACAGCGTATTCAATCCGACCGGTCCGCCTCCGAATTTTGCGATGATCACCTGCATCAGGTTCCGGTCCGTCCGATCCAGCCCGTTGCTGTCGACCTCGAGAAGATCCAGCGCAAATTTCGCGATCTCCCCGGTGATATCCCCTTCGTAGCGCACCTGTGCGAAATCACGCACGCGTTTTAAAAGGCGGTTCGCCAGCCGCGGCGTCCCGCGGGAGCGCTTTGCAATCTCATTTGCGCCCGTATCATCGATCTCCACTCCCAGAACGTCCGCCGACTTTCTAACAATCTCAGCGAGCTCGTCCTGCGTGTAATACTCCAGGTGATGGATCACGCCGAACCGGTCACGGAGCGGTGCGGTCAGAAGACCGATTCTGGTCGTCGCGCCGACAAGTGTGAAGTGCGGAAGGTCCAGACGGATCGAACGGGCCGCCGCCCCCTTTCCGATCACGATGTCGATCGCGAAATCCTCCATCGCAGGGTACAGAACCTCCTCCACCTGCCGGTTGAGCCGGTGGATCTCGTCGACGAACAGGATGTCCCCCTCCTGCAGATTGTTGAGGATCGCCGCGATTTCTCCGGGTTTTTCGATCGCCGGTCCGCTTGTCACCTTCAGACGCACGCCCATCTCATTTGCGATGATGCCGGCGAGCGTCGTCTTTCCGAGTCCCGGAGGCCCGTAAAACAGCACATGATCCAGCGGCTCTCCTCTCTGTTTCGCAGCTTCGATATAAACTTTCAGATTTTCTTTTGCCTTTTTCTGGCCGATATAATCGTCAAACGTCTGCGGACGGAGGCCCCTCTCGATTTTCTGGTCTTCCTCCTGCACATCCGTCTGTATGATTCGTTTTTCCATAAATCAGATCATCTCCCGGAGGGCCGCCTTCAGGATCTCCTCTGTATCCATCTGTGCGCGGTCACTGACGCGCCGCACCGCCTGCAGTGCCTCTGTCCCGGAATACCCGAGCGCACAGAGCGCCTCCACCGCCTCCTGTTCGCCCGACTGACCCGTCATCTGTCCGCTTCCGCCGGCGCCTTCCGCCCGGTCCGCCTGCTGCGTGTGCGCGAGTTTTTTCTCGTAGGCATCCTCCAGCCGGAACTTGTCCTTCAGCTCCAGAATCACCTTCTGCGCCGTTTTCTTTCCGACGCCCGGCGCCCTGGCGATAAAAGACGCATCGTCCGACAGCACCGCGAACCGCAGATCATCCGCCGGAAGCGCGGAGAGGATTCCCATCGCCCCCTTCGGGCCGATCCCGGAAACACCGACGAGCAATTTGAAGACCTCCAGATCATCCCGGCTGAAAAAGCCGTAGAGCGTCAGCGAGTCCTCTTTCACATTCAGGTGCGTGTACAGCTTCACCTCATCCCCGACGCGGACGCCGCCGTCCAGCGCGCTGGCAGGGACATAGACGCGCAGCCCGATACCGCCGCGATCGATCAGAAGCGCATCCGGCTCAATCTCATCGATCACTCCCCTGATAAATCCGATCATAAACGTCTCCGTTTCCAAATAATAAACTGATTACGCTCCCGCTTACCGGTCTGAAACGCATCTTCCGGCGGGAGCACAATATACGATTGAATCATACCACGTCAGAAAATTTCGTGCAACTGCGGCAGGTACGAACGAACGCATCCTGCCAACCCCCTCCGGCCGAACGCCTCCGGCCAAACGCCTCCGGCCGAACGCTTTCGGCCAAACGCTTCCGGCCGAACGCTTCCACCTGAAAAGGGCGCACCGTCATGCGGTGCGCCCCGGTTCTCCCGCGTGATCTCACGCGTTCGCATTCGCCTTTTCAGCAGTCTTCGCGGCTGCCGCGGCCTTCTTCTTTTCAATTGCCTTCGCTTTTCTCTCGGCCTGTTTCGGATCCCAGGTCGTAATCGTATCGCGCGGGCATACCTGATAGCAGATTCCGCAAGCGACACATTTCCCGTAATCGATGTGCGCGATGTTGTTCTCTACGTGAATCGCGTCCTTCGGACAGCTGGTCTCGCATTTTCTGCAGGCGATGCAGCCGACGTCGCAGGCCTCAATGACCGGCTTGCCCCGCATCGTGTTGCTGCAGGCCACATGGATGCTCTTCTTCTCGTACGGAACGAGTTCGATCAGATTCTGCGGGCAGGCCTTGATGCAGGCCTCGCAGGACGTGCATTTATCCCGGTCGACAAACGCCACGCCGTTCACGATGTGGATCGCGTCGAACTGACATGCCTCGACGCAGTCGCCGAAGCCGAAGCATCCGAAACTGCATTTCTTCGGACCTCCGCCCGGGATGAACGGAATCATCTTGCAGCTTTCAACGCCGGTATAATCGTAATTGTTCCTCGTTCTGTCACAGGTACCCGCGCATTTGACAAAGGCGACCATTTTTTCCGTTTCGCCCGCGCTGACGCCCATCACCCCGGCGACCTTCTCCGCAACCGGAGCTCCGCCGACCGGACATCCGTTCACCGGGGCATTTCCCGCGGCAATCGCCGCCGCCATGCCGTCGCAGCCAGGATATCCGCAGGCACCGCAGTTATTTCCGGGGAGGCACTCACGGACCGCCGCGACCTTCTCGTCTGTCTTAACCGCAAGTTTCCTGCCGGCGACACCCAGCATGATTCCGATGATGAGTCCGACGATAACCAGGACGATGATGGATAAGATTATGGAATTCACTTATCTTCAACTCCTTTCATCAAATAATTCCGGAAAATCCGAAGAATGCGATCGACATCAGCATAGCCGTAAGAAGAACGGTCGGCATCCCCTGGAAGGATTTCGGAATATCGTTATACTCAAGTTTTTCACGCAGACCTGCCATCAGAACCATCGCAAGGCCGTAGCCGACCGCGGTGGCAAAACCGTTGACGACGCTGGCCGCAATGCCGTACCCGTCGTTTACATTGTCGATCGCGACGCCGAGAACTGCGCAGTTTGTGGTGATCAGAGGAAGATAAATGCCGAGGGCCTTGTACATAGCCGGCATCGCCTTCTTCATGAACATCTCGACGAGCTGAACCAGCGCGGCGATCACCATGATGAATACGATCGTGCGCAGATAATCGAGACCCAGCGGATCAAGTACAAATTTATAAACGAGCGCCGCCACCAGAGAACTCAGAGTCAGGACGAAGATAACGGCTCCGCTCATTCCCTTCGCGGTCTCCAGTCTGTTGGAAACACCCAGGAAGGAACAGATTCCGAGGAACTGACTCAGCACGACGTTGTTGACGAGAGCGGATCCGATCGCAATAATTAGCAATTCTTTCATTTCAGCAAACCCCCTCTCACGCCTTCTCGGCAGCTGCCACGAGGCCGGCCGCCTGAAGAATCTGTCTGCGCTGCTTCTGGGCTTCGATCGCTGCCTTCTCGGCCTTCGTGTTGTTTACCTTCTGGATGATCGCGATCAGGATCGCGAGAACGAAGAAGGCGCCCGGAGCCAGGATAAAGATGTTGATCGGCTCATAAGCCTTCGGCATAATCTGGAAGCCGAGGATCGTACCGGATCCGAAGAGCTCGCGTACCGCACCGAGGCATACCAGACCGACCGTGAAGCCGAGGCCCATGCCGAGTCCGTCGAACAGGGACGGGATCACCGGATTTTTGCCGGCGAACGCCTCTGCGCGGCCCATGATGATGCAGTTGACGACGATCAGCGGAATGTACAGGCCCAGTGCGTCGTTCAGCGACGGCAGGTACGCTTCCAGAAGAAGCTCGACGACCGTTACGAACGATGCGATTACGCCGATGTAGCACGGCATACGCAGGCTGTCCGGGATAATTTTCCGGAGCAGCGAAATCAGTACATTCGAAAGAACCAGGACAACCATCGTGGTCAGTCCCATTCCGATGCCGTTGATCACGGAAGTCGTGACCGCCAGCGTCGGACACATGCCGATCATTGTGACAAAGGTCGGGTTTTCTTTTACAATTCCATTATAAATGCGCTCTCCGGGGCTGTTCGGGGTGAGACTCATTTTGCGGCACCTCCCTCTGTATAAACCTTATAAGCTGCAAGAGCGGCGTTGACACCGTTCGTGATCGCGTTGGACGTGACCGTCGATCCGGAAATCGCCTCGACTTCATCCTCTTTGTCAGTCGTCGTCTTTACAAGGGTGAGCTTGTCTCCCTTCTTCCCGTCGAACCGGCTGATGTACGGCTCCTGCGCCCAGCGCATGCCGAGTCCCGCCGTCTCCGATATGCTCAGGAACGAGATGCCGGTGATCGCGCCCTCCGTATCGACGCCGAGCACGAACTGAATCGTTCCGCCGTATCCTTCCGTCGTGGTGACGGTGAACACGTACGCTTCCTCCTTGCCGGAGGAATCCTTCGCGATGTTCATCTCATCGATGGACTCGGCGGTCAGACCCTCCGCGGCGATCGCGTCTTTGATCTTCTGATCCGTTCCGTCCTTCGCAAGATCCACCGTCTCAAACTCCGCGTCCTTCTGATCGTCAGGCATGACGGCGATCAGCGCTTCGTCATGCTGCTTTTTCTCCTGCGCGGCGATCGGCTTCTCGGTCACATAGTGCACGCTTCCGAGAATGACGCCGAGGATCAGCGTCATGATGACAAGGACCATCGTATTTTTCGCAATTCCGTCCTTTTTCATGCTGCCTCTCCTCCCTTCTTTTTCTCTTTTACGATTCCGAATCCCGCCGGGATGGTTGAACGCTCAATGAGCGGAACGAGCAGATTCGAGAAAATAATCGCATAGGAGGTACCCTCAGCGGATCCTCCGAAGATGCGGAAGATGCCGGTCATCACGCCCAGCAGGACACCGTAGATGTACTGTCCTTTGACGGTGATCGGCCGCGTGACATAATCGGTCGCCATGAAGAAGGCGCCGAGCATGATTCCGCCGCCGCAGAGCTCGCACGCAAGATAGTACAGGTCGAACCCGTGCCCGCCGAAAATCAGCGCAAACACGGAGAAGGTTGCGAGATAGATCACCGGAATTCTCCAGGAAATGATGCCCGCGGCGATCAGGAAAATTCCGCCGATCAGGATCATCAGAGCGGAGGTCTCGCCGATGGTTCCTTTGATGTTTCCGAAGAACATGCTTGCGAGATCCGCCGTCTCGCCGGCCTTCACAGCCGCCAGCGGCGTCGCGCCGGAAACCGTATCCACGATGTGCTTCGCCGCGTAGCCGGAGACATCAAAATTGGTCATATGGCCCGCGAAGGAAAGCATCAGAAAGCAGCGGGCGCCCAGCGCCGGGTTCATAAAGTTCTGGCCCAGGCCGCCGAAAAACTGCTTGACGACGAGAATCGCGAACACGGATCCGATGATCGGAATCCAGAACGGGATCTGCGGCGGCATGTTCATGCCGAGCAGAAGACCCGTGACAACGGCGCTCCCGTCGGAAATCGTGACCGGGCGACCCACGATCTTCTCGTAGATGAGCTCGGTCAGCACCGCCGAGAGTACGGAAAGGATCAGCACCGCCGCCGCATGGCCTCCGTTCAGCCACACGCCGTAGACTGCCGCCGGTAGAAGCGCGACGACAACCGCCATCATAATTTTACTGGTTGTCACCTTCGAACGGATATGCGGTGAAGATGAAACCTGAAGTTTACCTGCCATTCGTATTCACCTCCGCCTTATTTCTTTTTCTTCCGGTCCGCAAGACAGATTTTGCGCATCGATTTGATCGACTGCGCCAGCTGTCTTTTGGCCGGACAGACAAACGTACAGGAGCCGCACTCGCAGCACTCCATCCCGTCGTGTTCCATAAATCTCTGTTTGTCGTTGTGATCCGCGTAGACGGAAAGTCTGGTGGGGATCAGGTGCTCCGGACATGCCGACACGCAGCGTCCGCAGTTGATGCACGCAGAAGGCTCCGCAGCAGCCACTTCGTCCTTCATCATGGCAAGGATCCCGCCGGAGGTCTTCGTCAGCGGAATCTGTGTCGTGAACACGGAAAATCCCATCATCGGTCCGCCGGAGATCAGCTTCTCATACCCCTCTTTCAGTCCGCCGGCCTGCTCAATCAGCTCGGAAAACAGCATTCCGGTGGGAGCGAGATAGTTCCCCGGATGATTCGCCGCGTCGCCTGTGACGGTGACGATGCGCTCCATCAGCGGTTTTCCCAGCGCGACCGCATCGTAAACGGCAGCGACCGTCGCGATGTTGTCGACGATGCATCCCGCGTCCGCCGGCAGCATGGAAGAATTAATCGACCGGCCCGTATTGGCGTAAATAAGCATACGCTCAGCGCCCTGCGGATATTTCGTCTTCATGACGTGCACTTCGATATTCGCGTCGCCTGCCGTTTCCTTCTGCATCTTTTCGACGCAGTCCATCTTGTTGTTCTCGATGCAGATCTGGCCCTTCGCGTGCGGGAACAGACTCAGCATAATGCGGAGTCCCTCCGCCACCCGGTCCGGATGCTCCATCATCATACGATAATCGCTCGTCAGATACGGCTCGCACTCGGCGCCGTTTACCTGGATAAAATCGATCGCGTCCGGGTCTTTCGGGGAGAGTTTCACATGCGTCGGAAATCCGGCGCCGCCCATTCCCACAACACCGGCCTTTTTAATTCGATCTAGAATTTCTTCCTTTGAGAGGGAATGCCAGTCCGCCTCCTCATATTCGATCTCCTCGTTCTTTCTGTCATTTTCGACGACAATGCAGTCCATCAGATTTCCGGCCGGCATGCGCATCTTTTCGATGCCTGTTACCGTTCCGGATACGCTGGAAAAAACCGGCGCGGAAACAAATCCGCCCGCCTCCGCGATCATCTGGCCCCTTAAAACACGATCGCCCTTTTCAACAATCGGTTTTGCGGGCGCGCCGATGTGCTGGGAAACAGAAAAATAGAGTTTGTCCCCCGCCACAGCATTCTGGATTGCCTGATCCTTAGACAGACTTTTCCCATCATTCGGATGGACGCCGCCCTTGAACGTCAGAAAACCCATTGCAACACCTCCTAGAATTTAATTGCGTTTCGTGATACGATTTTCCTATCACAGACTCCCGCCGGAAAATCAATAGTATTAGTATAGCATCACGGAGTATAACTTTTCAATGAAATTTAAGGATTCTTTAATAAGTGCAAATGTTTTATCAAAATCTTATAAAAAGATACCAGACAATTCTATGTTTTTCGATATTGAAACCACAGGACTCTCGGCGAGCCGGTCCCACCTTTATCTGATCGGGTGCGCCTGGCAGATCGAGGCGAACGGTGAAAAAAAATGGCTCCTGCGCCAGTGTTTTCTGGATAATCCCGCCCACGAAAAGGAGCTTCTCGCCGGCTTTTCGGATCTCCTCACAAAACGGAACATCCGGACGCTGATCCACTACAACGGATCCACATTTGACATTCCCTATCTGGAAAAAAAGTACCGCTTCTACCGGATGAAAAATCCGCTTGAATCCTTCCGCTCCGAGGGCGGTACGATTGATCTCTACCGCACAATCCGGCCCTTCCGGCGCCTGCTGGGCACCGATTCTCTGAAACAGAAGGATGCGGAACGGCTGATCGGAATCAGCAGGCGTGATCGTTTTTCAGGAAAAGAGCTGATCGGGACATACCGGGAATACCTCCTGAAGGGTGATCCGGAGCTGCTGAACGCGATGTTTCTTCACAACGCGGAGGATGTGGCAAATATGCTTCCGATCTATCCGCTCACCGGACTTTCCACCTTTTTCGGAGGCGGATTCACCATCCGGTCCGTCGGGATGACCGCGCACCCGGGCCCGGGCGATCTGCGGATTCGCCTCGCTGCGGACTGCGCCACGCCGATCCCGATCCGGTCGGAAAACGACTTCTGCTCGCTCATCTGGGAGGAAAGCAGCGCGCTTCTTACCGTCCGGCCGTTTTGCGGCACGCTGAAGCACTTCTTCCCGGATTATCGCAATTACTATTATCTTCCGGAGGAGGATCAGGCGATCCACAAGAGCGTCGGCGCCTTCGTCGACCCTGCGCACCGCGTCCCCGCAAAGGCCGCGACCTGCTACCAGAAAAAAAGCGGCACCTTCCTTCCTCAGCCCCGTGACCGCGTCACGCCGGTGTTCCGGAACGATTACCGCTCAAAGCACAGCTACTTCTTATATGAACCGGACAGGGTCCCGGAGGGAAGCGTCTCTGAAAACGTTTCCTTCACCGCCTACATCCTCGATCTTCTCGAGACTCTGATTCTATGAACCGAAAAAGGGCTGCCGTAAAAGGCAGCCCTCAATATTACCAGTCTGAATTTATTCCTCGGATGCTTCTGTGCTGTCGTCCTGCGCCTCGTCGCCCTCAATGGCTTTCGTGCTCAGGGAGATCTTCTTCTCCTCCGCGTTGAATGAAACGATCTTAGCGGTGATCTCCTGACCGACCGTCAGAACATCGGACGGTTTCTCAACATGCTCTCTGGAAATCTGGGAGACATGAAGGAGCGCATCCACGCCCGGCTCCAACTCGATGAACGCACCGAAGTCCGTCATACGCGCTACCTTTCCGGTGACAATGTTGCCTACCGCGTACTTCTCGGAAGCGCTGATCCACGGATTCTCCTCCGGGAACTTCAGGGACAGCGCGATGCGGTCGCCCTTGATGTCCTTGATGAGAACGGTGAGCTTCTGTCCGACCTTCAGGAAGGTTTTCGGATTGTCGACACGGCCCCAGGACATCTCGCTGATGTGAAGCAGTCCGTCCGCTCCGCCCAGATCGACGAACGCGCCAAAATCCGTGATATTCTTGACGGTTCCCTCCACCTTGTCGCCGACGGCGATCTTGGAGAAGAGATTCTCTTTCATCTTTTCCTTCTCAGCGACGATCAGCTGTTTCCGGTCGCCGATGATTCTTCTTCTCTTCGGGTTGAACTCGATGATTACGAACTCAATCTCCTGATCCTTATATTTGTTCAGGTCGCGCTCATAAACATCCGAAACGAGGCTCGCCGGGATGAATACTCTCGCCCCGTCGACCGTCACGGAAAGTCCGCCGTTCAGGACGCGTGCAACCTTTGCTTTCAGAACCGTATGATTTTCAAACGCCTCCTCCAGCTTTTTATTGCCTCTCTCAGCCTGCAGACGCTTGTAGGTCAGCAGAACCTGTCCGTCTCCGTCATTCACTTTCATGACCTTGACTTCCATCGTATCTCCTTCTTTCACGACGGTTGTCAGGTCCAGAGAATTATCATTGGAGTATTCGCTGCGGGAAAGGATTCCGTCTGACTTGTAGCCGATGTTCAGAATGATCTCATCCGGCTTAACCGCGAGGACCGTACCCTCGACCACCTCACCGTTGTGGATCGTTTTGAACGTCTCGTCCAGCATCTGGTCAAAACTCATTTCTGACATAGTTTCTCTAGAACCTCCTCAATTATTTGATTTGGGGTGGATGCCCCTGCTGTAATACCTACATGACAAAATGATTGAAAAGGCTTATCTTCCAAATCAACGAGTGTCTCAATAAAGTAAGTATTTCTGCAATGAGTC
>ONLT01000022.1 GCA_900318755.1 uncultured Eubacteriales bacterium
CTAAGCCGTGGGTCGGGGGTTCGAGTCCCTCCAGGCACGGTTATGGTGGGTGTGGCGCAGTTGGTTAGCGCGCCAGATTGTGGCTCTGGAGATCGTGGGTTCGAGTCCCACCATTCACCCTTAGCAGTTTTTGTGCAGTACCTGCATATCGATGGGCTATCGCCAAGGGGTAAGGCACAGCACTTTGACTGCTGCATTCGTTGGTTCGAATCCAACTAGCCCAGGCATGGAGCATTAGCTCAGGTGGTAGAGCACTTGACTTTTAATCAAGTTGTCCGGGGTTCGAGTCCCCGATGCTTCATTGAGTGTTCCTTTTATCTGATGTGAAGTCATACCGGCCGATGACAAATGCGGCTATGGCGGAATTGGCAGACGCGGCGGATTTAGGTTCCGTTGGGAGACCATGCAGGTTCGAGTCCTGTTAGCCGCAGCCTTTTTTCTGGATACAGTTCGTATCACATTACCCGATCTGATGAGTACGGAAAGAATAGAATACAGGGGGATTGTATGACAAGAGAACAATATGAGTCTCTCCCTATGAATGAATTGAAAGGCGTCGCGAAGGCCCGCGGACTGAAACGGATTTCTACGCTGCGCAAAAGCGAGCTGATCGATCGCATGCTCAGGGAAGACGCTGCGGAGGAGGAAGCCGTTCATGCATCCGGGCAGACCGGAGACGAAACATCATCCGCGCCCGCTGAGAAGGAGACGGTATTTGCGTCCGCGGAGCGGGAAACGGGATCCGCGCATGCGGAGCAGGAAGTGACGCCTGCGCCCGCAGAGCAGGAAACGGCATTTGCACCCGCAGAGCAGGATACAGCATCCGCGCACGAGGAGCAGGAAAAGGCTCCGGAGACGCGGAAATACAGACGCACGTCCGAAGGCGGAAACAGCGCGCGGACCCGCGGGAAAGAGAACGGACGGCATCCGGGCCGTTCGCAGGACGGCCGCAGCCAGGACGGAATGCGGACGAGAACGAACCACTCGCAGAATCCGAACCGCTCGAAACAGCCGCGCGGTCAGGAGGGGTCTGCGCAGAACTATCAGGACCAGCCGGCGCAGAAGCGTCCGCAGCAGCAGGAATATTCCGAAACCCAGAGGCCGCAGAGGACCGACGTTCAGGAGCTCGACAGCGGGCATGAAGCCCACGGAATTCTCGAAGTGCTGACCGAGGGATACGGCTTTATCCGGTCGGAGAATTTCCTTCCGGGAGATGATGACGTCTACGTATCGCCTTCCCAGATCCGCAAGTTCGGGCTGAAGACCGGAGATATGCTTTCCGGAAACACGCGTGTAAAATCCGCGAACGAGAAATTCTCCGCGATGCTTTACATCAATTCGGTCAACGGGATGGACCCGGCGCAGTGCCAGCGCAGGATGCATTTTGAAGATATGACGCCGATTTTCCCGAACGAGAGAATCCATCTGGAGCGTCCGGGCGGGAGTCTTGCGATGCGGATCGTCGATCTGATCAGCCCGATCGGAAAGGGTCAGAGGGGCATGATCGTTTCGCCGCCGAAGGCAGGCAAGACGACGCTTTTAAAGGATACGGCGAAATCGATCCTCCGGAATAACCCGGAGATGCACCTGATTATTCTTCTGATTGACGAGCGGCCCGAGGAAGTCACAGACATTAAGGAGACCGTTCAGGGAGACAACGTGGAGGTAATTTACTCGACGTTCGACGAGCTTCCGGAGCATCACCGCCGCGTGTCCGAGATGGTCATTGAGCGGGCCAAGCGTCTGGTTGAGAACAAGAAGGACGTGATGATTTTTATCGACAGCATCACACGGCTCGCGCGCGCGTACAACCAGGTTGTGCCGCCAAGCGGCAGAACCCTGTCCGGAGGCCTTGATCCTGCCGCGCTTCATATGCCGAAGCGGTTCTTCGGAGCGGCAAGAAATATGCGCGAGGGAGGAAGCCTCACCATTCTCGCGACGGCGCTGGTCGATACGGGAAGCAAAATGGACGACGTCGTCTACGAGGAGTTCAAGGGAACCGGCAACATGGAGCTTGTCCTGGACCGGAAGCTGCAGGAGCGGCGCGTGTTCCCGGCCATCGACATCGTGCGCTCCGGTACGCGGAAGGAGGATCTGCTTCTTTCGAAAGAGGAACTGGAGGCCGTTAATATTATGCGGCGCTCACTGAACCGGATGAAGACGGACGAAGCGGCGGAGAATATTCTGGATCTGTTCGCGCATACGAGAACCAATGCGGATCTTGTCCGGATGATCAACCGGAGAAAGATGATATAATCAGCTGTTTTTGATACGCTTTTGAAATTGTGCGGAATGGTTGCATTTTCCGGGAGGCTGTGATACAATATGGTCGCTGCACGTCGGAAATGTACAGCATACACATATGAAAGAGGTGAAATCAGTGCAAAAAGAGATTCAGCCGGAATACTATCAGGCAAAGGTTACCTGCAACTGTGGCAATACATTTACGGTAGGCTCCACAAAGCCGGAGATCCACGTAGAGATCTGTTCCAAGTGCCATCCGTTCTACACCGGCCAGCAGAAAACTGCAGCTGCCCGCGGAAGAATCGAAGCCTTCAACAAAAAGTACGGCATGGGCAAATAATATTCAGTACGCAATCGAAAAGAGGGTTGAGGTCGGATCGGACTTCAGCCCCTTTTTCATATGACAGAAATGAAACCGAGGTCTGGATGAGATCATCAAATATCGGAGGACAGGCGCTGATCGAGGGGATCATGATGCGGAGCGGGGATGAATATTCCGTTGCGGTCCGCACGCCGGATCAGCAGATTGTCGTAAAAAAAGAACCGTTTCACAGCATTGTCCGCTCGAAGCTCTGGAAAAAAATTCCGGTCGTCCGCGGCGTGATCAGCTTTATCGATTCTCTCGCGGTCGGCTTCGGCGCGATGTTCTACTCGGCGTCGTTTTATAATGACGAGCCGGAGCAGAAGGAACTGTCGGAGGAAGAGAAGAACCGCCAGGATGCGAAGGATCAGAAGGTTTTCTTCGGCGTGTTCCTTGTGTCCTTCGTCGCGGCGATCCTGCTGTTCGTCCTTCTGCCGTATTACGTATCGATGCTGATCGGGCGGGTGATTCCGTCGCATTTTGCGGTTACGATGATCGAGGCGGTGCTGCGCATTGCGATCTTCCTTGTTTATCTTGCTCTGATGACCCGTATAAAGGATGTCAACCGGACGTTCATGTACCACGGGGCGGAGCATAAATGCATCAACTGCATTGAGCACGGCATGCCGCTCACGGTTGAGAATGTGATGAAAAGCTCAAGGTTCCACAGGCGCTGCGGAACGAGCTTTCTTGTGATTGTTGTGATACTGAGCGCGCTGATTCTCATGCTGGTTCAGACGGACTCGACGGTCCTGCGCGTGGCGTTCCGGCTGATCCTGATTCCGCTGATCGCCGGCCTGTCCTTTGAACTGCTTCAATATACGGGAAGCCATAACAACCGGTTCGTCGATCTGATCGTAAAGCCGGGTATCGCGACGCAGCATCTGACAACCGCCGAGCCGGACGAGTCCATGGTGGAAGTGGCCATCGCGGCGGTGGAGGAAGTGTTTGACTGGCGTGCTTATCTCCGGAGAGAATTCGGAGCGGATGTCTGATCAGACCGGTGATGCAGGAAGGAGGGCGGATCATGACGGATCCGGAGAATGCACGGACGCTCGGAGATTGCCGGCGCTTTGCCGGGGAATATCTTTCGGAGCATGGAATCGAAGAGGCAAAGACAGACGAGTGGATTCTGTTTTCTGAGATAACTGGCATGAAGCGGAGCGAATATTATCTGCGGCAGCATGAAGAGATGGACCCGCAGATGCGGGAACGTTTTTTTGAACTGATCCGCAGGCGCGCGGATCACATTCCCGTTCAGTACCTGCTCGGGGAAGCCTGGTGTTACGGAAATACCTTTACGGTCAACGAGCACGTTCTGATTCCGAGACAGGACACGGAGATTCTGATCGCAGAAGCGGCAAAGCGCATCCGGTCCGGAATGCAGATTCTCGATCTCTGCACCGGAAGCGGCTGTATTCTCGTGTCGCTGCTGAAGCAGAAAGCGATCACAGGAACCGGAAGCGACATCTCGGAGGAGGCCCTGAAGGTGGCGCGTGAAAACCTGAACCGCTATCATCTGGAAGCGGAGCTGATCCGGAGTGATCTGATGCGGGATGTCCGCGGATTCTTTGATGTGATTGTTTCCAACCCGCCGTACATACCGAGTGATGTGATCGGCCGGCTGGATCCGGAGGTTCGTGATCACGAACCGCATTTAGCGCTCGACGGGGGACCGGACGGTCTGAAATTTTACCGCGCGATTGTACGTCAGGCGCGCCGCCATCTGAAAAAAGACGGCTGGCTGCTGATGGAGATCGGTTATGATGAGGGCGGCGACGTACGGGAAATGCTGGAGGAGATCGGCTACCGCGAGGTTGAAATCATAAAGGATTACTCCGGACTGGACCGCGTTGCGGCCGGACGGGCTCCGGAAGGCTGCGGAGCATGAAGGATAAGGAGTTGTATGCAGGAGATCTTTGAAAAACTGGAGGGAGTCCGGCAGAGACTGGAGGAAATTCTGCGCACGCTGAATGAGCCTTCTGCGGCTTCGGATCCTCAGAAGTTCCGGCAGCTGATGAAGGAGCAGGCGGAACTCACTCCGATTGCGGAAACGTACGGAGAATATACCGATGTGCAGAAGGCGATCGCAGAGAACAGCGGGATGCTGAAGGACGAAAAGGATCCGGAGATGCGGGAACTTCTGAAAGAGGAGCTCCGGGAGGAGAAGACGCGCGAGGAGGATCTGATGCGGAGGCTGAGGATCCTTCTGATTCCGAAGGATCCGAATGATCAGAAAAATGTAATCGTCGAACTTCGCGCGGGCGCCGGAGGGGATGAGGCTGCACTGTTCGCCTGCGAGCTGTACCGGATGTATGTCCGGTACGCGGAAGCGCATCATTTCTCAACGGAGCTTCTGAATGTAAACGAAAACGGACTGGGCGGCTTCAAAGAAGCGACCTTCATGATCAAAGGGGAGGGAGCTTACTCGAAGCTGAAATATGAGAGCGGCGTGCACCGTGTCCAGCGCGTTCCGGAGACAGAAAGCGGAGGACGGATTCACACATCAACCGCGACGGTGGCGATTATGCCGGAGGCGGAGGAGATCGACTTTCATCTGGATCTTTCCGAGTGCCGCTTTGACGTGTTCCGCGCGTCCGGGAACGGAGGTCAGTGCGTCAACACGACGGATTCCGCCGTGCGGCTGACCCACATCCCCACCGGAATCGTTGTATCGTGTCAGGATGAGAAATCTCAGCTGAAAAATAAGGAAAAAGCATTGAAGGTGCTCCGCTCGCGGCTGTATCAGAGAGAACTGGACAGGCGCCACGAGGAGGAGGCCGAAAAGCGGAGAAATCAGATCGGATCCGGGGACCGTTCAGAAAAAATCCGGACGTATAATTTCCCGCAGGGGCGTGTGACGGATCACAGAATCCGAATGACGACGCACCGGATCAACGAAATCATGAACGGGGATCTTGACGAGCTGATCGACGCGCTGACGGCGGCGGATCAGGCGGCGAAGCTTACTGATCTTTGACTTTTCGTGAACCGGAAGATGCGGTATAATCGATTCAACACGTTTATCAGCGAAGGAACAAGGGAGTGAAGGGAAAAAATGAAGCGCAACGCAGCACTGACCGTGATGGCAGCCGGAATCGGGAGCCGATACGGTAAGGGAATCAAGCAGCTCGCGAAGGTCGGGCCGTCCGGCGAAATTATTATGGATTATTCCGTTCACGATGCACTGGCTGCAGGATTTGACAAAATTATCTTCATTATCCGAAAGGACATTGAAAAAGAATTTCGGGACGTCATCGGCCGGCGGATGGAGAAAATCGCGGATGTGGCGTATGTATTTCAGGAACTGGACGATCTTCCCGACGGCTTTTCCTGCCCGCCGGAGAGGAAAAAGCCCTGGGGAACCGGCCAGGCGATTCTGGCTGCGCGGGAGGAGATCAACGGACCGTTCGCGGTGATCAATGCGGACGACTACTACGGAAAATCCGCCTTTGTCACGCTCTATGACTATCTTCAGAACATGGTGCCGGGAAGAGGAGATAAGGAGCAGATCGCGACGGTATCCTTCCGGCTCGGCAATACGCTCAGTGACCACGGCGGCGTCACGCGGGGCATCTGCCTGATGGATGATGAAAATCATCTGACCGGCGTGCGGGAGACAAAAAATATCATCCGGAACGGGGACGGCGCGGCGGTGCAGCTGCCGGACGGTACGATCCGGGAGCTGGATCCGGATCTGCGCGTATCGATGAATATGTGGGGACTCGACGAGAGCTTTCTGGATGTTCTGGACGGCGGCTTCCGCGCGTTCCTGACGGAGGCAGGGAGGCACGGTTATGAAGGCGAATTTCTGCTGCCGACGTGCATCGACGGGCTGATCCGGGAGGGACGGGCGGAAGTGAGCGTCCTTCGGAGCGAGGATTCCTGGTTCGGGGTGACGTATCAGGAAGACCGTCCGATCGTGGTGGAGGCGTTCCGCGCTCTGACGGAACAGGGAGCGTACGGAACGGATCTTTACGCGGATCTGAATCGGTGAGAAGTGTCGGAGATAAACGGCGCGGGTATATTTGAAACAGAGAGACAAGGAGAGTCAGGGAGGATTCATGGGTAAATATTTCGGAACCGACGGATTCAGAGGGGAAGCAAATGTTAAACTGACGGTGCAGCATGCGTTTCTGGTGGGAAGATTTCTCGGATGGTATTTCGGACGCGATCACAAGGCAAAAATTGTGATCGGCAAGGATACGAGAAGATCCAGCTATATGTTTGAGTATGCACTGGCGGCGGGCCTTACGGCTTCGGGGGCGGATGCGTATCTGATGCACGTCACGACGACGCCGAGTGTCTCGTATATCACGAGAACCGAGCGGTTCGACTGCGGCGTGATGATCTCCGCGTCGCACAACCCGTTCTACGACAACGGAATTAAGCTGATCGGGGGCGGCGGAACGAAGATTGACGCGGCGGTCGAGGAGAAGATCGAGCGTTACATCGACAGCGGCGAACCGGAGATTCCGCTGGCTGTCCGGGAGAACATCGGACGCACGGTAGATTTCTCGGCGGGAAGAAACCGTTACATCGGCCACCTGATCTCGATCCCGACCCGGTCCTTCAAGAATCTGCGCGTCGGGCTTGACTGCGCGAACGGCAGCACCTCTTCTATCGCGAAGAATGTGTTTGATGCGGTTGGAGCGAATACCTACGTGATCAATAACGCGCCGGACGGGACAAATATCAACCGCGACTGCGGGTCGACGCACATCGGCGCGCTTCAGAAGTTTGTGACGGACAACGGGCTGGATGTGGGATTTGCCTACGACGGAGACGGGGACCGCTGTCTCGCGGTTGACGAAAACGGGAATCTCGTCGACGGAGACCGGATCATGTTCGTCTGCGCGAAGTACATGAAGGAGCAGGGCAAGCTGAAGGACAATACGCTGGTCACGACGGTGATGTCCAACCTGGGACTTTACAAAGCCCTTGAGCGCGAGGGAATGCGCTACGAGCAGACAAACGTCGGCGACAAATACGTCGCGGAAAACATGTTTGCGAATGATTATAAGATCGGCGGGGAGCAGTCCGGGCATATTATTTTCAGCAAATATGCGCGGACCGGCGACGGAATCCTGACGTCGCTGATGCTGATGGAGGCGATGATCGAGAAAAAGCGGTCTCTCGATTCGCTGGCCGGAGAGGTGACGATCTATCCGCAGATCCTCCGGAATGTGCGCGTGGCGGACAAGGCCGCGGCGCGGAGCAACCCGAAGGTCGTCCGTGAGATCGATGCGGTGGGCAGCGAGCTCGGGAGCAACGGGCGGATCCTCGTCCGGGAGAGCGGCACGGAGCCGCTGATCCGCGTAATGGTGGAAGGCGAGACCGATGAGATCTGCAAGCATTACGCCGACCGGGTCGTCGATGTGATGATCCGCGAGGGACTTGTACTGGAGTAATGATGAGATTGAAAGGATTAAAAAAAGCGGTGCTGATCGCCGTTTTAACCGTAACTGCGGCGCTTTCTCCCGCACTTTCCGGATGCAGCCTGCCGACGGCCGGCGGAAAGGATTCCGGCGCTTATCAGAAGGGGATGGATTACCTCGGCGGCGGTGATTACGAGAACGCGATGATTCAGTTCCGGACCGCGGTGGATCAGAACAGCCGCGTGGCGGAAGCGTACCGGGGCGAGGGAATCGTCTACATGAAGCAGAGCGAATACGACAGCGCTGCGACGGTCTTTGAGAGAAGCCTCACCGCTCTTGCGCGAAGCGGGAATTCAAGTGCGGATTTTCAGGAGGATGTGGAATACTACCTCGCTGAAGCCTATCTGAAAAATGACCAGACCGACAAGGCGCTGGAGCTGTACGCTCAGCTGACGGGAGGAAAAAATCCGGCCAGGGCTTTTCTGCTTCATGGAATCGCCAATATAAAAAAAGGTGACATTGATGCCGCGAAGGAAGATTTCGACCGGGTCGTCAGTAAAGATGCAGGTTACGAAAACTGCATCCGTATTTACGAGGCGCTGGCAGATGCCAGCCACAAGGCGGACGGCGCCGCGTATCTCGAGCAGGCGCTGAACGCGGAACCGAAAACTGCGGACGACTACTATTACCAGGGCATGGTTTATTATGATCTCGGCAACAGCGACAAGGCGCTCGCGAGCTTCAAGACAGCCGTCGATCAGGGCAGCGCGGATGCCTCTTCGATGTACGCGAAGGTCTGCATCGATGCCGGAAAGACAGATGACGCCCGAAGCATGTTCGAGACGATGGTGAAGGACGGCAAAAAACTGGCCGCCGCGTACAACGGCCTGGCGCTCTGCGACATCGCAGACGGGAAATACGATGACGCGCTGACAGAGATCCGGAACGGACTGGATCAGAACGACGACAGCGTAAACGAGGCGCTGGAGTACAACGAGGCCGTGATCTACGAAAAGAAGCTGGACTTTGAGACGGCGAAGTCGAAAATGGAGTCATTCCTGAAAAAATATCCGGACAATGAAGAGGCAAAACGGGAGTATCAGTTCCTGCAGACGAGGTAATTATGATTGAACTGGAACAGTATAAGGACCGCGTGATCCTTGTGGGACTGTGCGCGGATTCGGAGGAAGCGGAGCTCGCCTCGCTCGATGAGCTCCGCGAACTGGCAAAAACGGCCGGCGCGGAGGTGATCACCCAGGTGATGCAGCGCCGGTCGCGTCCGGACCCGGCGACGTATATCGGAAGCGGAAAAATCAGCGAGCTTGGGGAACTGATGGAGTCGCTTCAGGCAAACGGAATCATCTGCGACGATGAGCTTTCTCCTGCGCAGATGAAGAATCTGCAGGATCAGCTCGGGTGCAAGGTCATGGACCGCACCCTGCTGATCCTTGATATTTTTGCGGGGCGGGCGACGACAAGCGAAGGGAAAATACAGGTTGAGCTGGCGCAGCTGAAGTATCGTCAGATGCGCCTGATCGGCATGGGCCGCTCGATGTCCAGACTCGGAGGCGGAATCGGAACGAGGGGGCCCGGCGAGAAAAAGCTGGAGACAGACCGGAGGCTGATCTCCGAACGGATCGGTGCGCTGAACCGCGAGCTGAAGGAGGTAAGGAAGCATCGGGACGTCATACGCGACGGAAGAAAGCGCAGCAGCCTGAAGACGGCGGCGATCGTCGGTTATACGAACGCGGGGAAGTCGACCCTTCTGAACCGTCTGACGGACGCGGACGTACTGGAGGAGGACGCGCTGTTTGCGACACTCGATCCGACCACGCGCCTTC
>ONLT01000004.1 GCA_900318755.1 uncultured Eubacteriales bacterium
CCCGCGGAATCTATGAGACTCCCGGAGGAACGATCCTCATGGAAGCCCATGAGCAGCTGGAAGAACTGATCCTCGACCGTGAGACGCTGGAAACCAAGAAGAAACTCGGCAGCCAGTTTGCCCAGGTCGTATACGAAGGAAAATGGTTCACACCTCTGCGCGAAGCCATTCAGGCCTTTGTAACATCCACACAGAAATATGTGACGGGAGAAGTCCGGTTCAAGCTTTACAAGGGCAACATCATCAAGGCCGGAACGACCTCTCCGTACAGCCTGTACAACGCGTCGCTCGCTTCCTTCACCACCGGTGAGCTGTACGATCATCAGGACGCAAGCGGATTCATCACCCTCTTCGGACTGCCGCTGAAGGTTCGCGCGATGAAAATGCAGGAGATTGAAAAGAATCAGAAATAAGAGAGCGGATTGAAAAATCCCGCGTAAAAAGGGCTGCCGGCGGCAGCCCTTTTTGTATTCTTCCGGATGATTGCCAGCCCCGCCTCAAGGCGGCACGCGGTCCCGGCCAATCTTACAGATCGATCTTCGGAATCTTCGCGAAGCTCGCCTCAAGCTCCTCGTCGGTCGGAATGTAATCGACCATCGTCCCGTCATTGTAGGATTCATACGCGGTCATATCAAAATATCCGGTTCCGGTCAGACCGAAGATGATGGTTTTTTCCTCACCGGTTTCTTTGCATTTCAGCGCCTCGTCGATCGCGGCGCGGATCGCATGACTGGATTCCGGAGCCGGCAGAATGCCCTCGGTGCGCGCGAACTGCTCCGCCGCCTGGAAGACGGACGTCTGCTCGACCGAAGTCGCTTCCATATAACCGTCGTCGTAGAGCTTCGAAAGAATCGGGCTCATACCGTGGTAGCGCAGACCGCCCGCGTGGTTCGGCGACGGAATGTAGTCGTGGCCGAGCGTGTACATTTTCGCCATCGGCGTGACCATACCGGTGTCGCAGAAGTCGTAGACGTATCTGCCGCGGGTCAGGCTCGGACAGGATTTCGGCTCGACCGCGATAATCCGGTAATCCGCCTCTCCGCGCAGCTTCTCTCCCATGAACGGGGAGATCAGGCCGCCGAGGTTCGATCCACCTCCCGCGCAGCCGATGATGATATCCGGTTTGATGCCGTATTTTTCGCACGCCTTTTTCGTCTCAAGTCCGATCACCGACTGGTGCAGCAGGACCTGATTCAGCACGCTGCCGAGCACATACCGGTACCCTTCCGTCGAGGTCGCCACCTCGACCGCCTCGGAGATCGCGCAGCCCAGCGATCCGGTCGTTCCCGGATGCTCCGCGTTGATCTTCTGTCCGATTTTTGTCTCCATGGAAGGAGACGGCGTGACGGACGCGCCGTACGTGCGCATCACTTCACGGCGGAACAGCTTCTGTTCGTAAGAAACCTTAACCATGTAAACCTTGCATTCAATTCCGAAGAACGCGCACGCCATAGAAAGCGCGGTTCCCCACTGGCCGGCTCCCGTTTCGGTCGTCACGCCCCTAAGGCCCTGCTTTTTCGCGTAATAAGCCTGCGCGATCGCAGAGTTCAGCTTGTGACTGCCCGACGTATTGTTTCCCTCAAATTTGTAGAAAATATGGGCCGGCGTATCGAGTGCCTTCTCAAGAAAAACCGCATGCGTGAGCGGCGACGGGCGATACATCCGGTAAAAATCCTGAATTTCCGTCGGAATTTCAAACCAGGCGGTGTCATCATCCAGCTCCTGCTTCGCAAGCTCGGTGCAGAAAATCGGCGTCATATCCTCGACGCGTAGCTTTTTATGCGTCGCGGGATTGATCAGCGGCGCCGGCTTCTCCTTCATGTCCGCCCGGACATTGTACCAGGATGACGGTATCTCACTCTCGTCAAGATAGATTTTATAAGGTACATCAAGATTGCTCATGGTATCGTATTCCTCCTGTTCGATGTACTGACGGAATGCCCGGAGGCAGACCGGTTTGCTTCATTAGTTTATCACATAAACGCGCTAAATTAAACTCCGGAATTCGGAACAGAAGCAGCAGAAGCAAAAATCTGCGTTCAGCCGACCTTCGCGCGCACATCATCAAGGAACTGTTTCCAGGCATCCTCGTGCTCCACGAAGTACTTCGGGCAGTCTTTTCCCGTGATGTCATAATGGCGTATGACCTGATCCGGCGAGACGTTAAAATGCCGGCAGAGCCAGGCTGTCAGCTCCACGGCGGAATCATACGTCTTCTGATTGAATTTTCCGGTCTCATCCGGATGGCAGCACTCAATCGACAGGGTATCGCTGTTTCGGTTGTTCGAGGCGTAAGAAATCTCGGAGCTCGGAATGCACTGAATAATCTCCCCGTCAAGACCGACGATGAAATGACTGCTCGCGTGCGTCTCGTGACTGTCGGCGAGCCCTTCGAAATAATCGCGGTTCTGCTGCGCGGTCGCTCCCGGATTCGCCGTGTAATGGATGACGATTCCCTTTACCTTTTTCAGCGCGGTCTGCGGTCTGGAATACTTGTTCGGCGTCAGAAGCTGCACGTCGATCGCCGGCCTTCCGTCGTCCGACACGCTTCCGCCCGACACGCCGCCGTCTGATGCGCGCCGTCCGAAAACTCCGCTGCAGTGCATCATCGTCAGTCCCAGAATAACCGCAAGCGCAATCGGAAGAATCAGCTTCCAGTTCAGCCTCACCGCTCTTTTCTTTCTGCGTCTGTGATGTTTTCGATTTCCCGTCATCGTTAATACCCCGGATTTTCACGCAACTCCAAAACAGAGCCGTCCGCCTGGCCGGCAGACAGCTCCGTTCACTGTTTTTTATCCCTTATATCATTGCACCGGTCAATGTGCGTCCGATGCGCTCTTTTCTCTGCGGATGACGTCGTGCGCTCCGCCCTCGACGATACTCGTCGCGGATACGAGGGTGATCTTCGCCTTCTGCTGAAGCTCCGGAATCGTCAGCGCGCCGCAGTTGCACATGGTCGAGCGGATCTTCATCGTCGTCTTCTCGACGTTCTCCTTGAGCGGTCCCGCGTACGGAACGTAAGAATCGACCCCCTCCTCAAAGGAAAGCTTCTGAGCCCCTCCGAGATCATAGCGCTGCCAGTTGCGCGCGCGGTTCGAACCCTCTCCCCAGTACTCCTTCACGTAAGCGCCGTCGACTACAAGGCGGTCCGTCGGGCTCTCGTCGAATCTCGCGAAATAGCGGCCGAGCATCACAAAATCCGCACCCATGGCAAGCGCAAGCGTAATGTGATGATCATAAACAATTCCGCCGTCGGAGCAGACCGGAATATAAACGCCCGTCTCCCTGTAGTACTCGTCTCTCGCCCTGCAGACATCAATCAGAGCCGTCGCCTGTCCGCGCCCGATTCCCTTCGTCTCGCGGGTGATGCAGATCGAACCGCCGCCGATGCCGACCTTGATGAAGTCCGCGCCGCACTCAGCCAGGAAGCGGAATCCTTCCGCGTCGACAACATTGCCCGCGCCGACCTTCACGGTGTCGCCGTAATTCTCGCGCACCCAAGCCAGCGTCCGCTTCTGCCACTCGGAAAATCCCTCCGAAGAATCGATGCAGAAGACATCCGCGCCCGCCTCGAGAAGCGCCGGAATGCGCTCCGCATAATCTCTCGTGTTGATGCCGGCACCGACCATGTATCGCTTGTGCGCATCGAGAAGTTCGTCCGGATTTTCCTTATGCCTCTCATAATCCTTCCGGAATACAAACGCGACAAGACATCCGTCGTCATTGACAATCGGAAGGGCGTTCAGCTTGTGCTCCCAGATAATGTCATTCGCCTCGCTCAGAGTGATTCCCTCCTTCGCGAAAACGACCTTGTCCAGCGGGGTCATAAACTCGGAAACTCTGGTCTCCGGCGCCATGCGGCTCACGCGGTAATCTCTGCTCGTCACAATTCCGACCAGCCTGCCATTGACCGTTCCGTCCTCTGTGACAGCAACGGTCGAATGACCGGTTTTCTGTTTCATTTCCAGAATGTCCGCCAGCGTCTGATCCGGGCGGACATTGGAATCGCTCGGAACAAATCCGGACTTATAGGCTTTGACTCTGGCGACCATGGCAGCTTCCTGCTCAATCGTCTGGGAACCATAAACAAATGAAATGCCGCCGCTTTTCGCCAGCGCGATCGCGAGGCGGTCACCCGATACGGACTGCATAATCGCCGACACCATCGGGATGGAAAGATTAAGCGGAGACTCCTCTTCACCCTTGCGGAACTTGACAAGCGGGGTCCGCAGGGAAACCGCGGAAGGAACGCATTCGCTTGACGAATAACCCGGAATCAGAAGATATTCATTAAATGTGTGGGAAGGTTCATTATAATAGGTCGCCATGATAAAACTCCTTTTTCTGCCAAATACTAAAGGATGAACAAAGAAATGAACTGCTTGAAATTTGTCCGTAGTATATCATGACCGAACGGGAATTACAAGTGGGCGGGCGGGCGCTTCGCGCCGCTCCATCCTCATGCGGGGGCGTTTCACCCGTGATAAACCACGGATCGCTTCGCGCTTCGCGCTCCCGCGCTCCTCCCCCGCATTCGGATTCCCGCAGCGCTTCGCGCCGCTCCATCCTCATGCGGGGGCGTTTCGGAACGCAAAAACAGGTCCGCTCACACGCTTGCGCGTGTGGCGGACCTGTTTTTGTGTTCCGAAACTGGTTTATCACATCATTCCCGGCTGAGCGCCTGCTGGCATTGCCGGTGCGGGCTCTTTGATCGTAGCGATCGCCGACTCTGTGGTCAGCAGCGAGGAGGAGATGCTGGTTGCGTTCTGCAGTGCGCTTCTCGTGACCTTGACCGGATCAAGGATTCCCGCCTTGACCATGTCTACATACTCTTCCTTATAAGCATCAAAGCCGA
>ONLT01000003.1 GCA_900318755.1 uncultured Eubacteriales bacterium
ATCGATGTCGTACGGAATTTCCGGAAGCAGGATGACGTCCGCGCCGCCCGCGATGCCCGCGTACAGCGTCAGCCATCCGACCTTGTGTCCCATGACTTCGACGATAAAGACGCGCCGGTGGGACGACGCCGTCGTATGGATGCAGTCGATCGCCTCCGTCGCGATGTTGACCGCGCTGTAAAAGCCGAAGGTCATATCCGTGCCGTAAATATCGTTGTCGATCGTCTTCGGAAGGTGGAGAATGTTCAGCCCCTCCTCGCGAAGAAGGTTCGCGGTTTTCTGCGTCCCGTTTCCTCCGAGGATGACGAGGCAGTCCAGACGCAGCTTGTAATAATTCTGCTTCATCGACTCCACCTTGTCGATGCCCTTCTCGCCCGGCTCGCGGATCGTCTTAAACGACTCGCGCGATGTCCCGAGAATCGTTCCGCCGCGTGTCAGAATTCCGGAGAAATCCTTCGAGGTCAGCATGCGGTAATCACCGTAAATCAGTCCCCTGTAACCGTTCATAAACCCGTACACTTCGAGTTCTTTCAGATTATTCGCGAGTCCCTTTACAACGCCGCGCATCGCCGCGTTCAGTGCCTGGCAGTCGCCTCCGCTCGTTAACAGACCTATTCTCTTCATACCTTTCCCCACCTTTTCTGGCTTGATCATCCGAAAACTACTTAAATTTTATTATAGACTATTTGTTTTCGCACGACAAGATTTTCGCCGCGGAGCGAACCTGCATGCGGCGTGGCAGGGGCAGAAGTCTCATGGATTTCCGAACCGTTTCTCTTATGAAGGATAAGCGCGAATCGCATCCATCATATCTTCATAGCCCTTCCAGTCTGTTCTTTCTTCTATTGTTACACTGCGGGATGAATCATAGACATCCTGAAGCCGCTGTTCATATTCCGTTTCTGAAACGCTCTGATGATTCCATACGTAATTGTAATGAGTACCATACTGATCGAACGGATCCATCACGGATTCTCCGGAAGCGATAACGGAGGAAGAACCGTCCTGCATAGAATAAACGGTATCATAACAGGTCCACGGTTCAACCCGATTCAGGCTGCCCGGTTCATAGGTCCGGGATACGCAGAAAAGGCCCTGCCCTTCTATATAACTGAACGCACCCGCATCAACCGTATAATATTTTTTCCCCGGATCAGCTGCATCGTCCTGTGTATACAGATTGCCTTCCAGCTCCTGCTCAATGAGATGACCGTTACGGTAACTGCACAGAACCGCTCCCGGCCAGTCCGGCTCATACGATACCGAATAAAGCGTAGCGCCGATATACAGTTCCGGGATATCGTCCCCGTTAATATTGATCAGCGCCGTAAAAAATTCATGCCAGTCCTCACGGTGGCCGTCAGCCACCTGCTGTAAATACGAAATGTATGCCTGCTTCCAGTCGTCCGATGGCTCCGGGGAAGAGGAAGGGGTCAGCGACGGCGCCGGTGAAGGAGCCGGTGTGTCTGTAATTTCCGGTTCCGGCTCCGACAGGACGACATCGGCATGAATACCGACCTGACTAAACGCCCAGGACACACAATCCATCTGCGATTTTGTGAGTTTCCCTTCTGCATGCATATTTCTCGCGGCAACCGCGCAATGCGCCCGCAGATAGCGGAACGATTCGTCAGGCGTCATCAGATTGACTGTCCGGTACCAGAGCTCGGACATTGTCTTATAATCCCGAATCGGATCGTGGCCTTCATCCCCCGTCCACATCAGCCAGGCCGCATGTGAGACAATGCCTGACCCGTTGTGACATTCGGTCCGACCATCTTTAAAATCAGAATAGTTGCTCAGCAGGTCCCCTTCCGGTGATGCGATATTGCGAGCTGTATTACGCCAGTCAGCCGATCCGTCAAAATGGGCTTGTGCCATTTCGCCCATAATATCCGCGATTCCTTCATTAATTGCATCCGCCTGCGAATTCTTTCTGCCATCCTCGCCGCCTAATCTGCAGGAGAACCTGATCACCAAATGCGTATACTCATGCACCATCGTGTCAAGATCATCTGCTGTCGTATCTTTATGAAAGAATGGCTGAATAATTTCGATCTCAGCTGCCTTTTGCTCAGCATCAGTACTTGACCTGGCATTATTCATCAAGCCGCGCACACCGCTTACTACCAGGATGTCGGCGTCGCCTTTTCCGTCCGGACCGGCGCACTTCAGCACATCCGCATAAAAATTGTAAGCACGCGTCACGTTATAATATGCATCAACTGCAGATTGATTCTGCAGACTTCCCGCCGGGTGATACGAAATGATATCATAATCATCCCGCCGGTTCCGATCCCATGAGTATATTTTTCGATTTGAATCCGAAAGATAATATTCCTGATCGTCTCCGCAAAATACATCGACACTGCACTTTCCCAATCGCCCTTCAAGTCGATCCGCAGTCATACTGCCGTTAATTTCTGTGCCGCCGGCATCTAACGTATCGTACCGAACATTGTCGGACACTGTTATAATATCGCCGCTCTTTGCGTCTACCAGATATTCATGATCCGCGGCGCAAACCCGATATGCGAGTTTTAATTCGTGCCCTTCGGTTTCAAAATAGACCAGCGCTGCATTTTCAGCGGCTGCGGCATCCCCGGTCTCTTCCGTTCCGGCATCACGATTGTTTAATTCTGCTCTGGCGGCAGCCTCCTCCGCGTTCTCTTCCGTAATGTCCGGCACATTGGTATCAACCGCTTCAAGATTCGCAAGATCAGACTTTGTCAAAAGGTTGCCTGACAGCGCCGATATCCTGCCGTTCTTTGCGGCGGCAGCCAGACTTTTCCCATAGACACGAACTCCGTTCAGATACTGATCATAACGATAATAGGTTGTATCACCAACGGCTGCTTCATGATAGATGGAAAGTGTCTGTTCATCCGGAAACTCCAGCATGGTTCCGATGCGATTCAGCGAATCAAGCGCTTCGTCCGCATTCGCCGCGGCGAGCGAAAGTTCTGACACGTCTGTCAGAAGATGGTTCTCCGCCGTTTCCCCGCCGGCATCGCGCGAACTGTTTGAATCAGCAGAAGAAGGACCGGCGGAACGCCGATCCACTGCATCCGATAAAAACGGGATGTCAATCACGTTAAAATACAGCAAAAGCCCCAGTATTCCGACCGCGAGCAGAACAGAAACAATTTTTCCGGTATGTCTCATATCTTAAAACAGGTCGCCCATGCTCATAATGTCAAGATACCAGGAGCGTCCGACTTTAATCAGAGAAACATCCAGCGAATTACTGTGTTCTGTCCCATCTTTCTTAACAGTGAATTCTACTTTTACCTGTTTGGCCGCGGATACCCTGACACCGGCATCCTTATACGCATCTTTGATTTCATCCAGATCATCGCCCCGGATATTTTCGGCACTAAGAATTTTATAAGATTCTTTCCAGCCCTCACCGAGATAGCTGTCAATGGAATCCAGCTGATCCTGCAGCATTTCGTTCGCTTCATCAACCGCATCCTTCAGATCATCGGAATCCATTTCATCCTGTTCCATCTCATAGTCGACCACCTTATCCGGTATCAGATCAAAGATTGCCCCGGCGTCCGCATCAAACGTGGCATCCACATATTTCTTTATCGTGGTCTTGTACCCCCTGCCGCCGAACAGCACAACACCGAGAATGATAACCGCGGCAACCGCGATGAGCGCCGCAATTATACCGCCCCTGTGTTTTTTATCGTTCTGGTATGAAACAGACACCGTTGATTCTGCTCCCGGCACATACTTTTTCAACTTCGCTCCGCAGCTCGTGCAAAATTCTGCATTGTCGTCATTTTTTGCTCCACATTTTCCACAAAACATTGCTCTTCCTCCACTTCGTTGCTGATCCGTTTTTGCTCTTTCCTGCTGATGTTTACAAGAAGCCTGCCATCCACATTTTCTATGTTAAAAATAAGCAACACGAAATGTGTTGCTTAAGTATTTTTCAATATTCTCTGCAATCCTCCTGTACTTTTTTTCTTCGGATTTTTTATCTCAGTATTTGTCTGTCGCAACCATTATATAGAAGTCCCACCAACGCAAAACCAACGGGTTGTGAGATCTGCCAGTATGTACTCTCCCCATGAATATTCCGTTAAAAATTCCCCTTCAAATTGTTCCTGTCTGTCCTGTCTGTGTTCCAGCCACGAATAATAATCACAGTCAAACCGATCGACATTTGCCATCTGACCGCTTCCGGTTGAAAAGATAAGATCTTCCAATCCATATTTCTTCAGGCGGTCCTTCAGCCGTTTTAGCGCATTGTAGTACACCTTCATATTCACGTTGCTGTATTCCCGGGATTCCCATATGGTGCTGTATATTTCCTCATTACTGATTTCTTTCCCCCTGTTGACCATGATCAGCGCCAGAATTTCCTTTGCCTTTCCTCTTAACGGTACGGGGACACCGTCCTTTGTGACGGTAAATCTGCCGAACATTTTCACATAGATGTTTTTTCTCTGTCTTCTTTTAAGGAGACGCAGTCTCTCCATCGTCTGTTTTAAAATTTCTTCATTATAAGGCTTGAGCAGATAGCCGTCTGCGCCGATCTGATTTACTTCCCGCAGATAGCTGTCATACGCGGAAACAAAAACAATCAGCAGCTGCGGCATGATTTTCCGCAGCCTCCGCGCACATTCAATGCCGTCCATTCCCGGCAGTTTAATATCCAGGAATGCGGCTTCATAGGAATTTGTCCCGGAAAATTCTACCGCTTCTTCCGCAGTCATAAATTTTCCCACAACATGCAGATCCTCAATGCCTCTTCCCATACGCATAAATACATCGATCATCAATGGTTCATCTTCAACAATGATGGCCCTCATAGGTCCACATCCTCTCCCTTTCTAATTCATTCTGCAATCCCGCGGCATAATGACCGGATGCATACTGCGGATTCCCGAGAACCGCTTCCCGAGCCGGGCTCCCCGTACTATACAAAAAATGAAATTGTATCTTCCGATCCGTACATACTCCTTCGCATCTCTCTGAATTTTCTTCTAACTGTTTTATTCCCGGATTAAATACTATTTTCTTCGCTTAAACGACACGGCGGAGCATCTTCTGTTTTTTCCCGGAACGCATTTTTTTACAACTATAATTTACCTTTTTTCTTCTAATATTACCGCTTGCATCGGTGCATTTCAACCAGGATCGGACTATGATCGGAACTATGCCCGGCAGTATTGGACCGATTGACTTTTGCCCGGCAAAACGGTATAATCTCCTCATCCGCGCAGCCGGGGAGATAGCGGTGCCCTGTACCTGCAATCCGC
>ONLT01000045.1 GCA_900318755.1 uncultured Eubacteriales bacterium
AGCCGGAAGGTGAAGGACCGAATCAATAGGAGTCTTTAGTACGACCGAGAAAGGAGGAATGCGCACATGGATGCAGAAAACATCAGGCATGATGGCTGCTCGCAGAGAGATAGTGCGGAACACAAAGGGTATGTGAGAGCGCATCGCTCATTCAACCGGATATGGAAGGAACGGGACAGTGCACAGCCTGATCTTTTAGAAAAGATACTGGAGAGAGATAATCTCAACAGAGCTTTTAAGAGAGTGAAGGCGAACAATGGGGCGCCGGGAGTCGATGGGATGACCATAGACGAGACACTCTCGTGGCTGAAGGAGAATAACCGCGAGTTAGTGGACAGGATCAGGCAAGGTAAGTATACGCCAAAACCGGTCAGACGAGTGGAGATCCCAAAGCCAGACGGCGGAGTGCGTAAGCTTGGTATTCCTACCGTCACAGACCGCATCATCCAGCAGGCCATGGCACAGCGGATGATACCGATTTTCGAGCCTTTATTCTCAGATGACAGCTACGGCTATCGTCCGGGGCGAAGCGCGAAAGACGCCATTCTGAAAGTGAAGGAATATGCGGAGCAGGGATATACCCATGCGGTAAGTCTCGATCTCTCAAAGTATTTTGACACGCTGAACCACACAATTCTTGTGAATCTTCTGCGGAAGGTGATCAAGGACGAGCGGGTCATTCAGATGGTGAAGCGGTATTTAAGAAGCGGAGTCATGGAAAAAGGGGTGGTCATCGACACAGAGGAAGGATCACCGCAGGGAGGGAATCTGTCCCCGTTGTTGGCGAATATCTACCTCAATGAATTCGACCAGGAGTATCTGAAGCGGGGAGTTCCATGCATTCGCTATGCGGACGATATCGTCTTACTGGCGAAAAGTGAGCGAGCCGCCAAGAGATTTCTGGAGACGAGTACGAAGTATTTTAAGGGAACCTTGAAACTCAAGGTCAATCAAGAGAAAAGCCGTGCTGTCAGCGTGTTTGCAATCCGAAATTTTAAATTTTCCGGCTTTGCGTTGGGTAAGAACGGTGGAGGAATTTATGTCCGCGTTCATCCGGAGACGATGAAAAAGTTCAAAGACCGACTGCGTGAGTACTCTTCCCGTAGGCGCTGCCGGAGCATCAGACCGAGTCTTGAAAAGATCAAGGTCTATGTACGGGGGTGGATGAACTACTACGGCATTGCGAACATGAAGAGCACGATCGATGATCTCAACGGATGGTTGTATCACAGAACCCGAATGTGCATCTGGAAGCAATGGAAGAAGCCGAAAACGAAGGTGCGCAATCTGATCAAACTGGGAGTGCCGGAGGAGACGGCTTACAAAGCTGGAAATACTCGAAGGGGTTACTGGTGGGCTACACGCACGGTAGCGGTCAACATAGTATTGTCAAAAAAACGACTGATACGGTCTGGCTTTTGTGACTTAGCCATTGCGTATCAGTCAGTGCACATCAACTATTGAAAGCGCCGTATACCGAACGGTATGTACGGTGCTGTGAGAGGACGGGGCTAATCACCCCCTCCTACTCGATTATTTCGCGAGTTGTTCTTGACTTTTTAAATGATTTGATGCAATATAATTATGCAAAATGATATTGGCGGGCGCGATACTGTCCGCAGAAACGATCAGAAGGAGGATGCTATGGCTTCATTTTATGATTATTCGGTGACGAAAAGAGATGGCTCTGAATTTGCCATGAGCGAATTTCAGGGGAAAGTGGTTCTGGTTGTCAATACGGCTACGGGATGCGGGTTTACCCCGCAGTACAAGGATCTTGAGGCCATTTACGAAGAATTTCATGATCAGGGGCTGGAAATTCTGGATATTCCCTGCAATCAGTTTGCGGGCCAGACACCGGGAAGCGACGAGGAGGTTCACGAATTCTGTACACTGAAATACAATACGCAGTTTGATCAGATGAAGAAGAGTGATGTCAACGGCGACAATGCGCTGGATCTGTACCGGTTTCTCAAGAGTCAGAAAACATTTGCCGGCTTCGGAAAAGGCCCGAAGGCTCTTTTGATGAGCGCGATGCTGAAGAAGATTGATCCGGATTATAAAAACAACGCGGAGATCAAATGGAACTTCACAAAATTTCTGATCGACCGCAGCGGCAACGTTGTGAAGCGGTTTGAACCCACTGCCGACATGAAGGCGGTTCGGGAAGCGGTGGAACGGCTGATTTGATTTGCGGTGTTTCCGCCTGCGCGTTCATGGTATAATAACCTTGTATTTTTGGGGTACGGACCGGTCTTGATTATCAGAGGCGGTCCGGATGCAACGAAGGTTGCAGGAGGAGGCTTCTTATGTGTACATGTGCAACTTATGCGGCAAACGATCATTATTTCGGGAGAAACCTGGATCTGGAATTTTCCTACAGCGAAACCGTTACAGTGACTCCGAGAAATTATCCGATACCTTTTAGACAGATGCCTTCCATGGAGAATCATTTCGCGCTCATCGGCATGGCCTTTGTCTGCGACGGATTTCCGCTGTATTATGACGCGGCGAACGAGCACGGCCTGTGCATGGCGGGTCTGAATTTCCCGGGCAACGGGTATTTCGGCCCGATCGCGGAAAACCGCGACAACATCGCGCCGTTCGAGTTCATTCCGTGGATTCTCGGCCAGTGCCGGACAGTTGCGGAGGCGCGCCGTCTTCTTGACCGCATCAATCTGGCTGATATCGCCTTCAGCGAGCAGCTGCCGATCACGCCGCTCCACTGGATGATCTCGGACCGGAGCGGGTCCATCGTCGTGGAATCCGTGAAGAGCGGCCTGCACGTGTATGACAATCCCGTCGGCGTGATGACCAATAACCCGACCTTTGACTATCAGCTCTTTCATCTGAATGATTTTCCGCAGGTGACCGTCGAGCCGGCGGGCGACGGGTTTTCCGACGGAATTCATCTGGATACCTACAGCCGCGGCATGGGCGGGCTGGGGATTCCCGGCGATCTCTCGTCCGAATCCCGGTTTGTAAAGGCGGCCTTCACGAAGCTCAATTCCATCTCCGGAGATTCCGAATCCGCCGCCGTCAGCCAGTTTTTCCATATTCTCGGTTCGGTGGAGCAGCAGAGAGGCCTGGTCCATCTCGGCGGCGACAAATATGAAATTACGATTTATTCATCCTGCATCAACATGGATCAGGGAATCTATTACTATACCACCTATGAAAACAGCCAGATCTCTGCGGTCAATCTGAATCACTGCGATCTGGACTGCGCGGAGCTGAAAAGCTTCGAACTCGTTACGGGCCAGCAGATCAACTGGATGAACTGACAAAAAAAGAGCGGCCCTTGCAGCTTCCTCCCCGGCAGATTTCGTGGCGGTCAGTCAGAAATGCCGCATTTACAAGTTTGAAATGCGGGTATAAGATAGGAACCGTACGGAATAGAGAGGAAGTTGTTTTATGCAGAACAGAAAAAAACCGGTGAACCCGCACGTACTCGGAATACTTCTCGTCATCACGGATTCCTTTTTCTTTTCTTTGATGACGGTATTTGTCCGGCTGTCGGGCGATGTTCCGACGATGGAGAAAGCACTTTTCCGGAATCTTGTAGCAGCTGTGATCGCGCTCATCACGCTGGCGCGGACAGAGGAAAAATTCCGGATCCGGAAGGGATCCCTTCCGTGGCTGTTTCTCCGCTCCCTGTTCGGCGGAATCGGGCTGGTGCTGAATTTCTGGGCGATCGATCACATCGGTCTTGCGGACGCGAATATCCTGAACAAGATGTCTCCGTTTTTCGCGATTCTCGCGTCCATTCCGATCCTCGGCGAGGTGCCGAACGCGGTTGAGGTCGTGACGGTAATCGTCGCCTTTGTCGGCGCGGCATTTGTAGTCAAGCCGACGATGGGCGCGGCCAGCATACCTGCCCTCGCGGGACTTGCCAGCGGGTTCGGAGCGGGAGTCGCCTACACGTACGTCCGCAAACTGGGAAATCACGGCGAGAGAGGGCCGGTGATCGTGGCCTTTTTCTCGATTTTCACCTGTCTGATGTGTCTGCCTTTCGTGATCGCGGATTTTAAGCCGCTGAACGCGCGCCAGCTGCTCTGCCTGGTCGGCGCGGGATGCGTCGCCGCCATCGCGCAGTTCGCGGTGACCAGCGCGTACAAACTGGCGCCCGCGAAGGAAATATCCGTGTTCGACTATTCACAGGTGATGTTCGCCTCCCTCTGGGGCCTCCTGTTTTTCTCCGAGGTTCCGGACAGGTGGTCCGTTATCGGATACGTAATCATCGTCAGCATGGCGGTTTTCAAGTGGCATTACAATGTCAACGTTCAGGGAAAAAAGGAAAAACAGAACGCATAACCACAGTTTGAAAGGAGCAGTCATGGAATTTACAGACCTGATCAGGGTAAGAAGAAGCACGAGAAAATACACGGAGCAGCGGGTGACCGAAGATCAGCTGCGCGAGATCATCGCCGCGGCGATCGAGTCGCCGACCTGGAAGAATTGCCAGTCCTGGCGTTTTTACTGCCTCTGCACGGAGGAATCGTGCGAGGCGTTCCGCGGCGCCTGCCTTCCGGGCAAAAATCACGAGAATGCGGAGAATGCCGCGCTGATCGTCACGACGTTCGTGAAGGGACGTTCCGGATTTTCCCGGGACGGCTCGCAGGATAATGAGGTGGGCGACGGCTGGGGATTCTTTGACAACGGGATTGCGACGGAGAACATCGTGCTCAAGGCGAAGGACATGGGCCTGGACACGCTGATCATGGGGATTCGCGACGAGAAGGCGATCCGCCGCTTTCTGAATGTTCCGGATGATCAGATTATCTGCGCCGTGATTTCCGTCGGCTACGGCAGTGATCCGCATGATAAGCCGCGCCGCAAGAGCGTCGACGATGTGGCGGAATTCATCTGATCCGCACATCCGGAGAAATAAAATCCGGTCTTATAGCCGCTTCGCTTTAGGGGAGTGCCCCGCGGTCGGCATATAAGGCCGGATTTGTTTTTCACGGATGCGGATCAGCGCTTTTTCGGCATCGCGGCCGGGATCTCGAAGGTCGAAGTCATCCGGATGTAGCGGTTCTCCCGCGCGGAGACGAGGATTCCCTCGCATACCTCAAGCATGTGGAGCGCCATGTCGCCGCTGGCGCGGTTCGCTCTGCCCTCGCGGATGGCGCGGATTGTGTCGACGAGTCCGATGCCGCGGTTGTTGATCACATAACTGGTGGCGTCGTAGTCGTGCTGAACCTCCGCCGTTTCCCATGGAATTGCGGATTCCGCATCATTTCGCGGCATGGATCTCCAGCGGTACGTCTTCTCGGTCTTGTAAAGAGTGTCGCCGCCGAACAGGTTCGGACCTGCGTTCGGATCCTCCTCGTCGATGCAGAGGGTCGCCTTCGTCCCGTACAGCTCGAGGCGGGGAAGAACCGAATCCCACGCGTCCCAGCTCATGTTCGCGTTGACCACAGCGCCGTTCTTGAATTTCAGGACGGCCATCAGGGTCGTCATGACGTCCGGGTGCACCGGGACGGTTTCGCCCTTCTTCGGACCGCCGTAAATCATCCGCTCATCCTGCGGGCGGCAGCCCATGGCGCAGACGGATTCAACCGGTCCCAGAAGAGAGAGGAGCGCCGTGAAATAGTACGGTCCGATGTCCAGCACAGGGCCGGCTCCCGGCTGATAGAAGAACGCCGGATTCGGATGGAACCACTCCCAGCCGTGGCAGACGCAGTTCGCGGTTCCCGCGATGATTTTTCCCGTGACGCCCTCGTCGATGAGGCGGCGGAACGTCTGGAGCCGCGCACCCATAAAGGTGTCCGGCGCGCATCCGACGTACAGGCCCTTTTCCTTCGCCAGATCGACGATTTCCTTTCCCTCTTCGAACGTCGCCGCGAGGGGTTTCTCGGAATAGACGTGTTTTCCGGCTTTGATCGCGGCCAGATTGTAATAATAATGCGTCTCCGGAATGGTCAGGTTCAGCACAATGTCGATCTCCGGATCCGCGAGAAGCTCATCCCCCGACGCGTACGCCTTCCTGAAGCCGTACTGTTCCGCCTTTCTCTGTGCCTTTTCTAGCGACCGGCACGCACATCCGGTGAGTTCCACTTCATCCGGGAATTTTTGAAGATTCGTCAGATACGCGTTGCTTATGTCACCGAGTCCGATGACTCCGAGTCTGAATTTTTTCATGAAAACCTCCCTTAACGTTTCGTTAACAGTCCCATAATATATTCTGATTTTATCATGAGGCGTGCCCGGTGTATTTTGATATCTTGCGGAAAGGTTAAAATTTTCCGCCGCAGGCTTATCCGGCGGCGTCGAAAAGAACCGGAAATTCAGGACCGGAAATTCAGCGCAAAATCCGGTTGAGATAAAATAAAATCGTGATAAAATATCTTTTATGCAATTGTAAAATATGTGTAAAGGTCAGCTCCCATGATGAAGTTACTGTTTCGAAAAAATAAATTCGCGCCGGACGGCGCGTCTGCTGCGGTACAGGGATTTCCGGCCGGAGAACTGTCCCGCGCGGAAAAGAAAACCGGGAAAAAGAAGCTGTTTACGGGCCGGGTTTCGATGATTCTCTCCATCGTTCTGTTTACGATCGGCGTGCTGTTTTTCACGGCGCAGTCTTTCGGCCTGCGGACCTGGGGCGGACTGACGATGGATGAGATGGTGTTCCATCTGACGGCTCCGAAGGAGGGAACGGAGAGCACCATCCTGATTTCCGCCGCGCTTCAGGTTTTTGTTCCGACGGGCGCCGCTCTTGCGGGGGTGATCGTTCTCGCAGCCATTCTCCGGAAAAAGAACATCGCGCGGTACCGCGCAGCCGTCGCCGCGCAGTTTCTCGCCGCGGCTGTGCTGATTTCCTATTCCGTCGTCCATTTTCTTTCCGAGACGGACGGATTTGACTACATCCGTTCTCAGTACTCTGACTCCGCGTTCATCGAGGAAAATTACACGGATCCGGCAGGCGCGGTGACGTTTCCGGAACAGAAGCGGAACCTGATTTATATTTACCTGGAATCCATGGAGGCGACGTACACCGACAAGGAGCACGGAGGCGGTTTCGATGAGGACTATATTCCCGAGCTGACGCAGCTTGCTGAGGAAAATGAGGATTTCTCTGGCGGCTCGGCGCAGCTGAACGGAGGGAACGTCCTGTCCAACACCGGATATACGATGGGCGGCATGTTCGCCCAGACGAGCGGACTCCCGCTGCAGACGACGCTGTACAACTACATGGACACGCAGACGAGTTTCTACAGCGGCATCAGGACGCTGGGGGATCTGCTGAACGAGCAGGGATACAGCCAGGTGCTGCTGCTGGGATCAGACGCGTCGTTCGGCGGGCGGAAGCTGTATTTTAGCGAACACGGGAATTACGAGATGCGCGATTACAACTGGGCGAAGGAAACCGGACGGATTCCGGCGGATTACCGGGCCTGGTGGGGATATGAGGACGAGAAGCTGTTTCAATACGCGAAGGAGACGCTGACCGAACTGGCGTCCTGCGGCCGGCCGTTCAATCTGACGATGCTGACGGCGGATACGCATTTTGAGGACGGCTATTTCTGCGGGCAGTGTCAGGATCAGTTTCACGGCAATCAGTACGCCAACGTCATGGCCTGCTCGAGCCGTCAGGCGGCCGCTCTTGTCGACTGGATCCGGCAGCAGGATTTCTATGAGAACACAACCATCGTGATTTCGGGCGATCATACGACGATGGATCATGATTTTTGCGACAGCGTGCCGGATGATTACACGAGAAAAACCTATACGTGCTACATCAATTCCGCGGTGCAGCCGGCCGATCCGGGAAAACGCCGCGAGTACGCCACCATCGATAACTTCCCGACGACGCTGGCCGCGCTGGGGGCGCAGATCGACGGAGACCGTCTCGGACTCGGGACCAATCTGTTCTCGGACCGGGAGACGCTGACCGAACAGTACGGCCTGGCAAAAATGAACCGGGAGATGAAGAATAAATCGGACTTTCTCGCCGCAAGAAACAAGATTGTTCTGACCGACGCGATGCTGGCATCCATTCAGGGCTATGTGCAGCCGGTCGTCACGGAGGACGGCCGGAATCTGAATGTGTCGCTGACCGGTCTTGACGTCGTGGACCGGCAGAGCAAGATTGTGACGGTTTCTGTTCTGCCTGTGAGCGAAGAGGGCAATGAGGACGCGGCCAGAAGCGTTCAGGCTGTCTCAGAGCCGATCGGAGACAGTACGGATCAGATTTACACCGCTGTGATAGAAAACGCCTTCAGCGGCCGCGGAACCTATCTCGTCCGGTTCCGCGTGATGACTGAGGACGGAAACGGGTACAGCCTGGAGGATGTGAAGATTTTCTATCCCGGGGAATAAAATCCACCGGGCGAAAAGAATTTTGTTTCCAAAAGATTCGCGTCCGGAAGATTCTTCCCCGCGAGAATGATAATTTTTTCCCACAATTCGCGCAATGATGCTATAATAACTATGTACTGCTCATACAAACCTTAACTTACTACTGGTTCGAGCGTCCGTCTGCTACAGACGCGAGGACTACCGTGCCTGCCGATTCGGTTCCTGCGGAGCCTCCGCAAGTTCCGATTCGGCGAATACGGGAAAATTGAATGAGAGAGTGCTGCGGCATGCTTCGGTCAGAAGCGTGCTGTTTTTTTACAAAAAAGTTCTGGATTCCCCCGGATGCCGATGATATAATGTCGTGCAGGAGCACGGAAGCATAAACAAAGGAAATTTTGCAAAGTCCGTCCCCCTGTCCGAACCGTTTTCGTGTATGTGCACGAAAACAGACGGACCATATTGTTACATTTGTATTTATCAGATCAGAATCAGATAAGAAGAGAGAATCATGCCGGTTACAATTCAGGAAATAGCGGATCGGGCTGGGGTTTCACGCGGAACCGTGGACCGTGCGCTCAACGGAAGAAGAGGAATCAGCCCGGAGACGGAGGCAAAAATCAAAGAGATCGCCAGGCGGATGGGATACCGCACGAATCGTGCGGGCCGGGCCCTCGCGCTGGCGGCGCGGGGGGAGAAAATCGGCGTGCTTGTGCAGGCGGCGGACACCCCTTTTATGAAAGAGGTGATCGAGGGCGTCCGGGACGCGGCGTCCGAGTACGAGCAGTACGGCATTGCCGTAGACCTGCAGCAGATCGGAAATGTCGACGCGAAAAAAGCAGTGTCCATCCTCGATCAGTTTGCGGAGCGGGGATGCGGCGGCATCGCGCTTGTGCCGGCGGACGACGCGCTCCTGCGCGAAAAGCTCAATCAGCTGACGGGTGAGAAGCAGATCGACATTGTCACCTTCAACTCGGACGTCGAAGGCGTGAAGCGGCTGTGCTTCGTCGGTCAGGATTCGATCCAGAGCGGACGGACGGCGGCGGGCCTTATGGCGGAAATTCTGCCGGAGCGCGCGGTCTGCCTCGTGCTTTCGGGTCATCCGAGCAACCTTTCCAACGAATACCGCGCGCTGGGGTTCCAGAGAGAGCTCGGCGGACTGCGCGGGGACATCCGCATCCTGCCGGTTCAGTACGATTACGATTCGGACCGGAAGGCGGAGGAGATCACAGCGGCAATTCTCCGCGACACCGTGGAACTTTCCGGAATCTATCTCGCCGCCGCCGGAGCGGAGGGCGTATGCCGGGCGCTGGAAAAGAGCGGCGCGGTAGACCGGGTGAAGGTGATCTCGAATGACATCACCCCTGCCAATATGCAGGCGCTCCGTGAGAGGCGGCTGGACTTTCTGATCGGCCAGGATGCCCACGCGCAGGGGTACGAGCCGGTCCGCGTGCTCTTCGAGAAGCTGCTGGACGGGAAAGTGCCGGAGCAGGAAAATATGTACACGGAGATTCTTATCAAAACCCGTTATAACGTATGATTTTACAGGCTTACAGGCCCGCGGCGGTGCGAAAAACTGCCGCGGGCCTTTTTTGACCGGACGAAGCTGCCGCGGGCCTTTTTTGACCGGACGAAGTTGCCGCGGGCTTTAAGTCCTGCAGCAATTCACCCCGGGATCGTGAACGAGCACGCAAACATTTCCGGGGGGCGCACGCAGAAATTTCAGGCGTGCATGAACGCAGCCGGCGTGTAAAAAAGCAGCAACCACGCAGAATATAGAGGCGGACAGGTTGCCGGGCAGAGGCTCTGCGCGCCGGGGTTGTGACGACTTTGTGAATTGTTTACAAAGAAAACATGGAAAATCTGTGAAAAACAAGTATTGCGTGCACGAGCACGACCGCATATAATAAGTGCATAAGTTGAACGTGCACGAGCACGTTACACACGGGTGAGGATCAGCAGAAAAAGAAAGGAAGAGCATTGGCAATGAATATCGGATTCAATGAGGCAAACAGCAAAGGGTGCGCAGGCCACACGCTGATGAATGATCTTGAATACTGTGAGAAGTACGGGTTCGATTATATCGATATCCAGTCGGAGTGCCTGGACCGCGATCTTGAAAAAGGAATTGTGACGCTGGAGCAGATCGGTGAATTTTTCAAGAACCATCATCTGAAGATGCTTTCCTACAACGCGCTTGTTCATTTTAACATGAAGGAGACGCAGGAAGAGAAGGATGCGGTGATGGCGGAGCTCGACGAGATCATCAGACGGTGCGGAATTCTCGGATGCAGCACCATCGTCGTGGTACCGAACGAGGATATCCGTACGGAGGCCACCAGAGGAGAGATCCGCAAAGATGCGGTTGAGGTTCTGAAGAAGATGGTCAAAAAGGTTGAGCCTCACGGAATCCGTCTTTCGCTGGAGTTCTGCGGCAAGCCGGGCATGACGATCAACCGGTTCGAGGATGCTTACGCGATTGTCGAAGAGGTCGGATCTCCGCTCGTGGGGCTTACCCTGGATGAGTATCATTTCCACGCGATGGCTTCGGACTGGGCTGCCCTTGAACAGGCGGACGGGAAGAAGATTTTCATCTGGCATCTGAACGGCATGGAGGATGTTCCGTGCGGAGCGGCGTACAACACCGATGCGAAGCGTCTGTGGCCGGGAGATCCGAAGGACTGCCTGGATCACAGGCGGTATGCGGACACCTTCAAAAAAATCGGATTCGAAGGCGGCTGCTGCACGATCGAGATTTTCCGTCCGGAGTACTGGGAGATGAATCAGGAGGAAAACGTCCGGAAGTCCGCGGAAGTCACGAAAGCGCACGTCGCGAAGTATTGGGATTAACCTGTCATCTCCGGGAGGGGGACGGGATTTAATTCAGGCAGTGGTGGTTATTGTCAGATAGTTTGTGAAAAGAATGGGAAAAGGAGAAACAGTATGAATTGGAAAAAAGTCTCTGCAGTCGTCCTTTCAGCGGGAATGGCACTTTCACTTGCCGCATGCGGCGGATCCGCATCGTCTTCCTCGGGAAGCAGCTCATCATCCGGCGCATCATCCGGCTCCGCGGCAACGGCGTCGGTTTCCTCCGGATCTGAGGCAGTCGGCTCTTCTTCCGTAAGCTCTTCGAGCGCGGCGTCCCAGGAGGGCGAGACGACTCTCCCGATCGACGAGTACACAGAGGACCCGTCCAACGGAAAAGAGATGAACATCGGCGTAATCCTGAAGACACAGTCTTCCGAGTTCGGCCAGTATCTGCAGGCGGGCTGCGAAAGATACGAGAAGGATCATCCGAACATCCATCTGGATATCACAGGACCGACCTCGGAGACCTCCTACGATGAGCAGATCAACATGATCACAACGGATCTGTCCTCGGGAAAATATGACGCACTCTGCCTGATCCCGCTTCAGTCCGATTCCGCCGCAAAGCTGATTGAGGACGCGACGATTCCGGTTGTGGCGTTTGATACGAAGATCAACTCCGATAAGGTTGCGACATTCGTCGGCGTCGGAAACGAGGTCGCTGCGGAGGGCGGCGCGAAGAAGGCCGTCGAGATGGCGAAGGCAAACGGCTGGAAGGACATCAAGTGCATCGAGATTGCCGGCGTTCAGGGCGATGAGAACAACACCGCGCGTATGAACGGCTACAAGAAGGGAATCGAGGAGTCCGGCGGAGATTTCCTGGAGGACGAGGTTCAGTACGCGGATGCGGTCGCTGACAAGGCGGTCAATTCAATGGAAGCGATCATGTCCAACCATCCGGAAGGCGTTGCGATTGTCTGCGCGAACAACGATGATATGGCGATGGCGGCTTACAAGACCGCAAAGGGCAACGAGGCGTACAAGAATACGATTTTCCTCGGATTCGACGGCATTCAGGCTCCGTCTGAGGGACTGGTCAGCGGCGATCTGACGAATTACATTTCCGTCGCGACGAAACCGTACGACATGGGCTACTATGCGATCGACAAGGCGATTCGCGCGGCGAACGGCGAGAAGCTTGCCAGCTTCTATGACACCGGGTTCGAAGTCCTGACAAAGGAGAACGCGTCGGAGAGACTGGATACGCTGAAGGGTTATCTTGGCCAGCAGTAATCCGGACGGGTGATCATTAAAAATTGTGTTCCTTCTGTTTGTGATTGACAGAAGAAAGCGGAGGGCATTCCTGCAAAGCCCTCCGCTTTCTTTTTCGCAGTGCGGAGCGATGCCGGATGATTTTCACAAAAAATTCAGAGAAATATTCGGGGACGGCGCCGGGCGGAAGAGCCGGTTCTAGAGGGGAAAAAAGCTGATTTTACGCGCAATCCGGAGAAGGTTCCTGCCCGGGCGGACAGCGGCCGGTTCATTTGACAAGCAAAGCAGCGGCGGTTATGATGAGGGCGTTCCGATTGGACAAAATATTATTTGACGAAGGGGAGCGATGAGATGACGGGAAAAAAGAAAACGCTTCTGATCGTGCTCGTGATCATCGCAGCGGCTCTGGCCTGTGCAGTCGGCCTGGTTGTGTACGCGTCCTCGCACGCGCGCGTCACGGTAAACGGGATCGATACTGCGGGACTTTCCGATTCAGAGCTTGCGGAGAAGATCGCGGCAGAGGAAGAGAAAAGAGAAATCAGCCTGCTGGAGGGAAACACGACGGAGCTGACCGGCGCGATGTCGGACTACGGGTACACGGTTGACCGGGAGACTCTGGCAGCGAAAATTTCGGCGGCTGTGAAGCAACAGAAGGAAAATCCGCTTCAGCTGGTGAAAAGCCTCGGCAGTTCGCTTGAGGTTGCGGTTGAGCCGGACTGGACTTTCGATGAGACGGTATTTGATCAGTTCGTGAAGTCGGAGTCCTTCAGCACGGCGCGCCGTTCAACGCGTCAGGCCGGCGTCGTCTATGACGAGGCATCGGCCTCCTACGTCGCCAGCGGGTATGACGCGGGAAATGAGATCGACGACGCGAAGCTGCAGAGCGTCGTAAAGGATGCGGTTGATCAGGCCCTCGGCGGTTCGGTTCAGGCGAAGACCGGAAGCGGATCGACAACGGCCGCGGATGAAGGCGTTTCCTCCGGATTGACGGCTGCCGCAGGGGAGAACGTTTCCTCCGGATCGACGGCTGCCGCGGATGAACGCGTTTCCTCCGGTTCGACCGTTTCTGCGGGCGAGAGTGTTTCCTCCGGCTCCGCAGCGGCCGCGGAGGAAGGCGCGTCGACGGCGCCGGAGGAGGTGCAGGTCGCGGATAAGAACGGGACGATTGCGATTACAATTCCTTCGTCCGTTTACATCGTCACGGCGGAGGAGGAGTCCTCCGCAAGTGAGGAGGATCTGAAAAATCAGGCGGAGATGATGAACAAGTACGCCGGAGCGAAGATCAATTATACCTTCGGAAGCGAGACGGTGACGCTTGATTTTAACACGATCAGCCAGTGGATCTCGTACAGCGGCGGCCAGCTGACCTTTGACGACGCGGCGATGAAGCAGTACATCGAAAAGATGGCGGAAAAATATAACACGCGTTCGCGTCAGCGAACCTTTACGACAACCGCAGGCGCGCAGATTACCTTTGACGGGTCGGACAATGAGTACGGCTACCGGATTGATCAGGACGCGGAGCTCACCCAGATGAAGGCGGACATTGAATCCGGCCAGGAGGTGACCAGAGAGCCCTGCTACGTCTCGAAAAACAGCTACGGCAATCCGCTGTATCTGAAGAGAAACGGCACGGACGATCTGGCCGGGACGTATGTCGAGGTCGACCTGACGAAGCAGCATCTCTGGTTCTACAAGGACGGGCAGCTGATCGTGGAGAGCGACATTGTCTCCGGCCTGCCGACTTCGGAACGGGAGACGAAGACGGGTGTCTTCCCGCTCGCTTACAAGAAGAGCCCGGCGAACCTCTCGAGCGACGTGAACGGGTACTCGGTGGACGTCAGCTACTGGATGCCGTTTTTTGAGGGCCAGGGGCTGCACGACGCCACATGGCGTTCCAGCTTCGGCGGCTCGATCTACAAGTCGGACGGCTCCCACGGGTGCGTCAATCTCCCGAAAAACGTGGCGGCGGCAATCTATAACAACATCGACGCGGGAACGGCGATTGTAATTTACAAATCTTGACATCACTCCCGGGTACTGGCACAATAGTCTGGTTGTATCGTTTTTACGGCCGGACCGCCGGCCCGGGGGAATTTTTATGTCCGGAAATACGAAAGGTGTTCTGATTCTGCTGTCGGCCTCCCTCATCTGGGGGATGTCTTTTCCGGCGCAGGATATCGTGGTGGATCACCACGTCGGAACGTTTACATTTAATTGTCTGAGAAGTCTGATCGCCGCCGCGCTTCTTCTGGCGATTCAGATTGTGCGGATGAGAAAGGGCGTGCTGCGCGACACGCTGCTGGCCGCGGGAACCGCGGCCGCTCCGGATGAGCCGTCTTTTTTCTGCCAGGACCGGAAGATGACGCTTTCCGCCGGAATTTTCTGCGGAATCGCCCTGTTTTTCGGGATCGGGCTTCAGCAGTACGGTATGCAGATTTATCCGGAGGGAGTCGCGAGCTCGGGACGCGCGGGATTTCTGACCGCCACGTACGTCGTGATCGTCGCGATCGCGTCGGTCTTTCTCGGCAGAAAGCCGCGGCCGGTTACGTTGATCGCGGCGGGAGTCTGCCTTCTCGGCATGTATTTTCTCTGCCTCGCCGGGGGCGTCTCCGGTGTTTATACCGGCGATCTGCTGATGCTTCTCGACGCTTTCGCCTTCAGCGTTCAGATTCTTCTGATCGATCATTTCAGCGCGGTGGATGGCCTGACGCTTTCCTTCCTGCAGTTTTTCACCTGCGGAATTCTGTCCCTGATCGGGATGCTTCTTTTTGAGACGGTCAGCAAAGGAAGCGTCGCATCCATCCTGATTCCGCTTCTTTACTGCGGCGTCGGATCCAGCGCCTGCGGCTATACGCTCCAGATCATCGGGCAGCGGTACGCGGATCCGGCGCCGGCGTCCATCGCCATGAGCATGGAATCGGTCTTTTCCGGGATCGGAGGCTGGCTGCTTCTGGGCCAGACCATGAGCGGGCGCGAGCTGCTCGGCTGCGGGCTTGTTTTCTTTGCGGTCATCCTGACGCAGATCCCGCCGTTTTCCGTAAAAAACATAGTTCCGTCACATATTCAACGATTTTTTAACACAAAGGACCGTTAATATGGGGTGTATATGAAAGAGAAAGCCGCTGAACAAAGGTTCACGGAACGGAGAGGGAAGGATTATGGATTACAATTATAACGATTATAATTATCAGAATACGGATTATAACGGACAGAATACGAATTACGGCGGGCAAAATATGAACAGCGGCGGAGGAGGGGATTACTCCGATCATCCGCAGCCGGAAAAACCGGGGAAGCAGAAGAAAAAGCATCCGTGGCTGCGGGTGGTGGCGATGGCGCTGGTATTCGGTCTGATTGCAGGCGGCACGGCGTTTCTCACGAATTATTCCGCCCGGGCGGTGTCCGGATCGGGCGCGGCGGTTCAGAGCGGGAACGGGTCGAATTCTTCCGGCGGAACCGCGAAGATCAAGACGGCGGACAGCCAGGACTCCGGCTCTGCTTCCGGAAGCGGAAGCAGTACCGCCGGCGATACGTCGGTTCAGACGGTCGCTTCCACCGCGATGCCGTCCATGGTGACGATCTCGACGATGTCCGTGCAGGAGATGCAGAATTATTTCGGACAGTCGCAGCAGTACGAGGTGTCCGGAGCGGGCACCGGCGTGATTGTCGGTGAGAATGACGACGAGTATCTGATCGCCACGAATGAACACGTCGTGTCCGGTGCGCAGGAGGTATCGGTGGGCTTCATCGATGAGTCCGTCGCGTCGGCCAGCATCAAGGGAACGGATTCCGATAACGACCTTGCGGTCATCGCGGTGAAAAAATCAGACGTCAAAGATGATACGACGAAGAAGATCAGTATCATCAAGATGGGCGACTCGGACAGCCTCCAGCTTGGAGAGCGGGTCGTGGCGATCGGAAATGCACTCGGCTACGGCCAGTCCGTCACAAGCGGATACGTCAGTGCGCTGAACCGCACGCTCCAGACGGAGGACGGAACCACGTCCGAGGGACTGATCCAGACAGACGCGGCGATCAACCCGGGCAACAGCGGCGGCGCGCTTCTGAATATGAACGGCGAGCTGGTAGGGATCAACGAGGGAAAGAGTTCTTCCACGAACGGCACGACGGTTGACAACATGGGTTATGCGATTCCGACCTCGAAGGCGGAGCCGATCCTGGACAATCTGATGAAGCAGGAGACGAAGACGGTGATCTCGGAGGACGAGCGGGGTTACCTGGGGATTTCCGGCGCGGACGTCACCAGTCAGTACGCGGAGGTCTACAACATGCCGGAGGGCATCTGCATCATCACCGCCAATGACGGCGGAGCAGCGGCGAACGCAGGCCTGAAGAAGGGCGACGTCATCACCAAAATCAACGGACAGAGCGTCAGCACGCTGGACGATCTGAAAGCGCAGCTGCAGTACTACAAGGCAGGCGAGAGCGTCGAGATTGTGGCCGAGCGGGCGGATAACGGCGAATACAAGGAGCAGACCTTTACCGTCACGCTGGAGAGCAAGTCGGATCTGGAGAGCCAGAGCAGCCAGCAGAGTCAGAACAGCGGCGATTCAGGCGCGCAGCCCTGATTCCGGTATTTGAATCAACAGCATACGTCACTTGCGCAGGCGC
>ONLT01000017.1 GCA_900318755.1 uncultured Eubacteriales bacterium
GTGTCTCTCGTATTTTAACCAGATTCTGACGCTGAATCTGAGCGGGAAGACAGGGCGCGGAAGAGTCGAGCGCAAAGTGCGGGCGGCAAAGATTACGGACGCGCGGCTTCTGATTGATCGCTCGATGCTGGAATTTTATTTCAACGGGGGCGAGATCGTGATGACATCGCATTATTTTCCGGATTTTGAGGAGGATTCTCATCTGGAGGTGCGGTTTGACTGCAGCGAGGCGGAGATTACCGCGTGGGAGATGAAGCCGCTTCCGGTGAATGAACAGTATTTCTGATCCGCTGCTATGAAAGGGTGATGCATTATGACAGATGTTACGGCATTAGGTGAAGTGCTGATTGATTTTACGCCTTACGGAAGGTCGGAGGCAGGTAGAAGCCTGTTTGAGCAGAATCCGGGAGGCGCGCCCGCGAATGTGCTCGCGGCGCTCTCAAAAATGGGGCGGAAAACGGCCTTCATAGGAAAAGTGGGAGATGATCTTCATGGCGTTTTCCTCAGGAAGACGCTGGAGGATCTCGGCATTGACACGTCCGGAATGATTACGGATCCGGCTTATTTTACGACGCTTGCGTTCGTCGGTCTGGAGAACGGTGAGCGGAGTTTTTCGTTTGCGAGAAAGCCGGGGGCGGATACGCAGCTGCGTTCGGATGAGATTCCGGAGCGGCTCCTGAGAGAGACCCGGATTTTTCATTTCGGATCGCTGTCGCTGACGGATGAGCCGGCGCGCCAGGCGACGCTTTTTGCGGTAAAGAAGGCAAAGGAGAACGGTGCGCTGATCTCCTACGATCCGAATTACCGGGCGCCGCTCTGGCCGGATGAAGAGACGGCGAAGAGGCAGATGCGCTCGGTCGTCCCGTACGTTGACATCATGAAGATCTCCGATGAAGAATGTGCGCTGCTGACCGATGAAATAAATCCGGCGGTGGCAGCGGAACAGCTGCTCCGCCAGGGTGTCAGATGCGCCTTTGTGACGCTCGGAAAGGATGGAGCCCTTCTGAAAACAAAGAACCTTGAAGTTACGGAGCCGGGCATGAGCGGCGAGGCGGTCGATACCACCGGAGCCGGCGATTCCTTCTGGGGCGGAATTCTGTACGAATTTCTGGCGAAAAACCTCAGCCCGGACGGAATCGACCGGAAAACGGCGCAGGAGATGCTCCGCTTCGCAAACACGGTGGCGGGGCTGTGTGTGCAGAAGCGCGGGGCGATTCCGGCGATGCCGACACTTGAGGAAGTTATGCAGGCGATGAACGCCTGATTTTTACATATGGAAGCATTTTTTCATGGTTCCGAGTTCGCCGAATACAACCAGCGTCATATCGCTTCGCAGGACCAGGTCGGGGGAAACGGTCGCGTACAGTTTTCCCCCCTGCTTGTAAGCGACGACGTTGATGCTGTGTACACGGCGGATGTTCAGCTCCGCGATGGATTTTCCGAGCCATTTCTCCGGAATGGAAACCTCCAGGATCGCGTGATCCGAATCAACCTCGACGTAATCGAGGATGTGATTGGAGGTGTAGCGGATCGCAACCCACTTCGCGAACTCGCGCTCCGGATATATCACATCGTCCGCGCCGTTGCGGCGGAGAAACTTCTCCTGAACAGCGGAGGTCGCCCGGGAAACAACGAGCGGTGCGCCGAGCTCGTGAAGAAGCGATGTCGTTTCAAGGGAGTTGAGGAAATTGCTTCCGATTGTCACGATGCACACATCATAATTTCTGGCGCCGAGTGATTTCAGAAACTCGACATCGGTGCTGTCTCCGATCTGCGCGTTTGTAACGTAGGGGAGAACGTCGTTGACGCGTTCCTCGTCGCAGTCGACGGCCATCGTCTCATGCCCGAGCTCATTCAGCTTAATGGCGATTTCTTTTCCAAAAGAACCGAGTCCGATCAATAAAATAGATTTCATATTCAAAATCCTTTCTGGCACATGTTGTTATCCGATCATAATTTTTTCCTGCGGGTACCGGCCCCTGGTCGAACGCGTGCCTGTCTGGGTCGCGTAGATCAGGGTCAGTCCTCCGACACGGCCGAAGAACATCAGAAAAATCAGTACGAGCTTTGACAGAAGCCCCAGCGACGGCGTGATGCCGAGGGTCAGACCGACGGTGCCGATCGCCGAGGAGGCTTCAAAAATGCACTTTGTGATCGGAAGTCCCTCATAGGAACTGATGATCACAGCGCCCAGCGACATCAGAAAGATATACATCAGAAGAATCGTCGCTGCAGTCCGGATTGCAGAAGAATCAATCCGGCGGCGGAAGAGATTCGCGTTCTCCTTCCGTCCGAACACCGAGAATACCGTGACAAAGAGAACGGCGATCGTCGTTGTTTTCATACCGCCGGCAGTGGACCCCGGCGAACCGCCGATCAGCATCAGAACGGTCATCAGCGTCTGTCCGGCATCGCTCAGTTTTGTGAGGTCCGTCGTGTTAAAGCCGGCGGTTCTCGGCGTGATCGACTGGAACAGCGAAGCGAGAATCCGTTCGCCGAGCGGGTAATCGCGGTAATCCACGAGGAAGAAGCAGACCGCCGGGACGATAATCAGAATCGCCGTCACACTCAGGATTACCTTTGTCTGCATCCGGTAACGCCGGAAATGAAGGTGGTTGTCGTGCAGGTCGGACCAGGTGAGAAATCCGATGCCGCCCACGACGATCAGCGACATGATGACGATGTTGACCACCGGTGAGGCCGCGTAGGCCGTGAGCGAGGGATAGGGATCACCGGGCGCCGCAGCCAGATCGAACCCAGCGTTGCAGAACGCCGAGATCGAGTGGAAGAACGCCATCCAGACCCCGCGCGCGCCGCACCGGCTCACGTAGGCCGGCATCATGATCAGCGCACCCGCTGTTTCTATAATTAATGTTGCTTTCAGAATAAAACCCGTGAGGCGGACAATTCCGCCGAGCGTCGGGAGAGACATCGCGTCCTGCATCGTGGTGCGGGTTTTAAGAGAGAGCCGGCGGCCCGATACGAGAAAGATGAACGCAGCCATTGTCACGACGCCCATTCCGCCGATCTGGATCAGTATAAGAATCACAGCCTGGCCGAACACAGACCAGTAGAGCGCAGTGCTCCGCACGATGAGTCCGGTCACACAGACTGCCGACGTGGCGGTGAAGAGCGCGTCGCTGAACGGGGTCACCGTGCCGCTTTTCGTTGAGATCGGCAGCATGAGCAGCAGAGCCCCTCCGAGTATGACGACGGCGAAGCCGAACACGATGATCTGAAAGGAAGTTGGCTTCAGTTTTTTTAATCGTTTCATCAAAGTAAAACGTTCCTCCTGCATTTATATCTAACTGAGTTTAGCACACTTTGCAGCGTTTGAGTATGACATTTCGCAACTTTATCGCGTGCCTTTATCGCGTGCCCTTTATCGCGTGCGGAAGGATCCGCCGGGGCATGGACGAAAACCGCGCCGAGGCCTGAATTGATAGGAAAATCTTACCAATTGTAAAATTTCCTTACTTAGATTTTACATGGTGAAGGTAACCGGCTTTACATTTTCTCCGTAACATAAGTGCTGTCAATTAGATTGCACATTTGATGGAGGATGTAAGACATGAAAAAGAAACAGGTGATTGCCGTTATTGCAGCGATGACGACAGCGGCTGCGATGTTCGCGGCTTGCGGATCTTCGAGCTCCAGCTCCGGCGCGGGTTCTGAAGCTTCTTCCAGCGAGAGCTCCGCGGCGGCTTCCAGCGACGCTTCGGCATCCGCTTCTTCCGGATCTTCGAGTGCGGCGGCTTCGCAGGATCTGTCCGGCACGGTTGCCACAAACGGTTCTACTTCCATGGAGGAAGTAATCGGCGCACTTTCCGAGCAGTTCATGGCGGATAACCCGAACGTGACCGTTACCTATGACGCAACCGGATCAGGTACCGGAATCGAGTCCGTCAACAACGGCTCCTGCGACATCGGCCTTTCTTCCAGAAAACTGAAGAATGAGGAAACTTCGAACGGTCTGGTGGCTACCACCGTGGCTCTGGACGGAATTGCTGTCATTGTAAATAAGGACAACCCGATCAGCGATCTTTCCGTTGACCAGATCGCGTCGATCTTCAAGGGCGAGACCACAAACTGGAAAGACATCGATGGCGGATCCGACGGCGAGATTTCCTGCATCGGACGTGAGGCGGGCTCCGGAACGAGAGACGGCTTCGAGGAAATCACCGGAACGAAAGATGCATGCAAGCTTGCTCAGGAGCTGACGTCTACCGGCGCTGTCATCGAGGCAGTTAAGAACAGCCCGAACGCAATCGGTTACGCTTCCTTCTCGGCGGTTGAAGGCCAGGATGGAATCAAGGCCCTCACGGTCGGCGGCGTTGAGTGTACCGAGGAGAACATCGCGGACGGAAGCTATGTGATTCAGAGACCGTTCAACCTTGTCACGAAGGACGGGACCCAGCTCAGCGCAGAGGCACAGGCGTTCTTCGATTTCGCTACATCGAAAGATGCGGCAGACCTGATCAAAGGAGCGGGCGCTGTACCGACAGCGAAATAATTGAATATGTCTGATGCGACTGCTTCAGCTGGAAAGCTGAAAAAAACAGCCGGCTCGCAGGCAGCTTTGGAAAACGGCGTTCACGCCGTTTTCCTTCTGTGCGGGGTTCTTGCGATCGGTTTTGTACTTTGTATTTCGATTTACCTGATTATCGCCGGGATTCCGGCCATTCATAAGATCGGCTTTGTAAAATTCATCACCGGCACAAAATGGATGCCGACAGCGACGACGACGGAACCTTCCTTCGGGATTCTGCCGTTTATTCTTACCAGCCTGTACGGCACGGCGGGAGCGATGGTGATCGGTATTCCGGTCGGTCTGCTCACGGCGCTGTTCCTGACGAAAGCGGCTCCGAAGAAACTTTCTTCGGTGATTCGTTCTGCGGTTGAACTGCTGGCGGGAATTCCTTCGGTCGTTTACGGCCTTGTGGGCATGATTGTTCTTGTTCCGGCGATCGCGAAGTGGTTCCGGCTTTCGTCCGGCGCGACCCTGCTGGCGGCGATCCTTGTTCTGTCCATCATGGTACTGCCGTCGATCATCAATGTGTCGGCGACGGCGCTTGACGCAGTTGCGGAGGAGTACGAGAGCGCGTCGCTCGCGCTGGGAGCGACCAAAACGGAGACGTATTTCCGCGTCTCACTTCCGGCGGCGAAGAGCGGTGCAGCGGCTTCGATTGTCCTCGGTATCGGCCGTGCGATCGGAGAGGCGATGGCGATTATCATGGTATCCGGAAACGTCGCGAATATGCCGGGCCTGCTGAAATCCGTCCGTTTCATGACGATGGCGATCGCGTCCGAGATGTCCTACGCGGCGGTCGGCTCCCTCCAGAGACAGGCGCTGTTCTCGATCGGACTCGTCCTGTTCCTGTTTATTATGCTGATCAATGCAATTCTGAATCTCGTGATCAAGAGAAAGAAGGTGTGAGCATGAGCGCGAAAAATTCTGAGCTCAGCGCGGATATGCCTGTTGTGAGCGACAGCGACAAGAACCTTTCGACCCGGAGAAAAATCTGGAACGGCAACGCAAATTTCTGGCTCTACTTCTGTTCATTTCTTACGGTTGCGCTGCTTGTGTTTCTGATCGGCTACATCTGCTATCGGGGCATTCCGCACCTGACCTGGCAGCTGATCAGTTCCCAGACCAGTCATCTGAAGCACACAATCGGTATTCTGCCGAACATCCTGAATACCATCTATATTATCATCATCACGATGGTGATCGTGCTGCCGATCAGCGTCGGCGCGGCGATTTATCTGACGGAATATGCCGGACACACAAAACTCGCGAATATCATTGAGTTCGCGACGGAGACCCTTTCCGGAATCCCGTCCATCATCTACGGTCTGGTCGCAATGCTGATCTTCATTCAGCTGTTCGGACTGAAGCAGGGAATTCTCGCCGGAGGTCTCACGCTTGTGATTATGATCATGCCGGTTATCATCCGTACGACGCAGGAAAGTCTGAAGACGGTTCCGGACAGCTACCGCGAAGGCGCGCTGGCGCTCGGAGCAGGAAAGTGGCACATGATCCGCACCGTTGTTCTTCCGAATGCGATTGACGGTATCGTGACCGGATGCATTCTCGGAATCGGCCGTATTGTAGGCGAGTCCGCGGCGCTTCTGTTCACGGCGGGATTCGGTCTGGTTCTGAACAGTTTTGCGAAGGCAATGCAGTCCTCCTCGGCGACGCTGACGGTCGCGCTGTATGTCTATGCAAGTGAGCGCGGTGAGACGGATGTCGCGTTTTCGATTGCGGTCATTCTGATGCTGCTGACCTTCCTGATCAACTGGCTCGCGAAATTTGCGGCGAAGAAACTGAAAAAAGTATAAAAGGGAATTTGATATGAGTACAATTCTGGACGTAAAAAAACTGAATCTCTGGTACGGCGACCATCATGCGCTGAAAGACATCAATGCCGAAATTCCGTCGAACGAGATTACCGCTCTGATCGGTCCTTCCGGCTGCGGAAAATCGACGTTTCTGAAGACGCTGAACCGCATGAACGATCTGATTCCGAGCGTAAAAATCGAGGGGAATGTCCTGTACAACGGACAGAACATCTATGACCCCGGCGTCGACGTCACCTGGATCCGCAAGCGGATCGGGATGGTGTTCCAGAAAGCGAACCCGTTCCCGATGAGTATCTACGACAACATCGCTTACGGACCGAGAACGCACGGCATCCGGTCCAGAGTCAAGCTGGACGAAATCGTTGAACGCACGCTCCGCGACGCGGCGATCTGGGATGAGGTGAAGGACCGTCTGAAAAAATCGGCGCTGGGTCTCTCCGGCGGACAGCAGCAGCGTCTCTGCATCGCGCGCGCACTGGCGGTAGAGCCGGATATTCTTCTGATGGATGAGTCGACATCCGCGCTGGACCCGATCTCGACAGGAAAAATCGAAGAGCTGGCGCAGCAGCTGAAGGAAAAATACACGGTCGTCATGGTCACCCACAATATGCAGCAGGCGGCTCGTATTTCTGACGAGTGCGCGTTCTTCCTGCTCGGAGAACTCGTTGAGTTTAGCACGACGGATAAGATGTTCTCAACTCCGAAGGATAAGAGAACCGAGGATTATATCACGGGAAGGTTCGGATAATTATGCGCAGCGTATATATGGCGGAGCTCGAAGAGCTCAATAAAAAAATGATTTCAATGGGAATGCTCTGTGAGACTTCAGTCGCGAAGGCGGCGCAGGCGCTGGTCGGCCTGGACCGCGAACTCGCGGTGCAGGTGATTGCAAAGCGGGAGGAGATCAACCGCGAGGAGCGCGAGATCGAGGATTTCTGCCTTCGGCTTCTTTTAACCCAACAGCCGGTCGCAAAGGATCTCCGCATGATTTCCTCCGCCCTGAAGATGGTGACGGATATGGAGCGCATCGGGGATCAGAGCACGGATATCGCGGATGTGGTCCGCGTCTCGTCTTTAAAAAAGGTGCCGGAGGGGCTGGATTTCCGTGAGATGGCGGACGCTGTGATTCATATGGTTACGAAGAGTATCGACGCGTTTGTCAATCAGGACGCAGTTGTCGCAGATGACGTAATCAGTTATGATGATGTGGTGGACGGCTATTTCAATTCGATCAAGGGAAAACTCGTCGATCTCCTGAAAAACGATAAGTCCGATGCGGCGGATATGCTGGATCTTTTGATGATTGCAAAGTATTTCGAGCGCACCGGCGATCATGCGGTGAATATCGCAAACTGGGTTATTTTCAGTGTGACCGGCGAGAACAGAGGAGTTCAGGAAAAGTGATTTTTTGCGTGGAAGACGATGACAGCATCCGGGAACTGATGACCTATACGCTGAATGCGTCCGGTTTTAAGACGGTGGGATGTGAAAACGCCGCGGCGTTCTGGAGCGCGCTGAAAAAGGAGGAAAATCCCCAGCTGGTCCTTCTGGATATCATGCTGCCGGACGAAGACGGCATTTCGATTCTCAAGAAGCTGCGGTCCTACGCTTTGACCGCCGACATTCCGGTGATTATGGCGACCGCGAAGGGCACGGAATATGATAAGGTGATCGGCCTTGACCTCGGGGCGGACGATTATCTCGCGAAGCCCTTCGGTATGATGGAAATGGTTTCGCGCGTGAAGGCGGTCCTTCGCAGGACCCACGGGAACGTAGAGCGGAAGATCTCCATCGGGAAACTGGAAATCGATGAAAAGAAACACAATGTGACGGTTTCGGGCAAAAAGGTCAATCTGACCCTGAAGGAATATGAACTTTTGAGATTGCTGATGAAGAATCCGGGGCGCGTGTTTACGCGTGACGAACTGCTGCTTTCCGTATGGGAATCGGATTACAGCGGTGAGACGCGGACGGTGGATGTTCACGTCGGAACACTTCGGGCGAAGCTCGGAAAGGAAGGCAGCCGGATCGAGACGGTGCGCGGCGTCGGATATCGCATGAGCGACGCGGTTAAGGTCTGAGAGGCAGCAGCGGATTACAGCATAACCGGGATTGCCCGGGGGGTTTATTTATTATGAAAAAACGCGTATTTCGAGCCATGTTCTACATGGCGCTCGGGATTCTGCTGGTCTCTTTCGCGCTTAGCATCGTCGTACTGAACGGACATTATTCGGACTTCTCAAGGGAAGAACTCCGAGGCCAGCTGGAACTGATCGCCGAAGGAGTGCAGCTTGACGGAGAAACTTATCTGAAGAAACTGGATGTTGATGAGACAAGGATCACCTGGGTAGCAGATGACGGAAGCGTTCTGTACGATTCGATGAATGACGCGGCCGGGATGGAAAATCACGCGGATCGGGAGGAAATCCGGGAGGCGATGGAGAGTCAGAGCGGATACGGTGAGAGCCGGCGCTATTCCAGTACGATGATGAGCCGGTACCTGTACTGCGCAAAACGGCTCAGCGACGGATCGGTCGTCCGCGTCTCCCGCGGAATGAACACGGTGCTCGCGATGACGATCACGATGATTCAGCCGATGTGCATCGTTCTCCTTGCGGCGATTATTCTGGCGGCGGTGCTGTCAAACCGGCTTTCGAAGCAGATCGTGCAGCCCATCAACAACCTGAATCTTGAAGAGCCTTTGATGAATGAGGATTATGACGAGCTTGCGCCGCTTCTGCGGAGGATGGACAAGCAGCAGCGGCAGCTGCGGAAGCAGAAGAGCGAGCTGAATCAGAGGCAGGAAGAACTCAACACCATCATCGACAATATGTACGAGGGTCTTGTTCTTCTCGGCAACCGCGGAAACATCGTCGGGATCAACAATTCGGCGCTCCGGATTCTCGGCGCGACGCCGGAGTGTGTGGGTAAAAACATTCTTGCGGTCAACCGCAATATGGACATCCAGATGTCTGTGAGCGACGCACTGGACGGGATTGAGAGCGACAAGACGGCGGAGATCGGCGACGCGATTTATCAGATCACCGCGTCCCCGGTTGAATTTGATGAGAAAGTGCGCGGCGCGGCGCTGATGCTGATCGACGTCACCGAAAAAGAAAAGTCGGAGCAGGTGCGCCGGGAGTTTTCGGCGAATGTCTCGCATGAGCTCCGCACGCCCCTTCATTCGATTTCCGGCTACGCCGAGCTAATGAAGAACGGAATGGTTCGCGGAGAGGACATCCAGCCCTTCGCGGAGAAGATTTATCAGGAGGCCCAGCGGATGATCCGTCTCGTTGAGGACATCATCAATCTGTCCCATCTCGACGAGGGCGCCCGCGATATGGACTGGGCGGAGGTCGATCTCTCTGAGATCGCAGGCCGCACCGTTGAAAGTCTTCAGGAGACCGCGGCTTCGAAAAACGTAACGCTTTCATTTTCCGGAAATCCTGTGAAAATCTGCGGAATCGCGCATCTGATGCAGGAAATTGTGTACAACCTCTGCGATAACGCCATCAAGTACAACAGGGACGGCGGTTCGGTCGAGGTGATGGTCAAGGAAAAGAAAGAAAAGGTGATCCTGACCGTCCGGGACACCGGCATCGGAATTCCCGAAGATCAGCAGGAACGCATCTTCGAGCGCTTCTACCGGGTGGATAAGAGCCATTCAAAGGAAGTCGGAGGGACAGGCCTCGGGCTCTCGATTGTAAAACACGCAGCAATCGTTCACGACGCGAAAATTGACCTGAAGAGTAAATTGGGCGTCGGAACCTCAGTTAAGATCTGTTTCCCGAAACGCAGGCCGAAGAAAGAGGAACCGGATTCATAAATTCAATACGCTTCTCCTTATGAGCTGTTCACCCCACTGCGGGCGGCAGCTCTTTTTTGCGGGTGGAAGTTCCTGCCCGCGCGGAGCTCTTTTTTTGGAGCGACGCCATTTATCATCCGGCGGCAGTGATCGAAATTCCGGGATTTTAAAGTCGGATTAAGGTTCATCTTTTAAGATAGGCTCGATGATTGATTGGAACGGTTTCCGGAAGAGGTGTGATTATGAAAGGGATAAATCGGAAGTTCTTTGTGAAAGCAAAGAATGTGTTGAAAAAGAAAAAGGCCTGGATTCCGACTCGCTGGATGCGGCGAAGGAGAGTGTCACCGCCGTGATGCTGAGCCGTCTCTCCGGCGACAGCGACGCCTTCACGGTGACGAGCCAGTCTGAAATTATGGAAGCGCGAAGTCAGATCAGCAGTACAATGTCCCTCCTTCTCAGCGCTGATCGGAATCGTCTTCGGAATCTATCCGGCAAGGAAGGCCGCGAGAAAAAAGCCGATCGAGGCGCTGAGATACTCAGAGTGAAACAGCCGGTCGAAGCGCGGAGATGCTCAGAGTGAAACAGCCGGAGAATGTGCGCTCTGCACATTCTCCGGCTGTCTGCAGGTTTTCGTCAGTGCCATACAAACCAGATGAACAGATATCCGACGGTCACCGCCGTGAGTGTGAACGGGAGGCCGATCCGCATGAACTCTTTGAAGGATACCTCGTACCCGTTCTGCTTCAGCATACCGACGGCGGCGATGTTCGCCGAGGCGCCGATCGGTGTGAGGTTGCCACCGAGCGTGGCGCCGGTGAGAAGCCCGAAGTAGAGCAGGTACGGCTCGATGTTCAGGGACGCGCAGACCGCGGTCAGAACCGGCAGCATCGTCGCCACATAAGGGATGTTGTCGACGAACGCGGAGATGATGACGGAACCCCAGACGACGATGGTGTAGAGGAGGAACAGGTTGTTCCCTCCGACCTTCACGATCCAGTCGGAGAAGTCGTCGATGATGCCGACCTCGGTGATGCCTGCGATGATCACAAAGAGCGCGGTCAGAAGAAGCAGCGTCTGAAGATCGATGCTCAACAGCGCGTTCTTCGAATTCATCCGGTCGCGGGTGCGGATCAGGTCGTAGACGACGGCGGCGGCCGCGAAGATCATGCAGAGCACACCGTTGGTGACGTCCGGCTTTTCCGGAACGAAGGACGCCACGATCAGAGCGGCGACCATTCCGATGAGCAGGAACGACGGGACGTAGTCGCTGACCTCCGTCATCTCATCGGCGTGAACCGGGCGGCGTTCTTTGCGGAACAGGATCATCATAATCGGAACCGTGGCGACGGCACCGAGTTCAACTGCGAAGAACATGCCGGGACGGCCTTTCATCCAGAAGAAGTTGGTGAAGTCCATATTCGCGTACGCGCCGAGCATGATGGAAGTCGTATCGCCGACGAGCGTCGCAGCGCCCTGCAGATTTGAGGAGACCGCGATGGAGAGAAGCATCGGAACCGGCGAGATTTTCAGCTTCTTGCAGATCGCCAGACCGACCGGAGCGACCATCAGTACGGTCGCCACGTTGTCGATAAACGCGGAGATCACGCCGGCGAAGAGGGACATAAAAATCGTGACCCACATGACGTTTTTCGATTTGTCCAGAAGAAGGTCCGCGATCCGGTTCGGCATTTTCGATACGATGAAAAAATGAACCAGAATCATGGTGCCGGCCATCATCATCAGGACGTTCCAGTTAATCGCGCCGGGAACCTCCCCAAGCGGCATAATTCCGGAAATCAGGAAGATCACCGCCGTGATGATTGCCGCCAGCACGCGGCGCTTCGGGAGCGCGATCATGATCACGTACATGAGAAGAAATAGTATCAGTGCAAATAGTTTCATTCAATTCAATCCTCATCTTCTTTGATGTAATTGATGTACTGTCTGCCGAGAAGTTCACAGCATGTTTCTACGGTCGGTTTCAGAAGCTCGCGCGCCGCTTCCTTTGTGGGAGCGGAGGCGGTGACGCGGATCAGGCATCCGTCGTCCTTGGCGTAGGTCGCAACCGTCGGGTTCGCCTGGTCGATGACGGGATCGAGGCGGTCCGCCACAGGTGCTTCGCCGACGATGCGGACCGGCGCGTGGTCGAAGTCAAGCATCTTGATGTTCACGGAGACAAAAACCCGGCCGGAGCGCTTCGCGAGGTAATCCGCCACGTACTCCTCGAACATCGGCTTCATCTCCCTGGGCGGTCCGGGGAGAAGAATCGCGGTTCTTCCGCCGTCTTCCATGATCACGCCCGGCGCGGTGCCGTTGTGGTTGATCAGAACGATGGAATCGTCCGGGACGATCGCCTGTTTTCTGTGATGGTCGGTCATTGCCACGTCCAGCTTTTTCAGACGCGCGGTCAGCGCCGCGAGGGCATTCTCGTCGAGGACCGGCTTTTTGTGGAAGTAGGAGATCAGCATCTCCTTTGTCATGTCATCCTTTGTGGGACCGAGACCTCCGGTCAGGATTACGGTGTCGCCGCGGCTGAAGGCAACGTCAAGCGTGTTTTTGATCCGGCCGCTGTTGTCGCCGACGACGGTCTGGTAATGGACGTCGATGCCGAGCGCCGCGAGCCTTTTTGATAGATACTGTGCGTTTGTGTTGACAATGTTGCCGAGTAAAAGTTCTGTCCCGACACTGATCAGTTCCGCAACCATTGGGGTTCCTCCTGTTTGTACCAATTTTCGAATACAATACATCATAGCATTACCGGCGCGGTTTTTCCACATCGGGCGGGAAGTTTTACATTTCCCCCGATCCGGAAAGGATTCACACAATGTTCATCCTAAACAGAACAGAATTATTGTATGATGATAACGATATGCGGGCGGCGGCAAAAGGCGGCCGGTCCCGCAGAATAGAAATCGGAGGAGACATTATGAAAAAGGAAAACAGAAAACTGGCGCAGGAGAGACGCGCAAAAGAGCGCGCCAAAATGGAGCGCGCTCAAAAGATAAAAAAGGTTCTGCCGCCGGTGATCGTGATCGCGGTGATTGCAGCCGCGGTGATCGCGACGGCGGTCAGCTCGTTCCGCAATAAGAGCGGAGGAGAGAGTGTTTCCGGATCATCGGTCAGCACATCGTCGTCGATTTCATCATCAATTTTATCGTCCGCCTCATCGTCCGGGGCGAAAACCCTGGATCGGACGGCCGGCGTCGAGGTGAAGAGCGGCGATACGGTGAACATCGATTATACCGGCACAATCGACGGAGAAGCCTTTGACGGAGGAAGCACCGACGGACAGGGAACGGACCTGGTGCTGGGATCCGGCACGTACATCGACGGATTCGAGGACGGCATCATCGGACACAAGGTCGGCGAGACATTCGATATTTCCGTCACCTTTCCCGAAAACTACGGCGTGGATTCCCTGAACGGAAAGGACGCGGTTTTCAGCGTGACGATCAACGGCGTCTACCGCTGACCGGCGGCTTTCGGCGCCTTTGCGGCGCCGCTCCGGTTTCAGGCCTCGGACCAGGAGACGGAGCGGCCGATTTTCGCGAAAACCGGCTCGAGAATGGTGGCGAGCACGATGCCGACGACGCCCTGGACGATGTTAAACGGAACTTCAGCCAGAGAAGCAGAGAACGCCGCGCCGACGCCTGCCGCACCGAATCCTCCTTCGGTCGCGCCGATGATGATTACGTTGTAGAAGAAATAGCCGGCCACCATGACGATCTCACCGATTACGCCGGAAAGAACGATACCGGGGACGCGGAAGTTTTTCCGCGTTCCTTTTTTGGTGAGCGCACCGAAAACGAAAGCTGCGACGAACGCGGTGAAATATTTGATGACGAATGTTCCGGGTACCCAGATCGCGTATCCTCCCAGCAGATCGGAGAGAGCAGATCCGATGCCCGCGGCAAGCCCGCCCAGGAACGGTCCGAGGAAGAATCCGGACAGGAGAACGAACGCGTCGCCGAGATGGATGTAGCCGAAGGTCGGGGTCTGAATTTTGATGATAAATGTGGCGAGCAGCGTCAGCGCCGCGAACATCGCGGTCATGACGATCTGCCGGGTGGCGGATAACTGTTTCATTGCAAATCCTTCTTTCTGTGCCTGTGGTTGAACTTTGATTTATCCTGTATTATAATCAGTTTCTGGTATTGAAAAATTACCAATTAACGAGTTTTTTATATAACCAGACGATAATCAAGAGGAAGGCGGATATTGACCGTGCGGTACGGGATTGACCGGAAACGGAAGAAGGCGGCGTACCTGCAGCTGTATGATCAGATGCGGGATGAGATTGTAAACGGAATCTACGGGTGCGGAATGAAAATTCCATCGAAGCGGACCCTCGCGGAAGAAACCGGCATGAGCGTGATCACGGTGGAACATGCCTACGCGCTCCTCTGCGACGAAGGATACATTGAACCGCGGGAACGGAGCGGCTATTTCGTGTGCTACCGGAGGGAGGACAGCTTTCCCGTGGGCGGGGAAGACGGGAAAGCGTCATCCGGACGTGTTCCCCTGACGTCCCTTGTCCGTATATCCGGTGAACCGGGGAGCGGGGAGCTGGCGAAGCTGTATTCGGAGATTCTGGAGGAGGAGCGCTTTCCGTTTTCCGTGTTTGCGAAGACGATGCGCCGCGTTCTTGCGAATGACGCGGAGGAGATCATGAAGCGGTCTCCGAATAACGGCGTGCCGAGGCTCCGCGGAGCAATCGCTTCCTATCTCGCGCGCAGCCGCGGCATCGTCGTGCGGCCGGACCAGATTATCGTGGGTGCGGGCTCGGAGTACCTGTACGGACTGATCGTGCAGATGCTCGGGCGGGACAGAGTCTATGCGCTGGAGGATCCTTCTTATAATAAGATACGCCGCGTCTATGAGGCGAACGGGGCGTCCTGCGAGATGCTGAAGCTCGGGCGGTCCGGCATTCACAGCAGCGAACTTGCCGGATCGCACGCCGACGTCCTTCACGTGACGCCGTTCAACAGCTACCCCAGCGGCGTCACGGCCAGCGCGTCGAAGCGCGCGGAGTATATCCGATGGGCAAAAGAGCGCGGCGCCCGGATTATCGAGGATGATTATGATTCGGAATTTTCGGAGCTGACGAAGGCGGAGGACACCCTGTTTTCCCTTGAGCCGCGGGGAACGGTGATCTACATCAACACCTTTTCCAGAACCATCGCCTCCTCCATGCGGATGGGCTACATGGTGCTGCCGGTCGATCTGGCCGGTGGGCTCTGGAAGAAGATTGAATTCTATTCGTGTGCGGTTCCGACGTTCGAGCAGTACGTGCTCGCGGATCTGCTGAACAGCGGTGCGTTTGAGCGGCACATCAACCGCGTGCGCCGGCTGCGGAGGAAAAACCGGGACGGCGCCGGAGATGGCGGGAACGCCCCGGGAAACGGAGAGAGCAGGATATGAGAACGAGAAAACAGGAACCGTATCGGCATGCGGAGCGGCTGGCGGAGCCGCTGCGGCTGCTGCCGGAGTGGTACCGGAGCAATTGCCGGACGCTGCCCTGGCGCGGAACCGGCGACCCGTACGATGTGTGGATTTCGGAGATTATGCTGCAGCAGACGAGGGTCGCCGCAGCGAAGGAATATTTCATCCGCTTCAAGAAGGAGATTCCCGACGTCCGGCATCTGGCGGAGGTTTCCGTGGAGCGCCTTCTGAAACTCTGGGAAGGTCTCGGGTATTACAGCAGGCCGCGCAATATGAAGCGCGCGGCGGAACTTATTGTCCGGGATTATGACGGAAAGATTCCGGAGGATCCGGAGGTTCTGAGAAGTCTTCCCGGGATCGGCAGTTATACGGCCGGAGCGATTTCTTCGATCGCCTACGGCGTTCCGGAGCCCGCGGTTGACGGAAATGTTCTGCGGGTCTGCTCGAGGATTTCGGGCAATGACAGCGACATCGGACTGGCGGCGACGAAAAGAACGCTCGAGGACGCAATTCGCGGGATCATGAAGGCGGGCAGTGCGGACCCGGGTGATCTGAATCAGGCGCTCATGGAGCTGGGGGCGATCGTCTGTGTCCCGAACGGCGAACCGCTCTGCCCGGAATGCCCGGTCCGGAACCTGTGCGCGGCGCATCAGTGCGGGAGGACAGACACGCTTCCCGTGAAGGCGCCGAAGAAGAAACGGCGGATTGAGAAGAAGACACTGCTGCTGATCGAGAACGGAGGAAGATATCTGATCCGCAGGCGGCCGGATGAGGGACTGCTCGCCGGACTCTGGGAATTCCCGTCGGTTGATGGTTTTGTGAAGGAGGAGGACGCGCTGCGGGCAGCGACCGCGCTCCTGACGGAAGAGGCGGAGCCTCTTTATATCGAAAAAATGCCGGAGGCAAAGCATATTTTCACACACGTCGAGTGGAGAATGCGCGCTTACCGGATCCGCCTCGCCGATCCTTCCGGCGGCGTTCGTGCCGCCTTTGACGGCGAGACGATGCGGTTCGCGGATGCGGAGGAAATGCGCAGCCGCTATCCGCTGCCTTCTGCGTTTGCGGCGTACCGGGATCCGATCCGGGAACAGGTGTAAAAACAGATGTCAGGCCACGTGACAACCGTGCGGAAACGCGATAAGATTGGGGAAGATGATCCGGTTCAGTGTTTATGGTGAGGTGCTGTGGAATGACCCGTGATGAGAGACAGAAGGAAATATTGCAGATCCTGAGAGAGTCGGCGGATCCGGTATCGGGAGCGGCGCTGGCGAGGCGCCTGGGCGTGAGCAGACAGATTATAGTGCAGGACATCGCCGCCATCCGCGGAGGCGGCGCGGAGGTAATCTCGACGACGCGAGGGTACACTGCGAAGCCGGGAGCTTCACGGGTGTTCAAGGTATCCCACAGCGACAGCGAGGTGGAGGAGGAACTGACCATGATCGTCGATGAAGGCGCTGTGGTTGAGGATGTGTTTATCTTCCACAAGGTGTACGGCGTGATGCGCGGCGAGCTGCATCTCCGCTCGCGCCGCGACATTGAGGCGTATCTCGCGAAAATCGCTTCGGGCAGCTCCAGCCTCCTTATGAATGTAACCTCCGGTTACCATTATCACACGGTGACGGCGGAATCGGAGGAAGTTCTGGATCTTGTAGGGGAGAAGCTGCGCAGGCGGGGATTTCTGGCGCCGCTTCAGGATTATGAGCCGGGTGACCTTGTTAATCAGAAAATTCAGTCAAATCAGACACAATAAAGAGAAAACAGCGGGAGCATCCGGAAAGATGCAAAAATCAAAAATAATATTAAAAAATATATTGACAATACTGTGGGACTTTGCTATTATATAGTCACAAAATAAAAGACGGACAGAAAGCCGAGACGGAACTTCGGCGGGATGTTCGAATTTGGAAAAGGAGGTAAGGTCCAATGGGAAATCCACCGGTTGACTTATCTCAATATGAGGGTGGCATTGCATAGCGCTCCCGACAGGAAAGACCTTTTATCACTTCTGAAAGTAAAATAATTTCGTTTGGAGCTGAAACAGAGTAAGCTGTGAGCGAAGGATAAGGTAAAATGAAAGGTATCATGCAGGCGTGCAACTCATATTGAATATTTGCCACAGAGAAGGAATTCAGAAATGCGATGCATTCCGAGGGCAAGGAGAAGAATTTATTACGAAGTTATCTGATGTTCGATAAGAAGTTTTAGAAGAAGCACTGCCAGAGAATGTATCAGGAGATCTGAGATGATGATCCGGAGAGGCCGGATCGGAATCCAACCTTCCACATAGATATAAAGCATGAAAACTTTCTAAGGGATACAGCGAAGGGATCGCGTATCGCGAGTCGGGAAGGGAAAAAGCCGAGTGTAACTTTCGTGTATACAGAAAGGAATCCTAATTGAATATTGACCATTGAGGCAGCCGCTTTACAGCAGGAAGACATCGGTGAAGAAGTCGGACGTGTAAGGCGGCTGTCATTTTGCCCGTCCGAATTATACAAAATTTGACAGGAACGGAACGGGCGGCCGTATGCACCGCGCGCACCTGTAAATGTTGTTGAAAACAAATTGTGTATAAGTTATACTTATAACAGCTTGATTTGTTAAATACAACTGCAGGGGGAACGGGTATGAAATGTGTGAAGTGCGGTCATGAGCTTGCAGAAGGTGCGAAGTTTTGCATGTACTGCGGGACAAAAGTTGAACAGGAAAAGGCGCAGGAGCCCGAAATGAAGCAGAAGGAGAATCGATGCCCGAAGTGCGGAAGAATTGCCGCGCCCGGCGATCGCTTCTGCATGCATTGCGGCTCGCCTCTTCCGGGAAGCGATGCAGCGGTGGAGTCCCCGAAGCCGGAGAGCAATGCGGAGGCGGAAGCCCAGAAGCCGGAGGCCGATGCAGCGGCGGAATCCCCGAAGACTGAGAGCGATGCAGCGGCGGAATCCGGAAAACCGTCGGAACCGCAGCACACGGACGTGCAGCAGGGCGGCCCGCAGCATACAAACGCACAGCAGGGTCCGCAGCCGTCAGGCCCGCAGCAGGGCGGCCCTCAGTATTCAAACGCGCAGCAGGGCCTGCCGCAGAACCCCTACATGCAGTACGGCGGTCAGAAAAACAAGAAGAACGTCTTTGATAAAATCAAAGAGAAGCTGAGCGCAAAGATGATCGGCGGCATCTGTGCCGCAGCTGCGGCGGTTATCGTCCTGATTGTTGTGATGACGATCAGCGCGCATACGATCAATCTTAATAAATACCTGTCGGTTACCTACAGCGGAGGAAATACGAAAGGCAGTGCCGAGGTTACATTCGACGAATCCGCCTTCAAAAAGGACTGCGCGAAGAAGATTAAGATCAATCGGAAAAAACTGCGCGCTTACGCGTACGGATCGGATACGCTGGCGGATCTCGGAGCCGATATTCTGTCCTATTCATCGTCCGGGGCGGTGAGTGCGCTGGAGAGCGCGTGCATCAGCGGAGAGCTGAGCGAGACCGACAACCTGAGCAACGGCGATAAAATCACGTATGAATGGAATACCGATGACGTGACCGCGAAAGAAATCTTCGGAGTCCGGCTGAAGCACAGCGATAAGACCTTTACGGTAAAGGGCCTTCCGGATCTTCAGAAGATCGATCTGTTCGACGGCGTGACGGTTAAATTCTCCGGAAACGACGGGAACGGCGAGGCGGAAATTGAGGCGGACAACGCCTATGGGAACGATTTCGGAATCAGCTATCAGCTGGATACCAGCAGCGGCCTGAGCGAGGGCGACACGGTTACGGTCACAGCCTATTCGAACGGATTTTCCGATGTGAATGAAGCGCTTGCGGAGAAGGGATATATTACGGATGAGACGGAAAAGGAATATACGGTTTCCGGACTTTCCACCTACATATCATCTGCGGCGGATGTTCCGTCGGATACGCTGGAAGAGATAAAGAAGCAGACGGAGGATCTGATCACCTCCGATATCGCGCAAGACGATGAGATCACGGTGCTCGGAAAAACGTACCTTGGAAACTACTTCCTGACGGCGAAATCGAAAGACAGTGATCCGCAGAATATCATCGCGCCCGTGTACTCCATCTCTGTGCGGGTGCCGGTAAACGACAGCGGTACGCAGGATTTTACCTACTATACATGCGGAATCTTCACCAACCTGCTCAAGTCGGGAGACGCCATTAATTACGATCTCAGCGACGGAAGACTCGTGAGTAACACGTACAGATTCACAACGGATGGCCATTTTTTTTCAGTCGACGGATATGAGACGCTGGATCTTCTGAAAAACGCGGTGATCAACCAGAACGCCTCCGAATACAGCGCGGAGGAGAACGGAAACGGCTGAACGCATCCGGATCAGCAGACGGCTGCCGGAAAATGAGAGAGCCGCGGGGCATGCGAAAGCATCTGCTCCGCGGCTCTTTTGCACAGAAATCAGAAGCTTCACAGTCAAAAAAATCTGGACTATTCTTCCCTTCCGGCTATAATTATGATAAATAGTCTGATTGCGTCCGCCCGTACGGGCGGCTGATCTTCAGGGCTTTTTAGGATTTTTCAGGAATATTCAGGAATTTTCATGGATAATCGAATGAAACACAGAAAAATTACAGCGGCAGCTGCGGCTGCCGTTCTGGCGGTCTCGCTGTGTGCCTGTTCATCGGACGGAGGTGCCGCCTCCGGTTCCATTGAATCCGGCTCATCTGTTCCGACGGTTTCTGCGTCCTCCGCAGGAAGCCAGGGGCACGGTTCGTACGAGATTACGCTGCCGGGCGACGATTCGGTGACGAGCGCATATACATCGGTTGACGATCTGAGTGTGGAACCGGGCGCGACGGTCGCGGTCGTCGCGAAGGAGCTGAATCTCGAATACTGGAAAGCAGTGAAGGACGGCGCCCAGCAGGCGGTTGATGAGATTAATGAGGAAAACGGATTTGAGAAGGACGAGCGGGTCACGCTGACCTTTGACGGGACGAAGGACAGCACGGACGTCGATGGCCAGATCAACGCCATTGACAGTGTGCTCTCGGAGAATCCGACGGCGCTGTGCATCGCGGCCATCGACATGGATTCGTGCAAGACGCAGCTGGAGGCGGCGAAGGAAAACAGCATTCCGGTGATCACGCTGGATTCCGGGATTGAGAGCGATCTCGTGACGGCGAATTGTACGACGGACAATGTGGCCGCCGGACGGGAAGCGATGAACAATATGTGCCAGTCCATCTCGGATGTGGGAAAAATCGCGATTGTGACGCATGCGCAGTCACAGAAGTCCGCGGTGGAGCGAAATCAGGGATTTGCAGAGGAAATTACGAACCACCCGAAGGTTGAGGTCGCCGCACGGCTGGAGGAGAATGACGAGGAGTCGGTTGAGACGATGCTGAAGGCGACGCTTGAGGTGACGCCGGAGCTGGACGGCGTGATCTGCACGAACGAGGGCACGACGGAGCAGGTTCTGAAGGCGCTCTCGAAGTTCGGCCGAAGCGATATACGGGTTGTGGGGTTTGATCTCGGCAAGGCGCAGGTATCCGCGATCCGTGAGGGAAGAGAATACGGAACGGTCGCCGAAAACCCGCGGGGCATGGGATGCGCGGCGGTCGTTGCTGCGCTCCGCGCGGCGTCGGGCGAGACGGTGGAGAAGCAGATTGACACCGGATACCGGTGGATTGACAAGGATACGATTGATCTGAAACAGAATGAAGCGTATCTCTACTAAAGGAACAAAAGGACAGGGGAGCTTTCCGGGGATGAAAAAACGCAGGATTATCCGGAAGATGGTCAGAGTTCTGATCTACGCCGGAATTATTATGCTCGCATTCATTATTTTCTACAGTGTGATGCGGGTGAAAACGAAGGTGAAGACGACGGAGTTCGGCGGGCCTACGCTGCCGGTGATGTCCGTCGTGATGGGGGATGTGCAGATCAACCGGATGTACGGGCACGTGAACGAGGAGGTTGAGTCGACGAACCGTGAGTCGCTGACGCTCCTGTCTGTTGACCGCGAGGTAAATCTGTCGGTGAAGGCCTATGAGAATACGGTCAATTCGATCAGCTACGAGGTGACGTCGCTGATCGACGGCAGTTTCGTGGAAAACGGAAACGCGTCGGATCTGACCGCAGCGGACGGAACGTACACCGCAAAGATCGCGCTGTCGACGCCGATCCTCATGAATCAGGAATACGCGCTGAAGCTGGACGCGGCGATCACCACAAAAAGCGGCGAATCCGAGACGATTCATTATTACACGCGGATCATCCAGGAAACGGGTTCGAATATGGACGCGTATCTGCAGTTCGCGAACAATTTTTACCGCAGCTGCCTCGATAAAAATACGGAGGCGGATCTGGCGGCGCATATGGAGACCGATTCCTCTTCCAATAAGAGCGACAACTTTGATGACGTCACGATCAATTCCAGCATTGACCAGGTGACCTGGGGCAATCTGGCGCCGGAGCTCTACAAGGAGGCGGTGCCTCAGGTCAAGGAGATCAACGGCCAGACCTGCAGCATCGTCATGAACTATATCCTGACGGCGAAGGATTCGGACGGGAACGACGAGTATTATAACGTCCACGATTTCTACCGGCTCCGCACGAATCAGGGAGAGGTGCTGCTCGTCGATCTGAACCGCGATACCGAGCAGGTATTCCAGCCATCCGAGGCAGTTTACGAGGATGAAGACATCAATCTCGGCGTCGGAAGCGTTGACGTCAATTACGTGATCAGCGAAAATCAGGAGTACTGCGCTTTCGTGTCGGGCGGCGATCTCTGGGTGATCGGGAGCAACGAGAAGGTCGGGGCGATTCGCGTGTTCAGCTTCCGGGGAGAAGATCTGCCGGACGAGCGCACGGAGCGGAACGCGAGCCAGATCCGGATCTGCAGCGTCACGGACGACGGGGTCGTGTCGTTTGTCGTGACCGGATACATGAATTCCGGCCCGCATGAGGGATTGACCGGGATCTCCGCGTACACGTACACCGCGTCGACGAATCTGCTGGAGGAGGAGCTGTTCATTAACACGGACCAGAACTGGGAGATGCTGAACAAGAATCTCGGGCTTCTGACGTATTTTAATGATGATCATATCCTGTATACCTACACGGGAACGCAGCTTCTCCGGACCGAGCTCTCCAGCGGAAAGTCCGAAGTGATCAAGGATGCGGTGAATCCCCAGTGCATCGCGGCCTCGCCGGATCAGCGGTACGTCGCGTGGATGGATGAGATGAGTCCGACCCAGTCCTCGACGATCGTTTCTCTGAATACGGATACCGGGGAGATGACGACGATCACGGCTCCGGAAGGAGAAAAGCTGCGCCTGATCGGATTTTTCAACCGCGATCTCGTGTACGGATGCGCGCGCGACGAGGATATCGTCACGGACGCGGCGGGGAACACGACGTTTGGGATGTACGTCATCCACATCGTCGATCCCAACGGCAAAGAGGCGAAGACGTATCAGAAAACGGACACCTACGTGACGGGAACCTCCTGGTCCTCGAACAACCTCGCGCTGACCCTCGGAAAGAAGCAGGACGGCGTGTTTGCGGACGCCGGGGAGGATCATATTATTGACAATGAACAGGACAGCGCTTCCAGCGTGATCACGACGAAGTCGGACAGCCGCAGGGGGCAGCAGGTTCTGCTCGGATTCAAGGCCAGCAAGAAAATCGGGTCGAAGGAGCGGACATCGGAGCTCCGGGACAAGACGGACCGGCTGAACGTCCGGCTGACGGTTCCGGAATCGTCCGGAGAGCGGTATTACATCTACGCCGGCGGAACGCTGGCGGATATCGAGACCGACACGAACGCGGCGCTTCAGAGCGCCGATGAAAGCGGAGGAGTCGTTCTGGATGGCGAGCAGAGGTACGTCTATGAGCGCGGAAACTGGATGAATGACATCACGCTTGACGTCAACACGCTTCCGCAGGCACTGCTGGATCCGAAGCTGGATGCGGCGGCGATTCAGGAAGCGGTCGGGGACGACTGCACGGTTCTCAATTACAGCGGCTGTTCGACGACCAGTATCCGCTATCAGATCAGCCGGGGATATCCGGTGGTCGCGAAATTTTCCGAGACAAAGAACGTTCTGATTGTCGGGTATGACATCTTTGACAATCTGTGGTATTATGACCCGGAGACAAAGAAAGTGACGGCGATCGGAAAGAATGACTCCGCGGCTCAGTTCGGCAGCCAGGGAGATATTTTCCTGAGTTATTACAAGAAAAACGGCTGATACGCCGCGACGGATGACGCAGACATACATGAGGCAGGGAGGAACATCGATTTATGGAACATCTGACGACAGTAAGAGAAATATACAGCGACCGCGATCAGTTCATCGGGAAAACGGTGAAGGTCGGGGGATGGATCCGCAGCATCCGCGATTCCAAGCACATCGGATTTATTGTGCTGCATGACGGAACATTTTTTGAACCGCTGCAGGTGGTCTACAGCGACGAGCTGAAGGACTTCGCCGAAATCTCCGCCCTCGGAGCGGGCACGGCGGTGATTGTCACCGGAACGCTGGTGGCGACGCCGAAGGCGAAGCAGCCCTTTGAGATTCAGGCGGAGAGCGTCGTCGTCGAGGGCCCGTCCGCACCGGATTATCCGCTCCAGAAGAAGCGTCATACCATGGAATATCTCCGCACGATTTCGCATCTGCGTCCGCGCACCAATACCTTTCAGGCGGTCTTCCGCGTCCGCTCGCTGGCGGCGTACGCGATTCACCGCTTCTTCCAGGAGCGCGGATTCGTCTACGTCCATACGCCGCTGATTACCGGCAACGATGCGGAGGGAGCCGGGGAGATGTTCCAGGTGACGACCCTGGATCAGCAGAACGTTCCGATGAACGAGGACGGAACGGTCGATTATTCGCAGGATTTCTTCAAGAAAAAGACGAGCCTGACGGTCAGCGGCCAGCTCGACGCGGAGACCTTCGCGCAGGCGTTCCGCAAAACCTATACGTTCGGTCCGACGTTCCGCGCCGAAAATTCCAACACGACGCGTCACGCGGCGGAGTTCTGGATGATCGAGCCTGAGGTCGCCTTCGCGGATCTTGAGGACGACATGGAGCTGGCGGAGAGCATGCTGAAGTACATCATCAACTATGTGATGGAAGAAGCGCCGGAGGAGATGGAATTCTTCAACCGGTTCGTCGACAAGGGTCTTCTCGACCGTCTGAATCACGTCGCGAACTCCGACTTCGGGAGGGTGACGTACACGGAGGCGATCAGCCTTCTTGAGAAGCACAACGATCAATTTGATTACAAGGTGAGCTGGGGATGCGATCTGCAGACCGAGCACGAGCGCTATCTGACGGAGCAGGTCTTCAAAAAGCCGATCTTCGTCACCGATTATCCGAAGGACATCAAGGCCTTCTATATGAAACAGAACGAGGACGGGAAGACCGTGGCGGCGATGGACTGCCTTGTCCCGGGCATCGGCGAGATCATCGGCGGAAGCCAGAGAGAGGAAGACTACGATAAGCTTCTGAACCGCATGAAGGAGCTGAACATGGATGTTGACAACTACCAGTTCTACCTGGATCTGCGCCGCTTCGGAACGACGAGGCACGCGGGATTCGGACTGGGCTTTGAGCGGTGCATCATGTATCTGACCGGAATCGGAAACATCCGGGACGTGCTGCCCTTCCCGAGAACGGTGGGCCACTGCGAACTGTAATCCGCACACCGCACGCGCTTCGGGTCATCGCACTGCGCGTCGCCCTGCTGCGCGGCGCACTGTGCGTCAGCCCACGCTGTACGTCAGCCGCAGGCTGCGATCACATCCTCGAAGCGCATCGGCCCGCCGAAGAGGTCGAGGGCGCTTCCGATGGTGACGTTGAGGCGGTTTTTCCCGATCGAGCGGAGTGTCTCGAGGTCTCTGAAATTGCCGACGCCGCCCGCGTAGGTGACGGGAAAGCCGTCCAGTTCGGCCAGAATGCGGACGACGTCGGTTTCGATGCCGGCCTGCTTTCCCTCCGCGTCCGCCGCATGGACGAGAAATTCGCTGCAGAAGCGGGACAGCGTTTCGAGGGTTTCCGGGGTGATTTTTGTATCTGTGAATTTCTGCCAGCGGTCCGTGACGATGTAATAATCGCCGCCGCGCCTCCGGCAGGAGAGGTCGAGAACGAGACGGTCGGATCCGACGGCGTCCGTCAGTTTTTTCAGGTTGTCCCATGCGATTCTGCCGCCGCGGAAGACGTAGGAAGTGACGATGACGCGGTCCGCGCCGGCTTCCAGAAACGACGGCGCGTTGTCCGCGTTGATTCCGCCGCCGATCTGAAGGCCGCCGGGCCAGGCTGCCAGCGCCGAGAGCGCCTGCGCCTTCGTCGCCTCGTAGCACGGGGAGGACGCGGGGTTCAGCATGATCACGTGACCGCCTTTGAGATTGTATTTCCGGTAGAGACGCGCGAACCAGGCCCCGTCTTTTTCCGAGACGAAGTTTTCCTGCGCGCGGTCTCCGGAATCCCGCAGTGTGCCGCCGACAATCTGTTTGACGGCGCCGTTGTGAACATCGATGCAGGGACGAAATTCCATAGAGGACTCCTTTTTTTGCTCCGCGGGAGCGGATGACGCGGTTTGCCGGTTGGTTCCATAGTAATACAATTCGGCCCGGCTGAAAAGATCTGACTTTTTCTTGCATTATCAGGGGGCTTCATCTATAATCACAATAAATATTACTAAATGTCAGTGACATGATGAAAGGATTTATGAGATGAAAAAGTATGAGTGTGAACCGTGTGGGTATATTTATGATCCGGCAGTCGGCGATCCGGACAACGGAGTCGCTGCGGGAACCGCGTTTGAGGATCTTCCGGACGACTGGACGTGTCCGCTGTGCGGCGCGTCCAAGGACGAGTTCAAGCTGGTTGACTGATCCGGCGGAGCCGGCTGGTTTTCCGGCTTCTGCGGGATGAGTAAAAGAATCAGAGAGTAAGGAAACGGCTGCCGGCCGCAGGAGAACATCCCGCGGCCGGCAGCCGTTCTCTGCGGACAAAATTTCAGGTTTCCAGCGAGAAATTCCCGTTCAGAATCTGCTCCTTATAATATCCGGCCTCATCGCGGATGATTGAATCGAGCTGACGGATTCCGAGCATCTCCACGGGCGCCCGGTCGTCCGTCATGATATGGGTTCCGGCCTCGTAGGCGGTGAGGCTGCCGGAAACGGTTTCCATAAGACTTCGCAGATCGCTTTTTGTGATCGACGGGAGAGAGGAGGCAAGGGAGGAGGCGAGTGTATCGCCCCCCGCGGGCCGGTTCGCCGCGAACAGCTCCCGGTTTGTCGTTTCGGGCACATCGGCCGTCCACACCTGATTGAACACGCTGGCGATGGTGTCGGCCAGGTACGTGTTGATATCGGCGCGGTCCTGTCCGCTTTCGGATTCGCCGCGCATATTCATGTTGACGACCATCACGCCGCCTTCATTGAGATGATCGCGGACCCCGGTGAAAAATTCCACGGTGGACATCTGGAACGGGATCGTGATGTCGCGGTAGGCGTCCACCATAATCACGTCGTATTTTTTGTCAATTGCGTTCAGAAAGGCGCGGCCGTCGTATTCCGTGACCTTCACGTCCTTCGGCTCATCAAAGTATTTCCTCGCGAGATCCATGATTTTTCCGTCGATTTCCACGCCCTCGATGTTCATCCCGTCAAAGTAGCGCTCGCACTGTGTCGCGTACGTTCCGGTTCCGTTCCCGAGAATGAGGATGTCGGCGGAACCGCCGGAGTCTGAGGAAGCGGCGCCCGCCATCAGCGGCGCCGCCATCGCGTAGTCGTAATACATGCCGGTCAGCCGGCTGTTTTTTTCGTACACGGACTGGACGCCGAAGAGTACGTTCGTCGAGAGATTGACGGTCTGATCGTCCTCCCGGACCTGAAGGTAGTTGTAGACCGATTCGCCCTCATAGGTCAGATCCTTTTCCCAGAACGCAAAGCTGCTGCTGTGCCCGAAGGCGCACAGCACCGCGAAGGCAGCCGCGATGGCGGTGGCTTTTGCCGGGTTTTTCTTCCTCCCGCTTGTAAAATACAGAAGACAGAGCACGAGCAGAACACCGGAGAAAATCAGAAAGGTGACGGATGTGCCGACCGCGGGGATCGTGACAAACGTCGGCAGAAATGTACCGATGATGCTGCCGATTGTATTGGCGGCGCCGAGCCGTCCTGCGATGCTTCCGCTCTCCTCAAGGGAATCCACCGTAAACTTAATCAGAGACGGGGTCACGGTCCCGAGCAGGAACAGCGGGAAGACGAAGATTACAAGACAGGAGAACAGGGCCGCCCAGATCAGCAGATTTGTGCTGATCGTGACGATCAGCAGGGCGGAGATGCCGAGGATCACGTATTTCCCGAAGAGCGGGATCGCCGCGATCCAGATGGCGGCGATAAGGATCCGCCGGTACAGCCGGTCCGGGTCCGGATTTTTGTCCGCCGCGCGGCCGCCGTACACATTGCCGAGAGCCATCGCGATCATAATCGTTCCGATGATGATCGTCCAGACGATCTGCGACGAGCTGAAATAGGGCGCCAGCAGCCGGTTCGCTCCGAGCTCGACCGCCATCACGGACATGCCGGAGAAAAATTCAGTCAGATAAAGAAAGGTCCTGTTTGATAAAATTTTTCGCTTTTCCATGATGCTATTATAAAGTGCGAAATCATTTCAGGCAATACAGAAAGAACAAACTCCGGAAACCGGCTGAAAAATGGCAGAAAAAGAGCCGCAGCACCGGAATAGGAATGCTGCGGCTGCTTTGCTTACTGGAAGTGTGTGATCAATGTTACAATCCGCAGGGCGAACAGAACGAAGATGACCCACATAACCGGCTTCACATCTTTTGCCTTGCCCTCGAATACTTTGATGATGACCCACGCGAGGATCGCGAACATGATGCCGGTCGCGATGGAGTAGGTCAGCGGCATCATGACGACCGCGAGGTAAGCGCCTACGGTGTCGGCGACATCGCCGTCGAAGCGGATGTTGCGCATGTTGCTCGCCATCAGCATTCCGACGTAGATCAGAGCGGGGGCGGTCGCGCAGGACGGAATTGCCAGGAAGACCGGGGAGAGCAGCAGCGAGACGATGAACATGCATCCGGTTGTGAACGCGGTCAGGCCGGTCTTGCCGCCGACAGCGACACCTGCGCTGGACTCCACGAAGCTGGTGATGGTGGAAGTACCGAGGCATGCGCCGAATACGGTACCGATCGCGTCGGACAGAAGGACGCGTCCCGCCCGCGGAAGCGTGCCGTCCTCGCGGAGCAGTCCCGCATTTCCCGCGACGCCGATGACGGTTCCGACGGTGTCGAACAGGTCAACGTACAGGAATGAGAACACGATTGCGATAAACTGGATGATATGTTTGGCCGCCCATCCGAAGTTGAAGTGGAACGCGGTCTTTGTGATTCCGCCGAGCTGGAGACCTCCGGAGAAATCCGGGAAGCAGTTCGACGCGGTGTACCAGCCGCCGACCTGGGCGATCATCGCGAACACCCATGTGATGATCATGCCGATCAGAATCGCGCCCGGAACCTTGTGATGGACGAGGATGCAGATGATCAGGAAGCCGATCAGAGCGAGAGCGACGTCCGCCGAACCGAAATCACCGAGGTTGATCAGATAGGAGCCGTCCTCCTGTTTCAGGAAGGTGACGATGTTTGCGTTGCGCAGGCCGATGTAGGCGACGAACAGACCGATGCCGACGGTGATGCCGGTTTTCAGGTTCTGCGGGATGCCGTTGACGATCTGCTCACGCGCCTTTACAACGGAAAGGATGATAAAGATAACACCCTCGACGAAGACCGCGGTCAGTGCGATAGTCCACGGATTCTCGACGTTTTTCAGCTCACCGAGGCAGACGGTGTACGCGAAGTACGCGTTCAGGCCGAGGCCGGCGGAAAGAGCGATCGGGTAATTGGCGAGAAACGCCATCACGAAGGTAGCCACTGCGGAAGAAACGGCCGTCGCTACGAATACGCCGCTCTTATCCATGACGGTGCCAAGGATCTGCGGGTTCAGCGCAAGGATGTAGGCCATCGCGAGGAACGTCGTGAGGCCGGCCAGTACTTCCGTTTTTACTGTCGTATTATGCTCTTTGAGCTTGAACAGCTTCTCAAACATGAGATCTCCTCCTCTTTTTTGCTGAGACAACAATAATAAGCAAAGTATAAAATATTTATAGATATTTGTCTACACAAATTGTCTCAGCCGGAGAGGCAGCCTCAGCCGGGGGGTTCATGATCGTTCCGGCCGGGATTCCCCGGTTTTGCCTTCCGAGGCGGAAAGCAGCAGCTCGCGCAGTTTTGCGGCTGCGGAGCTTAAAGACGCGCCTCGCTGCTCGATCAGCACGATGGAGCGGGTCGGAATTTTTTCGTAGAGCGGTATGTGGTAGATGGCCGTTTCCAGATTTCGCGCTTCGATCAGCGACTCCGGAACGAAGCCGATTCCGAGATCGTGGGTGATCAGCGGCAGGAGCTGATCGGCCGTGGCCGCCTCGATCTCCGCGTCGTAGTCCAGCCCGTAAGAGAAGAAAATATCGTTGTAGAACTGGTACGTCATCGTCTCGCGGCCGAGGCTGACGATCGGGTACTCCAGAATCTCGGCGAGATGGTGGCGCTTGGAGGCCAGGTGGGAATAGCGCTCGCTGCAGACAAGGGCCTCGTCGAAATCCGTGAGGTGAGTCAGGGTGAGCGGCTTCTCGATTTTCGCGGGCGTTGTGACGACCGCGAAATCGGACAGGCGGTTCCGGACCGCCTCGACGGCGGCCGCCGTCTTCTGGTTTGACACGCGGATGTGGATGTCCGGGTACCAGTTGTGGAAGGACCGGAGCACCGGAAGCAGGATCCCGTGCAGCGCGGTTTCGGTTGCGCTGACGGTGACGGACCCGCTGCGGAGCCCGGTGGAATTCTCAAGCTCCTGCTCCGCGATCTGAAGCTGCTCAAAGGCGACCTCCACATGGCGGTACAGGTTTTCTCCGTCCGTTGTCAGGCGGATGCCCCGGTTTGACCGGATGAACAGGCGGCAGCCCAGCTGGCGTTCCAGATTGTTCATCGAGCGCGTGATGTTCGGCTGACTGTTCGTCAGGATCGATGCGGCCCGCGTGAAGCTTTTATACTTCGCTACATAATAGAAAATGCGGTAATAGTCGTATGTAATATCCATGGGTTATCCTCATATATATATTTATATCAAATTAATATAAATATACTACAGGATTCCGGATTGCGCAATTCAGAACATGCATAAAATGACATAAACGCCGGCGGAAGAAATGCGATTGTTGAGCGCTGTGCAGGAATGAGATGTTATTTTGTGCCGGAGTACCGGCAAAATCATGTAAAATCCGGCGCTTGACAAGTGCCTGTGGGTAATATAAACTAAAATTAATAAATTTGATGGTACGCAGGTGTCGGTAAATTGCCGGTGAAAAGGGAATCAGGTGTGAATCCTGAACAAGGCCGTTGCTGTGTAGGCTTAGTTTTTTCTCGAGAACCATTGGGGAAACCTGAGAAGGTGAGAAAGAGCGGTGAGGCCGCAGTCAGAAGACCTGCCTGTGTATAACGCACGCAAACCCTCCTCGGATCTGGGAGAGTGCCCGGTCGCAGCGACGCAGCTGCTGACTTTACGGCCGTATCCACGGAATGGAAACGGCGTTTTTGCCTTGCATGGAAGACCGTTAGAGTGCTTTGCCATCGGATTTTACATTGCGTCACCTCTCTTAATCAGGATGCGATGTCAAAAGGGAAAGCGTCTGACGGCGAAGTCGGTGCTTTCCTTTTTCATTAAAGGAAACGACAATTGAATAGACCGGCATTTTGACGGATGACTGAAGAGCCGGATCCGGAAAAATGTGCTTTTTCTGCGACGGCGATGTAGCGGCAGGAAAAAATGAGGATAGGTATTTAAGTGCGGCGCAGCATTTTAAACTGTATGTTTGAAATGCTGTTTTTTTTGTTTTGATTTTACGGAAAACACCAGAAAACAGGTGCAGCAGAAAGGGGCAGCGATGGGCGAATTCAGAGTCAGAACCAGAATCATGATCGGAGATCAGCTGGATCAGCTGGTGGACGGAATGAACAAAGTGTTTGTTGTAGCGGACCATTTCCTGGCGGTCAGCCACAAGGTTTCCTATGTAACGGACCGGCTGGACCGGGCGGGGAAAAAGTACGATGTATTTTCGGACGTGGCGGCTGAGCCGGATCTGGGCGTCGTGACGGCCGGCATCGGACGGCTGACGGCGCTTGAGCCGGATACTGTCATCTGCCTGGGCGGCGGCGCATCCATTGACGCGGCCAAAGCGATCGTCTTTATCGCGAGACGGATGGATGAAAAATATAAGAACATCCGGTTTATCGCGATCCCGACGACCAGCGGCACCGGCTCTGAGGTGAGCACTTTCGCGGTGATCACGGATAAGTCGACCCAGACCAAGTATCCGCTGGTGGATGAGAGCCTGGTGCCGGATATCGCCGTGCTGGACGCGAGCCTGGTTGTCAGCGCCCCGCCGAAGGTTACCGGTGATACGGGCATTGACGTATTCACCCATGCGGTGGAAGCATACGTTTCCAAAGAACATAACGATTTTTCGGATGCCATGGCCATCAAGTCTCTGCAGCTTCTGCAGAATAACCTCCTTGAAGTTTACAAAAACCCGGAGAACCTTCAGGCACGGCAGAGCATGCACAACGCTTCGTGCATGGCCGGTATCGCATTCGCGAACTCCGGACTCGGGCTGAATCACGGCATGGCGCACGCCATGGGTGCGCATTTCCATATTCCGCACGGGCGCGCAAACGGAATCCTGCTGCCCTATGTCATGAGTTTTAACGCAGGATGCCATGATCACCTGACGCCGACGGCGGGCCGTTACGCGGAGATCGCCGGCCATCTGAAGCTGGACAGCGTGGGAACAAGACAGAGCGCGCTGATTCTGATCCGCACCGCGAAGCGGTTCATGGAAAGGATGAATATGCCCGCGACGATTGCGGCGGCGGGCGTTACAGAAGCGGACTTCAATGCGCAGCTGGATGAAATGGCAAAGGCGGCTCTGGCTGACCGGTGCACGGCGTCCAACCCCAGAGAAGTCACGCTGGAGCAGATTAAGGAACTTTACCGGCAGGCGTTTACCGGAAGGGCGTAAGAGTTACGGCCGGTCCGGGATGCCGGGCGGGCCGGAAGTCAGAAGGAGACGGGATGTTTGGATCAGACAGCGGGAATAACGGGAATAAAGAGAGAATCATCCAGGAATTCGTTCCCGGCAAACAGGTGACCCTGGCTCATGTGATCGCCAGCCCGGATCAGGATCTGTATTCGAAACTGGGCCTTCTGGATGCGAAGGGCGCCATCGGGATCATGACGATCACGCCCAGCGAGGGCGCGATGATCGCTGCGGATGTGGCCTCCAAGGCCGCGGATATCAAGATCGGCTTTGTGGACCGCTTCAACGGATCGCTTGTGATCACCGGCGACGTAGCCGGCGTGGAGGAGGCGCTTAAAAGCGTCATGAAAGTTCTGTGCGAGATGATGGGATTTTCCTCCACCGTGATCACGAGAACATGACGGATAAATAGATGACGAATCAGAAAAAGAAGAGAATTATGCTGATCGGCCGGTCGACGGCCGGCAAGACGACGCTGTGCCAGAGGATTTTCCACGAGGATCTCAACTACCATAAAACACAGACAATTACCGTGGAACATGAAATGATCATCGACACACCGGGCGAATATCTGGAGAGGCGGGGATTCCGCGGGGCGCTGATGGTCACATCAACCGACGCGGATATCATCCTGCTTCTGCAGGACGCGACGGAGAACGGAACAATGTATCCGGCGCAGTTTTCAACCATGTTTACCAAGCCGTGTCTGGGCGTCGTGACGAAGATCGATATCGCCGACGAAAAGCAGATCCGGGACGCGGAGATTTATCTGAAGGCAGCGGGGGCAGGCAGAATTTACCGCATCAGCAGCGTGACCGGCGAAGGCGTGGACGGGCTGCTTCATGCGCTGGATATGGCGGAAACATGCTGAACCGGTGAAGCGGGAAGGGCACAGGTTCTTAAGAGGCACTGGTAAGTAAATGGGAAAAACGGAACACGCACTTAGAATAGTAATCGCGGATGATGAGCCGATCACCAAGATGGATCTGAGAGAGCTTCTCGACGGTTCGGGATACGAGGTGGTAGGCGAGGCATCCGACGGCTTCGATGCGGTGGAAGCGTGCCGGAAATATAAGCCGGATCTGGCGCTCCTGGATATCAGGATGCCCTATCTGGACGGACTGTCGGCGGCGAAAATCATTTTTCAGGAGAAGCTGGCGGACACGATCATTCTGCTGACCGCCTACACGGATCCCGAATTTATCGAGTCGGCCAAGGAATGCGGTGTATCGGGGTATCTGGTGAAACCTTACTACGAGAAATCGCTGATCCCGAGCATTGAGCTGGCCGTCAGCCGCAGCCGCGAGATGAAGCGGATCCGCGTGGAGGTTGAGAAGGCGCAGGAACGGCTTGAGAGCCGCGTCATCATTGAGAAGGCAAAGGGCCTGATCATGATGCGCGACCATAAGAGCGAGGAAGAGGCCTACAACTACATCCGGCAGATCAGCCAGCAGAAGCATCTGTCTATGAAGCGGGTTTCGGAGATGATTCTCGTCAGGAGCATGTGATTATGGATGAGCAGAGTCTGCGTGAACTGTGCACAAAATACGTGAATCTGACGGAAGAAGAAATAACGGAAATTCTTACGATGGCAAGGCTTCTTCCGGCGATTGCCGATATCGAAGAGGCCGACGTATTTATCGACTGCCTGATGGCAGGCGGCGATTCGCTGGTGGTGGCGGAGGCAAAGCCCACAAAGGTTCCGTCCGCCTATAAGGGCAGTGTGGTGGGCATGGTCGCCACAAAGGAAAACGAACCCGCGGTGGCCAGAACGTTCCGGCTGGGCGTCGGCACCCGCCAGATGAAGGCGACGACGCAGGAACAGGGGATCACCATTCAGACGGTGGAGCCGATCACGACGAACGGACGCGTGATCGGCGTGCTGATCCGGGAAAAACGGACCAGCGAGGAGATCCAGCCGAGCGAAAAACTGCATCTTTCGATGAGCGGCTATGAGGCCATCGCCGAGGCGATCACGAAGATCCGGCCGGGCAACAACTGGCTGGCGGAGTGCATCGATGAGGCGCTGCTGCTGGTGGATAACGACGGGATCATTTCCTTCCGGAACCGGGTCGCGAAGAAGATGTACGAAGAACTGGGGTATGTGGACGATATACAGGACCAGCCCTATGCCAATGTGCGGCTGACCGACGAGAGCGCCGATTTGGACGAGCACGATTATTCATACGAGGAAGCGCTTGTGGGAAGCAGGATCATCAGTGTAAAAACCGTCCCCGTTGAATCCGGAGAGTATTCCAAGGCAGTTCTGATGCAGGATATCACAAAGCTCAAGGAGCAGGAGAAGGAGCTGGTACTGAAAAAGACGGCGATCCGGGAGATGCACCACCGGGTCAAGAACAGTCTTCAGACGATCGTCAGTCTGCTGAACCTTCAGACGCGAAAATCCGACAATGACGAGGTGCGGGAGGTTCTGACGGAGACGATGAACCGCATTCTTTCCATCGCCAACACCCACGAGCTTCTGGCCAGTGAGGTTTCAGACGATGTGAGCCTCCGGGAGGTGCTGGGGAATCTGAAAAACAACATCACCCGCGCCTTTTCCGGAAGCAGGAAGATCACCATCACGGTGGACGGAGACGACTTCAAGGTGGACTCGGACCTCGCCACATCGGTTTCTCTGGTGGTCAACGAGCTGATCCAGAACGCCGTCAAGTACGCGTTTCCGGACCGGGAAGAAGGCCACATCGGCATTCATGTGCGTCACGGCGATTTTTATTCGGAGCTGACGGTTGAGGATAACGGTGTGGGCTACGACGCGGCCGACCGGAGCAGAGAGCATCTGGGCATGTCGATTGTACGCTCAATGGTCCGGGATAAGCTCCGGGGAGAGATACGGATCTCCTCTGACAGCAGCGGGACCAGAATCTGGTTCAGCTGTCTGAACCGGATCATGAAACCGATTGATACGTGAGCGAATGGGACGAGAGGCAAAAATGCATGAGACAGGAAATCAAAAGTATCGGAATTGATATCGGCACATCGACCACACAGCTGGTGTTCAGCCGCCTGGTGATCGAAAACGTAGCCGGAAGTTATACGGTTCCGCGGGTTTCGATCGTCGATAAAGAGGTGATCTACCGGAGCAAAATCTATTTTACGCCGCTCCGGTCGTCTTCGGAGATCGACGCAGATAAGATCAAGGAGATTGTCCGGTCCGAGTATCAGGCGGCCGGGATGAAGCCGGAAGATCTTTCAACCGGCGCGGTAATCATCACCGGAGAGACGGCCCGCAAGAAAAATGCCAACGAGGTGCTCGAGGCGCTCTCGGACATGGCCGGTGATTTTGTGGTCGCCACGGCCGGACCGGATCTGGAATCGGTACTGGCGGCGCGGGGCGCCGGCGCGGATGCGATCTCGGAGGAAAACCGCACGACGGTGGCCAATCTGGATATCGGAGGCGGCACCACCAACATCGCGGTCTATGAGAAGGGCGCCCTGAAGGGAACCTGCTGTCTGGATATCGGCGGCCGGCTGATCAAAGTTGAGAACGGGAAAATTTCCTACATCTTCCATAAGACAGCGGACCTGGCGGCCGCTCACGGGATCCGGATCGCGGTGGGAGATCCCGCGGATCCGGACAGGCTGATGGAGATCTGCCGGATTATGGCGGACGAGCTGGCGACGGCCCTGCGGCTTGCGCCGGCGGACGAGGAGCACCGGTCGCTCTATACGAACGACGGCAAGATGCTCCGGGAGGACATCGGCGTACGGGCCGTTACCTATTCCGGGGGCGTCGCGGACTGCATCTATCAGGAGGATGAAAGCGATCTGTTCCGCTACGGGGACATCGGCGTCCTGCTGGGAAAGGCGGTTCGGGAGAATCAGACCATCGCGGGCCTTGTGCGCTATCAGGCAAAGGAGACGATCCGGGCGACGGTGGTAGGCGCCGGAACTCATTCCACAGATGTAAGCGGCAGCACGATCCGGTACGACAAAAGCAAACTTCCGCTGAAAAACGTACCGGTTTTAAAGATATCGGAGGACGACGAGACTGATTTTGATACATTCAGTCAGGCAATCGCGACGCAGCTTCCCCTGTTTTACACCGAGGGCAGGATGGAACAGGTAGCGATCGCCTTTTCAGGAAAGGGCTGGACCGGCTTCCAGCAGATCCAGAAGCTGGCATCAGCCATCATCAAAGGAGCCAGGGAGGTGATAGAGAGCGGCTACCCGCTGATCGTGGTAGCGGAGTGCGACATAGGCAAGGCTCTTGGAAACGCGCTGAACATTCAGCTCGATTTTAAGAAACCCGTGATATGCATCGACGGGATCCGCGCGGCAGGGGGCGATTATATTGACATCGGTGAGCCGCTGGCCGGCGGAACAGTAGTACCTGTGGTGAACAAAACACTTGTATTTAATTCTTAAGAGAGGTGGGACAAATTGATTTTAAAGACAAAACTTTTCGGCAAAACTTACGAATTTAAATCCGTAAGAGAAGTGATGGGCAAGGCGAATGAGGAAAAATCAGGCGATAAGCTTGCCGGCGTCGCAGCTGAGACGGCGGAGGAAAGAGTCGCTGCAAAGTATGTGCTTGCCAATCTGACATTGAACGATCTGCGCAACAACCCGGCGGTTCCCTACGAGGAGGACGAGGTAACCCGGATCATTCAGGATGATGTCAACGAGACGATCTTCAACGAGATTAAAAACTGGACGGTTTCCGAGCTCAGAGAGTGGATCCTCGACGTGGATACAACGCCGGATATGATCCGTCACGTCTCCCGTGCGCTTACAGCGGAAATGATCGCCGGCGTCTGCAAGCTGATGAGCAACCTGGACCTGATTTATGCGGCGAAAAAGATCCGCGTATCCGCGCACTGCAACACCACAATCGGACTTCCGGGCACGTTCTCGTCCCGCCTGCAGCCGAACCACACGACGGATGATCCGAAGGGTATCCTCGCATCGGTTATGGAAGGACTTTCCTACGGATGCGGCGACGCGGTCATCGGTCTGAACCCGGTTGACGACTCGGTTGAGAGCGTCGCGCGTATTCTGAAAATGTTCGATGAGTTCAAACATAAATGGGAGATTCCGACCCAGATCTGCGTTCTGGCACACGTGACGACCCAGACAGAGGCGGCCAGAAGACTGGGCGCTCCGCTGGATCTGATGTTCCAGTCCATCGCCGGTTCCCAGAAGGGAAATGAGGCGTTCGGTCTGACCGCAGAGATGCTGGAGGAAGGACGTCAGACGATGCTGACAAAGGGAACCTGCACCGGACCGAATGTCATGTATTTCGAGACCGGACAGGGATCCGAGCTTTCGTCCAACGCACACAACGGATGGGCTCAGGTGACGATGGAGGCCCGCTGCTACGGCTTCGCGAAGCGCTTCAAACCGTTCCTGGTCAACACGGTTGTCGGCTTCATCGGACCGGAGTATCTGTATGATTCCAAGCAGGTCATCCGCGCCGGACTGGAAGATCACTTCATGGGCAAGCTGACCGGTATTCCGATGGGATGCGACGCGTGCTACACCAACCACATGAAAGCCGATCAGAACGACATCGAGAATCTGGCGACGCTCCTTGTCGCGGCAGGCTGCAACTACATCATGGGTGTTCCGGAAGGCGACGACTGCATGCTGATGTATCAGTGCACAGGCTATCATGAGGCAGCGGCTCTTCGTGAGGTCATGGGCCTTCGTCCGATTCACGAATTTGATATGTGGCTTGAGAAGATGGGCTTCTCAGAGAACGGTAAACTGACAAAACTTGCGGGCGATGCTTCCGTATTCATGAGCAAATAAGGGGAGGCGGTGAAAGTAAATGGAATCAAAGGATTTAAGAACAGTCATTGAGGAAGTTCTCAAGGAAATGAATCTCAATCCGGGCGCTGAGGGAGCGGGAAGCGCGGCGGATTCCGTCAGCTCTGCGGTAAAAGAGGCAGTCGGCGCGTCGCGCGGCGATGCCTGCCAGCTCGTTATTCCGAACAAGGGAGTCAGCCTCGAGCCCTCCGTTGTTGAAGACGGGGAGCTGCCGGACATCACAAAGATTGATCTGCGGACCCAGTACCTGGTAGAGAACCCGGTCAACAGGGAAGCGTACGCGGAGCAGAAAGCGGCGGCACCGTGCCGTCTCGGTATCGGCAAGGCCGGAGCCCGTTATAAGACGCTTCCGCAGCTGGAATTCCGGGCGGCTCATTCGGCGGCGCAGGATGCCGTATTTAACGATGTGGATGAGGAATTCATCAAGAGCCAGGGACTTTTCATCGTCCAGACAGAGTGCGACAGCAAGGATACGTATCTGACCAGACCGGACCTGGGACGCAAGCTCAGCCCGGAGGCGGTCGAGACGATCAAAGAAAAATGCAAAAAGAATCCGACGGTTCAGATCTACGTGGCAGACGGTCTGTCCTCCGCGGCAGTCGCTGCCAATATCCCGGATCTTCTGCCGGCGATCATGCAGGGACTTCAGAGTTATCACATCGAGACCGGAACGCCGTTCTTCGTGAAGTACGGCCGTGTGGCGGTAGAGGATGAGATCAGCGAGCTGGTCGGCGCGGATGTTGTGTGCACGCTGATCGGTGAGCGCCCGGGCCTGATCACGGCGACCTCGATGTCCGCGTATATCGCGTACAAGGCGACGGTGGGCATGCCGGAGGCAAGAAGAACCGTTGTTTCCAATATTCACAGCGCAGGAACCAATCCTGCGGAGGCAGGCGCTCATATCGCGGAAATTATCAAAATTATGCTTGAGAAGAAAGCCAGCGGTACAGACCTGAAACTGTAATCATACCGGAATGGAGGAATTGAAGAATGAAAAGAGATCCTATCTGCGCGAAAGTCCTGGCTACCAGACTGATTCCGAACGTCTCGCCGGACCTTGCAAAACAGCTGGAATTAAGACCGGATCAGAAATCTCTGGCGCTTATTTCCGCAGACATCGATGATGTCACGTACACGGCTCTGGATGAGGCTACGAAGAAGGCAGACTGCGAAGTCGTCTACGCGAAGAGCATGTACGCCGGCGCGGCAAACGCGAACACGGCGCTGGCCGGTGAAATCATCGGCATCCTGGCAGCTCCGAACCCGGCGGAGGCGAAGGCCGGACTGGACGCATGCATTGATATGATCGAGAATGTGTGCCATTTCGTATCTGCCAACGATGACGATTCCATCTGCTACTACGCACACTGCATCTCCAGAACAGGCTCCTACCTGTCCGCGTCCTGCGGCATCGAGGAAGGCGAAGCGATCGCATACCTGATCGCACCGCCGCTGGAGTCCATGTACGCGGTGGATGCGGCCCTCAAGGCAGCAGACGTACGGTGCTGTGTTTTGTACGCTCCGCCGTCAGAGACCAACTTCGGCGGCGCGCTGCTGACCGGAAGCCAGTCTGCGTGCAAGTCTGCCTGCGATGCGTTTGCGGCGGCTGTCGAGTCCATCGCATCCAGCCCGAGAGAAGAATAAATCGATACCGGAGGTAGTATATGCAGGCATTAGGCATGATAGAAACCAGAGGACTGGTTGCGTCCATTGAAGCTGCCGATGCAATGCTGAA
>ONLT01000029.1 GCA_900318755.1 uncultured Eubacteriales bacterium
CCTGTTCCATAAACTCACTCCTCCTCACAAAAAAAGCCGCAGCACGCTGGGAATGAAACGTTTACCAACGTACTGCGGCTTTTGCCGGTTAATGAATTCATCAGAAAATATAGCACGATTTTCTCGAAAAATGCAAGAGAAAAAACGCCTCCGTTTATGCCAGCAGCATACAGAGAACCCCGTCGATGGCAATGTAGAGAATCGCAAAGAGGACGGTTTTGCTCAGGATTTTGCTCTCCTTTCCGGACAGACCGCTCGCGGCGCTTCCGATGGCAATATTCTGCGGGGAGATCATCTTGCCGATGCCGCCGCCCGCCATGTTTGCTCCTACGATCCATTCCGGACTGATGTGGATCGCCGCGCCTGCTTTCGCCTGCAGAGAACCGAAGAGGATTCCGGTCGAGGTTCCGCTTCCTGTGACGAATCCGCCGATCATACCGACCAGCGGGGAGATCAGAGGATAGAAGCTGCCGGTCGCCGCCACGAGTGCGGTGGCGAGCGCCGTGATCATTCCGCTGTATCCCATGATCTTCGCGACGGAGAGGACCGAGCAGATGGTGAAGATCGTCTTCACATTGCCCTTCACCGTCTCAAAGAGCGTGCGGAAGATCGTTCCGATCCCCGCCTTCTGGATCAGGCCGCCGATAAACCCTGCGATCAGGATCTTGACGCCCGGACAGTCAAGCCACGCGAAGGACAGAGTCCCCGGATTCTCCCCGATGTAGACCGATGTCTTCGTCGTCACCGACGCGATGACGTTGTGAATCGCCGGGAAGAGACTCGACGTAAACAGCAGAATCACGAAAATCAGAAGGAAGGGAGACCATGCGACGAGCGCTTTTTTGACCGTCATGCCCTTCATGAGCTCATGCTGCTCTTTCTTTTCGGGGTTCTTTTTCTCGATGGCCACTCCTACAAGAACGCAGACGATCATGCAGATAACCGAGCCGATGATATCCGGAAGCTCCGGTCCGATGAAATACGCCGCCGCAAACTCGGGAATGGTAAACGCCAGGGACGCGATGAGCGCAAATCTCCAGCTTCTTTTCAGCGCCTTCGCTCCTCCGGCGATAAGAACCATCAGGAACGGAGAAAGCAGCGTTGTGATCAGCTGAAGGATCGCGATGTTGCCGGAGATCGTGAGCGCGTTCAGTCCGGTCACCCCGGCTACGGTCGAAGTCGGAACGCCGACCGAACCGAACGCCGTCGGAGTCGAATTCACCACAAGACATGCGACGACGCATGTAAGCGGATCATATCCCATCGCCACGAGAATGCCCGCCGGGATTGCGACCGCAGTGCCGAATCCCGCCATGCCTTCCAGGAAGTTTCCGAATCCCCAGCCGATGATCAGAAGAATGATCATCGGATCGGACGAAACACTGGACAGCATCGCCTTGATGGAATCCATGGCCTTCGTTTTCAATACGAGATTGTAGACAAACAGCGCTGAGATTATGACCATGCAGATCGGCCAGAGCGCGTTCAGAACGCCTTCCAGGATCGCCGTTCCCATCTCAGCGGCGTTCATGTGAAAATGAATCAGCGCGACGACGGCGCTCACCACGACGGTAAGTCCGCACGCCTTCCATCCGGCCATCTTAATCACGCAGAGCGCGATGATCAGCCAGATGATCGGTAGAATGGAAAGAATAAAATCCAGCATGATTTTTCCCCCTCAATTGTAAAGCTGCACCACCAACAATCAGGACAGATTATCCCTGTATGTACATTATGTACTACTCCTCATGCTTTGATCAAGCATTTTTGTAAAGTATTTTTTTTGCACAATTTTCGGGCGCTTCCGGCGGTCTTGAAATGATCCCCGCATACGTTATATAATCCGGACTGGATAAAGAAATCGCAAATTGCATCAAATCATACCCGTAGATGCCGGTATCGCTACGCGTACCCGGAAGGGAGGAGAAAAAATGACACCACAGGAACTGAACCATCTGAAGCTTACGGCGGTCCGCGCGCGGCAGCTGATCATAGAAGCGATTCACGCGGCGGGCACCGGTCACCCGGGCGGAAGCCTTTCCGCAATTGATTACCTCACCTACCTCTACCAGGCAGAGCTCCGCGTCGATCCGTCCGACCGGCAGAACCCGGACCGGGACCGCTTCGTCCTCTCAAAGGGGCATGTCGCTCCGGCGCTCTACGCGGCGCTGGCCCAGAAGGGCTTCTTCCCCGAAGCGGAACTTCTGACGCTCCGGCAGCCCGGTTCCCGCCTTCAGGGCCATCCGA
>ONLT01000077.1 GCA_900318755.1 uncultured Eubacteriales bacterium
AGAAGCAGGAGCAGGAAGAGGAGAAGGCAGCAGCGGCCGCGTCCGGAACCAATCCGCTTCCGGATGTACTTGCCGTCACCGCATGTCCGACCGGAATCGCTCATACGTATATGGCGGCGGAAAATCTCGAGAAGACCGCAAAAGAGATGGGCATCCGGCTGAAGGCCGAGACGCAGGGCTCCGTCGGCGCCAAAAATGTCCTGACCGCGGAGGAGATCGCGCACGCGAAGGGAATTATCATCGCGGCTGACAAGAACATCGATCTTTCGCGCTTTAAGGGAAAACAGGTCTACCAGTGTTCCGTATCGAAGGGAATCAATGAGCCGGAGGTCCTGATCAACAAGATTCTGAACGATGAGGCGCCGCTTCTGGAAGGAACCGCCGACGCGTCCGATGCGGCTTCCGGGGAGAAGGATTCGGTATGGCACACGATCTACAAAAATCTGATGAACGGCGTATCCCATATGCTTCCGTTCGTCGTCGGAGGCGGTATCCTGATCGCGCTGTCCTTCCTGATTGATACCGGTTCCATCGGACAGAGCTTTTACGGGCAGGGAAACGCTGCTGCAAAGTTCTTCAACCAGATCGGTAATGTGGCCTTCAGCTTCATGCTTCCGGTTCTCGCCGGATTTATCGCGATGTCCATCGCGGACCGTCCGGGACTTGCGGTCGGCTTTGTCGGCGGCTGGATCGCAAAGGAAGGGTTCACCTTCGCTTACCTCGCGGATCAGGTCAATGTTGCGGTAAACGGCGCGGAGCCGACCGTATCGGCGGTCAGCGCGGGCTTCCTGGGGGCACTGCTTGCGGGCTTTATCGCCGGATATCTGACGCTCGGACTGGAAAAGCTCTGTGACCGGATGCCGTCCGCACTGGAAGGAATCAAACCGGTGCTGATCTACCCGCTGATCGGAATTCTGTGCATCGGATTCGTTATGTGCGGCATCAACCCGATCATGGGTGCGATCAACAGCGGAATCACCGGTCTTCTGAACAGCATGGGGACCGGGAACCTGACGCTTCTGGGAGGCGTCGTCGGAGGAATGGAGGCGACCGACATGGGCGGCCCCATCAACAAGGCCGCATATCTGTTCGGCACCGGAATGCTGGAGGGCGGAACAGACGCGGGCCAGTCCATCATGGCGTCCGTCATGGCGGGCGGTATGGTTCCGCCGATCCTGATCGCTCTGTCCACCACGTTTTTCAAGAACCGCTGGACTTCCGAGGAGAGAAAGGCGGGTGTCGTGAACTACATCATGGGTCTCTCCTTTATCACCGAGGGAGCGATTCCGTACGCGGCGGCTGATCCGGGACACGTAATTCCGTCCTGCATCGTCGGTTCCGCACTTGCGGGCGCGCTGTCCGCGGCATGGGGATGCACAAGCCCGGCACCGCACGGCGGCATCTGGGTTATCGCGGTCATTCACAATCCTGCCGGATACATCGCGGCGATTCTGATCGGCGCAGTTGCAGGGGCCCTGCTCCTTTCGCTGTGGAAGAAAAAACTTCCGCCGGAGAAAAGCGGACTGGCCGCGTAAAAAGATCGCCGGAAACGGTTACACACAATACCATATTGGGGCTGCCGCGGAATTTATATCCCCGGCAGCCCCGTTTTCAAAAAGGAGATGCATTCGATATGAAAGAATATAACTGGGCAATTCTCGGCTGCGGGGTTGTGGCGAATGAGATGGCGGCAGCACTCACAGAGGCCGGAAAGAAAATCTACGCGGTCGGAAACCGTACGCATGAAAAAGCGGTTGCGTTTGCGAAAAAGTATCATGTGGGAAGAGTGTATGATGATCTGAATGAGATGTTCACGGATCCGGAGGTCGACGTGATTTACATCACGACCCCGCACAACACGCACATCCGCTTCCTTCGCGAGGCGCTTTCGAACGGCAGGCATGTTCTCTGCGAGAAATCCATCACGCTGAACAGCGCGGAGCTCAGGGAGGCGGAGGATCTGGCAAAAAAGAATCACGTCATCCTGGCGGAAGCGATGACGATCTATCATATGCCGATCCACAAGGAACTGCGCCGCCGCGTCGCGGATGGTGAGTTCGGCGATGTGAATGTTATCACGATGAACTTCGGAAGCTACAAGGAATATAATATGAAGAACCGCTTTTTCAACAAGGCGCTTGCGGGCGGCGCCATGCTTGATATCGGTGTCTACGCGATTGCCGGAGCGCGCTGTTATCTGAAATCGAAGCCGGATCAGGTTGTGTCGAAGGTCACATACGCGCCCAGCGGCTCGGATGAAAAATCAGGGATCGTCATGATGAACAGGGAAGGCCAGATCGTCACAATCTGTCTGACGATGCATTCTAAGCAGCCGAAGCGCGCGATGATCTCCTGCGACAAGGCCTACATTGAGATTATGGAATATCCGCGCGCGGAAGAAGCCGTCATCACCTGGACGGAAACCGGAGAAAAAGAGATCGTGCGCGCCGGAAAACATGACCGGGCACTTGCGTACGAGATGGAGGACATGGAGAAGGCCATAAACGGAGACCCCTCGGACATCTGCCTTGACTACACCACGGACGTCATGGATCTTATGACCGGAATCCGGAAAGAGTGGGGCTACATGTACGAGGGGGAGATCCTCTGATTCTTTCGTTTAAATATGGATGACGCCGAACGCGTTGAGCACGGAGCTCACAAGTATGACTGCGATGAACGCGATGGCGAGGTATTTCATGATGAAATTGTAAACTTTGCGGCGCTTGAACGGTTTCCCGCAGGCGGTAACTTCCGCGGCGAGTCCGTCGAGCGTGACCTTTTTCAGAATCAGGACGCAGGTCGCGATTGCGGCGATCGGCATCATGACGGAGTTTGACAGAAAGTCAAAAAAGTCAAGAAAGTCCATGCCGAGAATCGTGATGTTCGAGAGTGCGTTGAAGCCGAGGCTCGAGAGCGTTCCGAGACCGAGAATGATGACCCCGACCAGAACCGAGGAACCGAGGCGGCTCATGTGGAGCTCGTCTTCAAATGTTGAGACGCAGCTCTCCGCGAGGGAGATGGAACTGGTCAGCGCCGCAAAGAACACGAGCAGGAAGAATGTGATGCCGATGACCGTGCCGAAGCCCATGCTGTCGAACACCTTCGGCATTGTGATGAACATCAGAGACGGTCCTGCCTGAAGATTTTCCGCCGCATTGCTGCCTGAGAACGCGAAAACGGCCGGAATGATCATGAGGCCGGCGAGAACCGCGATCAGGGTGTCGAAGAATTCAACCTGGGAATTCGACGCTTCGATGCTGACGTCTTTCTTCATATAGGAACCGTACGTGTAGAGAATTCCCATCGCACAGGACAGCGAGTAAAACATCTGCCCCAGCGCGGATACGATCGTCATCCAGGAAAAGTGCTTCAAATTCGGGATCAGGAAGTATTTCACGCCCTCCATGGCACCGGGGCGCGTAACCGAATAAATCGCCACGACAAATGCGAGAACGACGAGGATCGGCATCATGATCTTCGACGCGCGCTCGACGCCGCTCTGGACGCCGAGGAGAATGACGATGATCGTGCAGAGCGCGAAGATGATGAAAAACAGCTCGACGGAGGCGCCGTTGGAGATGAACGTCGTGAAGGCATCATCCCCCGCGAGGGAGTGAACCGCGCCCTGAAAATAAGCTGCGAGGTAGCGGAGAACCCATCCGCCGATCACGCAGTAATACGGTACGATGATCATCGGTACGATCGCGTTGATCCATCCGCCGAACTGGCCGGCGCGGCTTTTCCCGAAATGCTTGAACGCCCCGACCGGACTTTTTCTCGTCATGCGGCCCAGCGATGTCTCCGACATCAGAAGCGCGTAGCCGAACGTCAGGACGAAGACGAGATAGATCAGCAGAAAAATTCCCCCGCCGTATTTTGCTGCAAGGTACGGAAAGCGCCAGATGTTTCCGAGACCGACTGCGGAACCTGCGGTTGCGAGTACGTACCCGAGCGTCCCCGAAAAACTCGCCCGGGATTTTGCGTTTGCTGATTGTGTCATGTCATTTCCCCTCAGATGTTATCAGAATTGAATGAAAGCGTGTTCCGTTTATTTTTCCAGGAACAGTTTCCGTGTGATAAAGTTATAGACCATAACGATGGCGGTCGCGCCGATCTTGACCAGCATGTAGTAGAGGTGCAGACGGTCTACGCCCAGCCACATGATCAGCTGGTTGATGCCGAGGCCGATCACGCTGAAAATAATGAAGACGATAAAATTTCTTGTTCCGCTGTGCTCGTCGCTGACGTTGAACACCCATCGCACGCTGGCGATATAATTGAAAATCGTCGAGATCGAGTAGGACAGCAGAGCAGAAACCAGATAGTAGATACCTGCGAATTCCGTGAAGACATACAGAAGACCGTAATCAATTGCGAATGCGATGACTCCGACGATGCCGAACCGGAACAGCTGGCGGATCAGTTTTTTCATAATAAAACGATGCGTCTCCTTCCGCGGATTTTCCGCTGCTTGAAAAAAACAGCAAAAAGACAGGACGGTGCGGAAAAATCACGGGTGAAATGTTCCGCACCGGCCGGTCATGACAAGATATCTTTCCATACCATACAATATTTAAGAGTAAAATGCAAATTTTTCGCAAATCTTTTGGTGCGCGGGGTGTGTGCCGCGGCGGAAACGTGTTAGAATCGGATCAGTGAAGCAAAAAAAGGAAAAGGAAGGTTCAATGAGGATCAATAAGTATCTCGCAGCGTGCGGGCTGTTTTCCAGGCGCGGAGCGGATGCGGCGGTATCTGCCGGCCGCGTGACGATTGACGGGGAGGTTGCGGAGCCCGGGAGCCGGGTCGGAGAGAAAAGCGTCGTCTGTGTGGATGGCAGAGCCGTGCGGCCGGCGGAGGAGAAAATTTATCTGGCGTTCAATAAGCCGCGCGGAATCGTCTGCACCGCGAGCCGGAAAGAGCCGGACAATATTATCGACTGCCTGAATTATCCGAAACGCGTGACCTATGCGGGCAGGCTCGACAAGTGGTCGGAAGGGCTGATGCTGATGACGGATGACGGCGGTCTGATCGACGCGGTTATGTCAGCGGGGGATGTGCACGAAAAGGAATATGAGGTGACGGTTACGGAGACGGTCCGGCCGGAGGATCTAAAAGAGATGGAGGGCGGCGTCTTCCTGCCGGAACTCGGGCGGACGACGAGGCCGATGAAGGTCCGGCAGATTGATCCGCACCGTTTCCGGGTGATCCTGACGGAGGGAATCAACCGCGAGATCCGGAGGATCTGCGCGATTTACGGATACCGGATCAGCCGGCTGCGCCGGGTGCGGATCATGAATCTGGAACTCGGAAACCTGAAGCCGGGGCAGTATCGTGAGCTTTCGAAGGAAGAGGTGCGCAGTCTGAAGGAGATGGCTGCGCGCGAACACGCATGATGGGTGACGAACATATGGAACAGAAAAGCAATCCGGGACAGGGAACGCCGGAATCAAAGCAGGATCTTTCAAGGATGCAGGAGCTGGCCCGCGTGCTGAACGACGCGTCGCGCGCCTATTACGCCGAGAACCGTGAGATTATGAGCGATCACGAGTACGATACGCTCTACGATGAGTTGTCAGAACTCGAGAAAAAAACGGGGATCGTCATGGCAAATTCGCCGACTTTGCGGGTCGGCTACGAGGCGGTCGATTCACTTCCGAAGGAGGATCACGAGCGGCCGATGCTTTCCCTGGACAAGACGAAGGACGTAGAGCAGCTGCGGAACTTCATCGGACAGAACCGGACCCTCCTGTCGTGGAAAATGGACGGCCTTACGGTGGTTCTTACCTACAGGGACGGCGCGCTCGCGAAAGCGGTCACGCGGGGAAACGGAAGGACGGGCGAAGTTGTGACGAACAACGCCAGGACCTTCGTGAACATTCCGCTGAAGATCGCTTACCGGGGAGAACTGGTGCTGCGCGGCGAGGCGTTTATTACCTACTCGGATTTCGAGCGGATCAACAGCACGATTCCGGAGACGGAGGCGAAGTACAAGAACCCGCGCAATCTTTGCAGCGGTTCGGTGCGTCAGCTCAATAATGAGATCACCGCCCGCAGAAACGTGCATTTTTACGCCTTTTCTCTTGTTCGCGCGGACGGCGTCGATTTTGAAAATTCGCATGAAAAGCAGTTTCAGTGGCTGAGAAGTCAGGGCTTCGAGACGGTCGGCTACCGGGTCGTCCGGGCGGATACGCTTGATGACGCGATGGATTATTTCCGAACGCAGGTCAAGAAGAATGACTTTCCGTCCGACGGACTCGTGGCGCTGTACGACGACATCGCGTACGGCGATTCGCTGGGATCGACGGCGAAATTTCCGAGGAACGCTTATGCGTTCAAGTGGGCGGACGAGATGGCAAAAACACATCTTCTGGGGATCGAGTGGAGCCCGTCGCGCACGGGACTTTTAAATCCGGTGGCTGTGTTCGAGCCGGTGGAGCTGGAGGGTACGACGGTGTCCCGCGCGAGCGTCCATAACGTCAGCATTCTCCGTGATCTGAAGCTCGGAATCGGGGACGAACTCGAGGTTTACAAGGCGAATATGATCATCCCGCAGATCAATCAGAACCTGACGAAGAGCGGGACCGTGAAGATTCCGGAGGTATGTCCGGCGTGCGGCGGTCCGACCGGCGTGAAGTCTGCGGGGGATGTGGAGACGCTCTACTGCCTGAATCCGGACTGCCCGGCGAAGCACATGAAATCATATACGTTGTTTGTGAGCCGAGATGCCATGAATATGGAGGGAATTTCGGAGCAGACACTGGAGAAATTCATGGCGCACGGCATGATTCGAAGCCGCGCGGATCTGTACCGGCTGGGGCGGTTTGAGGAAACGATCACGAAGATGGACGGATTCGGGCAGAAATCCTTCAGCAACCTGATGGAGGGCGTGGAGCGGTCGAAAAAAACGACGGTCTCCCGGCTGCTGTTCGGTCTGGGCATTCCCGGGATCGGAGCCGCGACCGCGAAACTGATCAGCCGCGCGTACGACGAGGATCTGGACCGGATCCGGAACGCGTCGGAACCGTCACTGACGGCGATCGAAGGCATCGGAGACGTGACTGCTTCCGATTTTGTAAGATGGTGGCGGGACGAAAAGAACGCGGCCTCGGTTGACGAGCTGCTGCCGTACCTCACGTTTGAAAAGGAATTCGCCGTCGCGGGCGGTGCGAAGCTGGCCGGAATGACATTTGTCGTCACGGGAAGCCTCGGACGCTTCGCAAACCGCAAGGCGCTCAAAGAGCTTATCGAACGGGAGGGCGGAAAGGTCACGGGATCCGTCAGCGCAAAGACCGATTACCTGATTAACAATGACGTGCATTCCGCCTCCGCGAAGAACCGGAAGGCGGCGGAGCTGGGGATTCCGATCCTGTCGGAGGAAGATTTTATTACACGGTTTCATTTTGAGGGGGATGTGTGATATAATATGCGAAGTTTCGTCCGGCCCCGCAGCTTTGCGCAGCCGGACGCGGCGGAGAAACTGTGAATTTGAAAACATCTGAGGGGAGTGAGAGAAATGCCTCTGAAAGTACAGAGCGATCTTCCAGCGAAGGAGATTCTGGAATCAGAAAATATTTTTGTGATGAACGAGGACCGCGCGATGCATCAGGACATCCGTCCGCTGCAGGTTCTGATTCTGAATCTGATGCCGCTCAAGGAGGACACGGAGCTGCAGATTCTGCGGTGCCTGTCGAACTCTCCGATTCAGGTCGACGTGACGTTTATGGTTGTCTCGTCGCACACTCCGAGTCACACATCGAAGAGCCATCTGAACAAGTTTTATGTGACATTCGATGACGTGAAAAAGGAATATTATGACGGCATGATCATCACAGGAGCACCGGTCGAACTGATGGAGTTCGAGGAGGTTGACTACTGGCAGGAGCTCACGGAGATCATGGACTGGACCGATACGCACGTCACATCGACGATGTATCAGTGCTGGGGCTGTCAGGCCGCGCTGTACTATTTCTACGGCGTCAAAAAACGGCTGCTTCCGAAGAAACTGTTCGGACTTTACTGGCACAAGGTCAGCAAACGCAAGATCCCGCTCGTCCGCGGATTCGACGACGAATTTCTCGCTCCGCATTCGCGTTACACCGGCGTGGACCCTGAGGATCTTCGGAACCACGACGAAATCTGCGTACTCGCGGATTCGGAGGAAGCCGGATTTTTCCTCGGCATGGCGGACGAGGGGCGCCGCGTATTCGTACAGGGTCATCCGGAGTATGACCGGCTGACGCTGGACAAGGAGTACCGCAGGGATCGGGAACGGGGCCTGGATACGGATCTTCCGGTCCGCTATTACCCGGACGACGATCCGACGAAAAAGCCGCTCCTGCTGTGGCGCGCTCTGTCGTTCAACCTTTACAACAACTGGCTGAACTACTACGTCTATCAGGTTACGCCGTACCATCTGTACGGCGCGCCGGATTTTGAGCGCTGATTGGGGATGGAACAGGCAGATCGGGGGTGTTCACGTGAAGGCCGCAGGTGCTTCGCGCGGCATCCCCTGTTTTTATTTCGGAAAGCAATGGAAAGAAGGAGAGATGTATTTTGACGATAATCATTGACGCGCTGGCAGATGCGGCCATCGATACGGTGAAGCTGCTTCCGTTCCTGTTTCTCACCTATCTCCTGATGGAGTATCTCGAGGACCGGACGGAGGAGAAAACCGGGAACGCGCTGAAAAAAGTGGGGCGGATCGGACCGCTGTTCGGCGGCGCGGTCGGTGTGATTCCCCAGTGCGGATTTTCCGCGGCGGCGGCGAGCCTCTTCTCCGGCGGGGTGATCACCGTCGGGACGATGCTCGCGGCGTTTTTGTCGACTTCGGATGAGATGCTTCCGATCCTGATCTCGGAGCGCACAGACGCAGGGGCAATCGTGCGGATCGTGCTTGTGAAGATGGCGATCGGAATTGTCAGCGGGTTCGCGATCGATTTTCTGAACCGGGTGTTACGGAAGAACCGGACGAGTCCGCGCCACGCGATCCACGAGCTCTGCGAGCATGAGCACTGCGGATGCGATGAGGGGGAAGGCAGCGGTATTTTTCTGCCGGCGCTGAAACATACGCTTCATATCGCGGGATTCATCCTGCTGATTTCCCTGGCGCTGGACGTGGTGCTGGCGGCGGGAGGAGAGGCTGCGCTGACCTCTGTTCTGAACAGCAGGAATATGGTCGGCGTTCTGATCGCGGCGCTCATCGGTCTGATTCCCAACTGCGGGTCGTCTGTGCTGCTTACGGAGCTGTTTCTCCGCGGAATCTGCGGGTCCGGCCAGATGATGGCGGGGCTGCTCGTCAACGCGGGCGTCGGTCTTCTGGTCCTGTTCCGCACAAACCGGCACATGAAAGAGAACCTTCAGATCACCGCGGCGCTTTTTGTCTGCGGCGTATTCTGGGGAATTCTGATCGAGACGCTCGGCATCTCGTTCCTGTAAGACAGAAGGTAGAGGGTTATGAATCAATATCTGGAACATCTGAATGATCCGCAGAAGGAGGCGGTTGAGTGCACGGAGGGTCCGCTCCTGATTCTGGCGGGGGCGGGATCCGGGAAAACGCGCGTTCTCACGAACCGCGTCGCGTATCTGATCGACGCGTGCGGCGTCGCGCCCTGGAACATCATGGCGATCACATTCACCAACAAGGCGGCGGGGGAGATGCGCGAGCGCGTCGATCAGATGATCGGCAGCGATTCCGGCGTCTGGATCGCCACGTTTCACTCAAGCTGCGCGCGGATTCTGCGCCGGTACATCGACCGGATCGGGTATGAGACAAATTTTACGATCTACGACACGGATGACAGCCGGCAGGTCATGAAGACGGTGATCAGCCGTCTCAACCTGAATCCGAAGGTTTATAAGGAGCGCGGAATTCTGGCGCGGATCTCCTCCGCGAAAAATGAGCTGATCGATCCGGAACTGTTCGCGCGGGAGGCGGTTACTTCAGACGACAGCAACATCGCAAACGCCTATAAAATGTACCAGCAGATCCTGAAGAGCAACAACGCGCTTGATTTTGACGATCTTCTTGTAAAAACCGTGGAGCTGTTCCGGAGCGATCCGGAGGTCCTGGCGTATTATCAGGAAAAATTCCGCTACATCATGATCGACGAATATCAGGACACAAACACCGCCCAGTTCATGTTTGTGAAGCTGCTTGCGGACCGTTACCGGAATATCTGTGTCGTCGGGGACGATGATCAGTCCATTTATAAATTCCGCGGGGCGAATATCCGGAACATCCTGGATTTTGAGCAGACTTTTGAGGGCGCGAAGGTGATCCGGCTGGAACAGAATTACCGTTCGACGCAGAACATCCTGAACGCGGCGAACGACGTGATCTCGAACAATTCGGCGCGAAAGGAAAAACACCTCTGGTCCGATCACGGCGCGGGCGCGAAAATCCGGTTCCGCCGGTTCGACACCGCGTATGATGAAGCCGGCTTTGTCGCGCAGGACATTGCGGACCTCGCGGCCAGGGAACACCGTCCCTACAGCAGCTTCGCGGTTTTGTACCGCACGAACGCCCAGTCCCGTATGTTTGAGGAAAAATTTGTCCGGGAGAACATCCCGTACAAGCTCGTCGGCGGCGTGAACTTCTACGCCAGAAAAGAGATCAAGGATCTGCTCTCTTACCTGAAGACCATCGACAACGGTATGGACGATCTCGCCTGCCAGCGGATCATCAATGTGCCGAAGCGCGGCATCGGTCAGACGACGGTGGGACGGATCGCGTCGTACGCGGCGCAGCAGTCCGTCAGTTTCTATGAGGCGGCGCTCCGGGCGGAGGAGATCCCGGGCCTCGGGCGATCCGCATCGAAGGTGGCCGGATTTACGAGCCAGATCGAGCGGTACCGCGCGATGGCCGGATATCTGGGCGTGCGGGGGCTGCTTGAGACGATCATCCGGGAGACGGGCTACCGGACGGAGCTGGAAGCGGAGAAGACGCCGGAGGCGGACGCCCGCATCGAGAACATCGATGAGCTCATATCAAAGACCGCGGATTTTGAGAAGAGCGGGGAGGGTGCGACTCTGTCAGAATTTCTGCAGCAGGTTTCGCTTGTGGCCGACATCGACACGGTGGACGATTCCGCCGACTGCGTTCTTCTGATGACGCTCCACGCGGCAAAAGGACTTGAGTTTGATTCCGTTTACATGGCCGGCATGGAGGACGGGACATTTCCCGGATATCTTTCGATCAGTTCCGGGGACCCGACGGAGCTGGAAGAAGAGCGGAGACTCTGTTACGTGGGCATCACGCGGGCAAAAAAAGAACTCACGCTGACCGCGTCAAAGACGCGGGTCGTGCGGGGCGAGCTGTACAACATGAGGACCTCCCGGTTTATCCGCGAAATTCCGGAGGAACTGCTGGAGATGGATCCGGATACGGGTTACGGCTTCCGCCGCGACAGCCTGTCCGGGGAAGGAAATCAGAGCAGGTCCGGCGCGTACGGGAGCGGAAGCGGCGCCCGGGAGAACCACAGCGGGAATCAGTACGGGAGCGCAGTCTGCAGCACAAAGTCTCCGGTCTTCCGTCCGCGGGACTTCAAAGTCGTCAAAGCGGACCATCTGGACTACGGAGTCGGAGACCGCGTCCGGCATGTCAAATTCGGAGAAGGAACCGTGCAGAACATCAACGAGGGAGGGCGGGACTTCGAAGTCACTGTCAACTTTGATAAAGCGGGCGTCAGAAAAATGTTCGCCTCGTTCGCGAAGCTCGTGAAGATTTAACATGGAAATCTGTAAAAAAGTACCCGTGCGCCGATAAAAAGACGCGCGGGTACTTCTCAAAGGTCCGGTTATTCAGTTGACGGAGACCGATTCCTCGCGGCTGCCGTCCCATACCGGACGGTAAACGATCTGGTACACGAAGAAATTCAGAATCATCGCGCAGAGAACGTCGAGCACAGAGTGCTGCTTCAGGAACACGGTCGAGAATATAATCAGCACGGTCAGGACGCCGGCGCTGTTCACAACCCATCTGTGCTTCTTCAGCATCCTGCAGTCTGCCAGCGCCTGATACGCGCAGAGGGAATTGTACACATGCATGCTCGGAAAGACATTCGTCGGCGTGTCGGTGCTGTAGAGATGCCGCACCATGTCCGTGAACACGTTATCCCGCGGGAAAGTCTCCGGCCGGAGCATCAGCCCGTTCGGATAGAGCCACGAGATCAGAAGAAAGATGCTCATCCCGGTGATCATGGCGATCTCAAAGCGGTAGTACTCTCTGCGGCTCCGGTTTACGAGAACGAAGAATGCGCAGGTCCCCATAATAAACGCAAACCAGAGGTAATATGGAATAATAAAATATTCGCAGAACGGGATCATATGATCCAGAGGCGTCGAGATGACGTGATAGGCGCTGTTTCCACTCACTTTCTTTTCCAGATAACTGAAAATAATAAAGTAAAAAAGCGAGTAGACCGGGAGTACCCACCACCGGTAGACGCAGCGGTTTTTCAGTTTAATGAACCCCTCTTTTAATGTCATTCATTTTTCCTCCGGATACGATGCGCTTTTCACATGAAAGCGCAGAACGCTACCAATAAACAGCTCAATCCTACATCATAAGGGGGCGGATTTCAATAGTCATCCCGTACACATATGATAAATATCCTGTAAACTTTATGCGGCGGACGGTTCGCTCCGGTCCGGCAGAGCCGGAAGGAAATGTTCGAAGATGATCGCGTCGTACCTGGAGGAACACTGTCTCGCGTCCGTCTCGCTGCGGACGGTCCAGGCGAAGCAGGGCGCATGAAAGATGCGCCGGCAGATTCTCAGCCCGAGGACATTGTCCGCCTTGTGGTTGTAGGCGATAAAATGCGGCCGGCTCAGGACGTTTTCGACGAGCGTCGTCGACGCGATTTTCACGAGCGGATTCAGGCCGAGCGACGGGCTGTACCGTGAGGAAAGCTGTCCGCGCGGAATCTCCGGGTGATGAATCCGGAACCAGAGCAGCGCGAAGGGATTGAACGACTCAATCAGGTATCTGCCGCAATAGGACGAAAGAAGGTCCATGACGCGCTCGCACAGGCTGCAGTCTGTTCCGGGGAGCTTCAGCTCGATCAGAAGAGGAACTTCGCCGCTGACGATGTTCAGAACATCGGAGAGAAGCGGCATGTGCAGCGCCGTCCCCGAGAGCGGCAGCGCCTTTAATTCATCGTAGGATTTTGACTCGACGGTTCCGGGAATGCCGCAGATACGGTCGAGCGTATCGTCGTGAAAGACAACAAGGCGGCCGTCCTTCGTGAGGTGGACGTCCAGCTCGATCCCGTAGCCGTTTTCCACGGCGGCGCGAAACGCCGGGAGTGAATTTTCGGCGATCCCGCGGGGAAGATCCCAGAGACCCCGGTGTGCAAAATTGTTTCCGGAAAAAATCAGACTCTTTTCACGGCCGCGGCGATCCGGATGGACCGCCCAGATGAAGAGAAGGAGAAGACCTGCAAGAACCAGCAGAATTACGATAAAAGCATTCATGTTCCAACCTCCCTGCAGGTCCATCATAGCCCATCGCGGGCGCCCGGTAAATACTTTTTTCGTTTTACTATTATTGCGAACTATGCTATTCTTAGAAAGGTAAAAAAGCCCTTCAGCCCATACGGAAGGAGATAAAATGGGAAACGTCAGACGCGTTTATGTAGAAAAAAAACCGGAGTTTGCCGTGGCGGCGAAGGATCTCAGACATGAGGTGCGCCACTATCTCGGGTTCGGACAGGTGACGGACGTACGCATCCTCATCCGTTACGACGTAGAGAACGTCAGCAGCAGGGTGTTCGACGAGGCGTGCAAAGTCGTCTTCGCGGAGCCGCCGGTTGATATACTGTATCATGAGACATTTCCGATGAGCGGAGACGAACAGGTCTTCTCCGTCGAGTATCTGCCGGGTCAGTTCGATCAGAGAGCGGACTCCGCGGTGCAGTGCATCCGCTTCCTGAAAGGGGACGAGGAACCGGTCATCCGCACCGCGACGACCTATGTGATCAAAGGCGGCCTCTCGGAGGAAGAACTCGCCCGCGTGAAGGAACACTGCATTAACCCGGTCGATTCCAGAGAGACCGGTCTTGAGAAGCCGGATACCCTCGTGATGACATTCCGCGAGCCGGATGATGTGGCGGTTTTCGACGGGTTCAAGGATATGGATGAGGATGCGCTCAGGGAGCTCTATGATTCCCTGAATCTGGCGATGACGTTCCGCGACTTCCGGTTCATCCAGGATTATTTCAATAAGGAAGAAAAGCGGGATCCGTCCGTGACGGAGATCCGCGTGCTCGACACCTACTGGTCTGATCACTGCCGTCACACAACGTTCCAGACGGAGCTGACGGATGTGACGTTCGGTGAGGGCGATTACAAAAAGCCGATTGTTGACTCTTACAACCGGTATCTCGACGACCGCGCGGTTCTCTATAAAGGGAGAGACGATAAATATCTCTGCCTGATGGATCTGGCGCTGATCGCGGCGAAGAAACTCAAAGCGGAGGGAAAACTCACCGATCAGGAGGAGTCGGACGAGATCAACGCGTGCAGCATCGTCGTCCCGGTCGATGTGGACGGCAAATATGAGGAGTGGCTGATCAATTTCAAGAATGAGACGCACAACCATCCTACGGAAATCGAGCCCTTCGGCGGCGCGGCGACGTGTCTGGGAGGTGCGATCCGCGACCCGCTGTCCGGAAGAACGTACGTCTATCAGGCGATGCGCGTGACAGGCGCGGCGGATGTGACGGCTCCGGCGAGTCAGACGCTTCCGGGCAAGCTCCCGCAGAAAAATCTGACGCGCGGCGCAGCACGGGGCTACAGCTCGTACGGAAACCAGATCGGACTGGCGACCGGTTATGTAAAAGAAATCTATCACCCGAACTACGTCGCGAAACGCATGGAGATCGGAGCGGTGATGGGCGCCGCGCCGAGACGCGCCGTTGTCCGGAAAACATCGGATCCGGGAGACGTGATCATACTGCTCGGCGGAAGAACGGGACGTGACGGCATCGGCGGCGCGACCGGATCCTCCAAGAAGCACACGACCGAATCGCTCTCCACATGCGGAGCCGAGGTGCAGAAGGGTAACGCGCCGACGGAGCGCAAGCTTCAGAGAATGTTCCGCAGGGAAGAAGTCAGCCACATGATCAAGAAGTGCAACGACTTCGGCGCCGGCGGCGTATCGGTCGCAATCGGCGAGCTGGCGGACGGGCTGCTGATCGATCTCGACAAGGTTCCGAAGAAATATGCCGGACTGGACGGCACCGAACTTGCGATCTCCGAATCGCAGGAGAGAATGGCGGTGGTCGTCGCGCCGGAGGATGAGAAGAAGTTCCTTGCGTACGCGGCGGAGGAAAATCTGGAAGCGGTCCGCGTGGCGGTCGTCACGAAGGAGCCGAGGCTCGTTCTGACCTGGCGCGGAAAGCAGATCGTCAGCCTTTCCCGTGCGTTTATGAACACGAACGGCGCCCACCAGGAGACGAAGGTGTACGTCGACATTCCGAACCGCGAGGGCTGTGCGCTCGCACGGCACTGGGATTTCTGGGACATTAAGCAGGAGTGGAAGAACGCCCTGTCGGATCTGAACAACTGCTCGCAGAAGGGACTGGTCGAGATGTTTGATTCCTCGATCGGCGCGGCGAGCACGCTGATGCCATACGGCGGCAAATATCAGATGACCGAGACGCAGGCGATGGTCGCGAAGGTTCCGGTGCGGAACGGCGAGACAAACACGGTCACGATGATGAGTTACGGATTTGATCCGTATGTATCAAGCTGGAGCCCGTACCACGGCGCGGTCTATGCGGTGACGGAGTCGATCGCGAGAATTGTGGCGGCCGGCGGAGATTTCCGCAAAATTCATTTTACATTCCAGGAGTACTTCCGCAGAATGAGTGAGGATCCGGAGCGGTGGAGCCAGCCGTTCGCGGCGCTTCTGGGCGCGTACGAGGCGCAGATGCGCTACGGTCTCGCTTCGATCGGCGGAAAGGACAGTATGTCCGGAAGCTTCAACGAGATCGATGTTCCGCCGACACTCGTATCGTTTGCGGTTGATGTGGCGAAGGTATCCGATGTGATCACACCGGAGCTGAAGAAGGCGGGCAACCGGCTCGTATGGATCCGCATTCCGCGCGACGAATACGATCTTCCGGTCTATGAAGAGGTCATGGATCTCTACGACCGGGTACACAGCGACATGGAGGCGGGACGCGTTGTGTCGGCCTATGCGCTGAACCGGTTCGGCGTCGCACCGGCGCTCTCGAAGATGGCGTTCGGCAACGGCCTCGGATTTAAGATTGAGCACAATGTCGACCGGAGAGATCTTTTCAGCCCCCTGTTCGGCGATCTTGTTCTGGAGGTGAAGGACGGCGAAGTCGGAAATCTGGCGTGCACCTACACCCTGATCGGCGAGGTCACGGACGACGGGATGTTCCGTTACGGCGACGTCGCGTTGTCCGGGAAGGAAGCGCTGGAGGTCTGGAGTCAGCCGCTTTCGGGCGTCTTTAAGCAGGAATCCGGAGAAGAGACGAAGGAAAAAGACATCAGAGACACAGGGCTCTACGAAGAGAAGCAGATTCATATCTGCTCGCACATGATCGGAAAACCGACGGTCTTTATCCCGGTGTTCCCGGGGACGAACTGTGAGTACGACAGCGCGAGGGCGTTTGAGAAGGCCGGCGCGTCTGTGATCACAAAGGTGTTCCGGAACCTGTCCGCGGCGGATATTATGGATTCGGTCGATGAATTTAAAAGCGCCATCGAAAAATCACAGATCATCATGTTCCCGGGCGGTTTCTCCGCCGGCGATGAGCCGGACGGCTCCGCGAAATTCTTCGCGACCGCGTTCCGGAACGCGAAGATCAGGGAAGCGGTGGAGGATCTGCTCGGAAAACGCGACGGACTCGTGCTCGGAATCTGCAACGGCTTCCAGGCGCTGATCAAGCTGGGACTCGTGCCGTACGGCGCGATCGTCGGGCAGAAAGAGGATTCGCCGACGCTGACGTTCAACACAATCGGACGCCACATCTCAAAGATGGCTTATATTAAAGTCGTCTCCAACAAGTCCCCGTGGCTGGCGTGCGCGGAGAACGGCGGCGTCTACACGATGCCGGCATCCCACGGCGAGGGCCGGTTCGTGGCGGACCGCGCCTGGATCGAAAAACTTCAGAAGAACGGACAGATCGCGACGAGATACTGCGATCTCGACGGAAACTTCACCGGCGATGAGTACTGGAACATCAACGGCTCCTATTTCAATATCGAGGGCATCACGAGCCCGGACGGCCGCGTCTACGGAAAGATGTGCCACGCGGAGCGCCGTGGAGACGGCGTCGCGGTCAACATCAGCGGCAATCAGGACATGAAGCTGTTCGAGTCGGGAGTCCGCTACTTTAAATGATGCCTTTGCCGGTACGAGAAACTGACAATCAGAATATTTGACAAAAAAAGTAATAGGGAGGAATGAGCAGTGGACAGTGGCCCCTGGATAATTCCGGTGCTTCTGCAGATAGCACTGATCGCGGTGAACGGGATCTTTTCCTGCGCGGAATTTGCGGTCGTCTCGATCAGCGAAACAAAACTGGAAAAATTAGCCGATGATGACGGAGACAAGAGAGCGGCGGCGCTCCTGAAACTGAAACGGACGCCGGCCAGACTTCTCTCGACGATACAGGTCGCGATCACCCTGGCGGGATTCATGGGCAGTGCGTTCGCGTCGGACAGCTTTGCCGACCGGTTCGTCCGCCTGCTCGCAAAGGGCGGCGTCTACATCCACACATCCGTCGCGATCATCCTGATCACCGTGATTCTTTCGTATTTCTCGCTGGTGTTCGGCGAACTTGTGCCGAAGCGTCTGGCGATGAAAAATCCGGAGGGCGTCGCGCTCGGTGTGGCAAGAATGCTTCGGGTCGTATCCATCATTTTCTGGCCTCTTGTGTGGTTGCTGTCGGTCTCGACGAACGGAGTGCTCCGGATGCTCGGAATTGATCCGAACGCAGAGGAGGAAGAGGTGACCGAGGAAGAGATCCGCATGATGGTCGATGCGGGCAACGAGAAGGGGACGATCGACGAGGACGAGAAGGAGATGATCCAGAACGTTTTCGAGTTCGACGACATTACAGCGGACGAGATCTGCACCCGGAGAATGGACTGCACGATTCTCTATGAGGAGGACAGCGTCGACGACTGGAGAAAAGCGATTCACGAGAGCCGCCACACGCTGTTTCCCTTCTGCCGCGAGACGGCCGATGACGTCGTCGGCGTGCTGAACGCGAAGGATTTCTTCCGGGTCGACAGCGAAAACAGGGACAACCGCGACGAGATCATCGCGGAGGCGGTGAAGCCGGCGTATTTTGTGCCGGGCTCCATCAAGGCGGACGCGCTCTTCTCCAATATGCGCAGAACCGGCAATTATTTTGCGATCGTGCTGGATGAGTACGGCGGTATGGACGGGATTGTCACGGTCCGCGATGTCATCGAGGAGGTAGTCGGCGATATCGTCGAACCCGACGAGGAGCTGAAGCCCAGAGACATCGTTCAGATTTCCGATTCAACCTGGCGGATTCAGGGAAGCGCCCAGCTCGACGAGGTAGCGGAAAAGCTGAAGGTTGACCTTCCGCTGGACGAGTACGATACATTCGGAGGCTACATTTTCGGCCAGCTCGGCGAGATACCGGAGGACGGGACGAGGTTCGAGCTGGAGACGCCGGATCTTCATATCCGCGTATTCGAACTGCGGGACCACCGGATTGAGGGGACGATTGTCCGCGTTCTTCATAAGAAGGACGAGGAGAACGCGCAGGAGAATGATGACAAGCCGCAGAAAGAGACGTGAGAGTGCTTTCTTGCTTTTTCAAATTGCTTCGATTATACTACAGACAACAGAAATTTAACTCAGATAGGACGGGATAAGAATGGGTTTACTGGAAGAGTGGCGGACGACCGCCTACAATCAGGAGGAAGCGCCTGAGACACTGCAGAAATTCTGGGACGCGTACTTTGCGGTCGAGAAGGGAATTTATGAACAGCTGCTGGCGGATCCGAAGACGGAAGTTAAGGGGACCGTAAAGGAGCTGGCGGATCGATACAAAACCGATGTTATGACGATGGTCGGATTTCTGGACGGAATCGACGAGAGTCTGATCACCCCGAATCCGATCGCGGACAATCTGACGGAAGACACGGTCTGCAGCCTCGCATTCGATACAGGCAGGCTGTATAAAAATATGGTGGACGCGAAGGCGGACTGGCTCTACAATCTGCCGCAGTGGGATGCGATCTACTCGAAGGAGGAGCAGAAAAAGCTGTATCTTGAGCAGAAGAAGTCTCACACGGTGGTGAAGGGCAAAAAGATCGGAAGAAATGATCCGTGCCCGTGCGGGAGCGGCAAGAAGTACAAAAACTGCTGCGGAAGAAATAAATAATCCGGGACTGTAAGAATATTGACTTCAGATGGGGATTCGGGATCCGAATACGGGCCGGGCGGCCTTCACCAGATCCCCGGGTCCTCTGTTCATATCAGGAGGATCTTTAGAAGAAAGGAGCGGCGCATGATTTTCGGAATCGACATCGGGAACAGCAATGTGATGTTCGGCGGAATCGACGACGACGGCGTCATTTTCCGCGAGGAGATCGCGACCGATCTGAACCGGACGGCGATCGAGTACGCCATCGATTTCAAGACGGCGCTGGAGATCTTCGGGATCCGGACCGATTCGGTGGAGGGGAGCATTATCTCCTCCGTTGTGCCGCAGATTACGAGTATTGTAAAGGCAGCCGCGCTGAAGCTGACGGGAAAAGCGGCGAAGGTCGTCGGCCCCGGGCTGAAGACGGGACTCAATATCCGGATCGACGATCCGGCTACGCTCGGAAGCGATCTGCTTGTGGATTCGGTCGCCGCGCTGTCGGAGCACAAGGCCCCGCTGATCATCATTGACATCGGGACCGCCACAACGCTCTGCGTAGTCAACGAGAAAAAACAGTACATCGGCGGCATGGTCATGCCGGGACTGAGGACGGGACTCAATTCTCTTGTTACGAACACTTCGCTCCTGCAGCAGATCAGCCTGGAACCGCCGAAAAAGGTCATCGGAAGCAACACGATCGACGCGATGAAGAGCGGTATATTATACGGCCATGCGTCTATGCTTGACGGCATGATCGACCGCGCGGAGCGGGAGCTCGGAAAAAAATGCACAATTGTGGCGACCGGAATTCCAGCGAAAAAGCTGATTCCGTTCTGCCGGCACGACATCGTCATCGACGAGAATCTGATGCTCAAAGGTCTGCGGGTAATCTACAGGAAGAATCCGTAACTGACGACGGACCGGTACGGAGGTGACACACCATTGGCAAAGAAGAATTACACGGCTCAGGCGGGAAAGGCGGTCCGTCTGGCGGGAAAGATCGCGGACAGCCTGCATCACGGATATATCGGGACGGAGCATCTGCTGGCGGGGCTTCTTCGCGAAGGCCACGGCACAGCTGCTATGGTTCTTGCGGAGGCGGGCATTGAATACGGCCATTTTATGGAGCTCATCGACGTTCTGATTACCCCGGAAGGGGGGACGCAGACGGAGCTCAAACCGGAGTACACGCCGAAGGCGGAGGAAATTCTCACGAACGCGGGGATTGAGGCGGCGCGGATGTCCAGCGAGAAGACGGGAACCGAGCACATTCTGCTGGCGATTCTCAGAGAACCAGACTGCGTCGCGACGCGCCTTCTCTACACGATGGGCGTGGATCTGCAGACGCTCTACATCAGCACGCTGCGCGCCGGAGGCGAGTCGGAGAGCGCGCTTCAGGCGGCGGTCAGCGAGGCGTCCGAGGACGAGAATGACGCGGGAGGCACGCCGACACTGGACCAGTACAGCCGTGATCTGACGGAGATGGCCCGCGAGGGAAGACTCGATCCGGTCGTCGGGAGAGAAGCGGAAATCGCGCGGGTGATCGAGATTCTCAGCAGGAGAACGAAAAACAATCCGTGTCTCGTCGGCGAGCCGGGCGTCGGAAAGACGGCGGTCGTCGAGGGACTGGCTCAGCGGATCGCCGACGGGACCGTTCCGGATTCCGTGGCCGGCAGGCGGCTGGTCGTGCTGGATCTTCCGGGAATGGTCGCCGGTTCAAAGTACCGCGGCGAATTTGAACAGCGGATCAAGAAGGTGATCGCGGAGGTCTCTGCATCACGCAACGTACTCCTGTTCGTCGACGAGATTCATACGCTGATCGGCGCGGGAGGCGCCGAGGGCGCGCTGGACGCGTCCAATATCATGAAGCCGTCGCTCTCGAGAGGAGAAATTCAGCTGATCGGCGCGACGACACTGGAAGAATACCGCAGGCGGATTGAGAAGGACGCGGCGCTTGAGCGGAGATTTCAGCAGGTGGTTGTCGAGGAGCCTTCGAAGGAGCAGGCGGTTGAGATTCTGAAAGGGCTCCGCCCGTGCTATGAGATACACCATCATCTGAAAATTTCGGATGAGGCGCTGGAAACCGCCGTGCAGATGAGTGTGCGGTACATCAATGACCGGTATCTGCCGGACAAGGCGATCGATCTGATCGACGAGACGGCGGCGCGGGTGCGGCTCACAGAGACGGTGCCGGACGGCCGGGGAACGAAGCTGACCGCGGAACTTCGTGAAGCGGAAGAGGAAGAGGAGCAGGCTCTTCGGGAAAAAGACGTGGATCGCGCCAGAGAGGAGCACCGGCGGATTGAGCAGATCAGCCTGCAGCTCTCAAAGAAGCGCGCGGGGAACCGGGGCCGCGAGGTCACGGGGAATGATGTCGCGAAGACGGTCTCCGAGTGGACGAAGATTCCGCTTGAGAAGATCGCAGGAAGCGAGTCCAGACGTCTCGCGCATCTCGAAAAGGTCCTGCACCAGCGCGTCATCGGCCAGCAGGAAGCTGTCATGGCGGTGGCGAAGGCGGTCCGGCGCGGCCGCGTGGGCCTGAAGGATCCGAACCGTCCGATCGGTTCGTTTCTGTTTCTGGGTCCCACCGGCGTCGGAAAGACCGAACTCTCCAAGGCGCTGGCGGAAGCCGTGTTCGGCAGCGAGGATGCGATGATCCGCGTCGATATGTCGGAATACATGGAGAAGCATTCGGTTTCGAAGCTGATCGGATCGCCGCCCGGATACGTCGGATACGAGGAGGGCGGACAGCTCTCCGAGAAGGTGCGCCGTCATCCCTACAGCGTCCTTCTGTTTGACGAGATCGAGAAAGCGCACCCGGATGTGTTCAATATCCTGCTGCAGGTGCTCGACGACGGTCATATCACGGACGCCCAGGGAAGACAGGTAAGCTTCAAGGAGACGATCATCATCATGACGTCGAACGCCGGAGCGAACCGCATTATTCAGCCGAGACGGCTCGGGTTCGCGGAAGGAGATCGGGAACAGCAGGATTACGAGCACATGAAGGGGCAGGTGCTCGAGGAGGTCCGGCAGATGTTCCGCCCGGAATTCCTGAACCGGATCGATGAGATCATCGTGTTCCATCCGCTGACGAAGGAGGATATGAAATCCATCGTCAACATCCTTCTGGCCGGCCTGAACAGGAGGTGTGAGGAGCAGCTGCAGATCCGCCTGCACGTGACCGACGGGGTGAAGGAATATCTGGTCGATCGGAGCTTTGATACAAAATACGGAGCGCGCCCGTTGAAGCGCGCGATTCAGACGAACATCGAGGACCGGCTGGCGGAGGAAATCCTCGCCGGAAAAATTCACCGGGGGAAGAACGTTACGGTAAAAAAGACCGGAACGGGAATGATCTTCCGCGAGACATAAACAGCAGATCATAAGAAGCAATTTTACAGCAATTCAATTGGGAGGAAAGAAAAAATGGCAGTCATCGAGGAACTGATTCGCACAGAGTCGGACGGAAGCATCAGCTTCGGAAATTACGAGCTGGACAAAAAGACAAAACGTTCAGATTTCGAAGCCGGCGGCGATCTCTACAAAATCAAAACATTCCGCGAGATCACGAGGCTTGAGCGCAATGATACCGTTCTGTACGAATCGGTGCCGGGTACATCCGTGACCGGAATGAAGATGGAGGGCGGATGCCTTCACTTCACGGTTGAGGGACATGACGACGCGCAGATTACGCTGGGCCTCGGCGAGGATGTGGAGTACCGCGTCGTGATCAACGGCAGTCCGGCGGACCTGATCCGCACGAACATGGGCGGAAAGCTCTCGTTCAGCATTGATCTGGCGGAGACCGGAAAGGCGGACGTGGAGATCATGGAAGTCGACTGAGACTGGACATTTGATCGTAGGAAATGGCAAAGGATAAACTTATTTTTTTCTGTCAGAACTGCGGGTATGAATCGGCGAAATGGATGGGGCAGTGCCCCGCCTGCCACGAGTGGAACACGTTTGTGGAGGAGCCTGCCCATCCGAAAAAATCGCAGTCCGCGGACAAAGCAGGCGCGATGGGACGCAAGTCGGTGCCCCGCAGACTCTCGGAAATCCGTCTGGATGAAACAAACCGCGTGAAGACCGGCATCGGCGAGCTGGACCGGGTGCTGGGCGGGGGCATCGTAGCCGGCTCCATGACGCTGATCGGCGGGGACCCGGGAATCGGAAAATCCACGCTTCTGCTGCAGGTCTGCAGAGCGCTCACGGATCAGGGAATGCACATTCTCTATGTATCCGGCGAGGAATCGCTCCGGCAGATCAAGATGCGGGCGAACCGGCTCGGAACCTTCGGCGACACACTGGAGCTGCTCTGCGAGACAAATCTCGACACGATTGTGCAGGTGATCGAACGGACGCAGCCGCAGGCGGTCGTCATCGATTCCATACAGACCATGTACAACGAAGCCGTCTCCTCGTCGCCGGGGAGCGTATCCCAGGTGCGCGAGTCGACCGGCGTCCTGATGCGGATCGCAAAGGGAATGCAGATTTCCGTCTTCATCGTCGGACATGTCACCAAGGACGGCAGCGTGGCCGGACCGCGCGTGCTTGAGCATATGGTCGACACCGTTCTCTATTTCGAAGGGGAGCGGAACGCATCCTACCGGGTGCTGCGCGCGGTGAAAAACCGGTTCGGCTCGACGAATGAAATCGGAGTGTTCGAGATGCGCTCAGACGGTCTGGCTGAGGTTGAAAATCCGTCGGAGTATATGCTGGACGGCCGGCCGGAGGGTGCCTCCGGATCCGTCGTCGCCTGCTCCATGGAGGGAAGCCGGCCGATCATGATCGAAATTCAGGCGCTTGTGTGCCGGAGCAATTTCGGTTACCCGAGGCGGACAGCCAACGGGACGGATTTCAACCGGGTCAATCTGCTGGTGGCGGTACTGGAGCGGAGAGCACACCTGAATCTCTCATCGAGCGACGCTTACATCAACATCGCCGGCGGTGTGAAAATGACCGAACCTGCCGTCGATTTGGGAATCGTGCTGGCGATCGTGTCCAGTGCGAAGGATATTCCGCTTGACGACAAAACCGTCGTGTTCGGAGAAGTGGGCCTTTCCGGCGAAATCCGCGCGGTGAGCATGGCACAGCAGCGTGTCAGCGAGGCCGAAAAGCTCGGATTCGAGACCGTGATTCTGCCGAAAGCGAACCGGAAGAGCATCCGTCTGCCGAAGGACAGCAAAATCCGGCTCTGCCCGGTCGAGAGCGTCAGCGATGCGATCCGTCTGATCGCACAGGGAAAGCGCTGATTTTCGACATCGCGGTTTTCAATATCGCAGGAGTTTTATATATATCGCAGGAGTTATATATATCGCAGGAGTTTTATATATTGACATTTCATCACAATTATGATATTTTTATGTAGCTGTCAGCAGACGGCGTGCACAGGGGATTGGTCAAATGGTATGACAGGAGTCTCCAAAACTCTTAGCGGGAGTTCGATTCTCTCATCCCCTGTTGATGTCAAAGCCTTGGAAACGCATTAATCGTTGTTTTCAAGGCTTTTCTTTTCAGAAAAGCAGTCGGCAGTCAGGTGATCCCTTGAGGAACAGGTGATTTTCAATGAGACGGATCAGAGTGTTGTTTCTGTCACTTTTGCTTGTATGCATGTTATCAGGCTGTGAAAAGCAGGAAAAGAGCGTGGACCTGGCGGGTATCGACCTGTCCGATATCGAAAAAATTGAACATACCGGGACGACAGGCGGAAAAGACGGGGATTATGCGTATTTTTTAACAGCCGATGAATGCAGCGAGCTGATCGATTTGCTGCATCAGGTGGAACTGGGCGGTGAAGCGGACGAAAGCAGAGCGTTATCAAGCGGAGCGGTTTCAGATTATACACTCTATTTTAAAGACGGCGATACTATGACGCTGCGGCCGGGACAATATTTTATGGTAGAAGATACCTATTATCATTTCAGAAATTATGCTGAATTGCGGGATGAGTTTGTGAGGGTCGGAAGTGAGTTTGTGAGGGTCGGAAGTGCATTTGACAATCTTCCCTCGCGGGATTATACTGGAAAAGTCAATGGGGAGTCCGCGGACGCGGGCTGAGAGGAAGCAGAGGCTTCGACCCGGAACCTGATTTGGATCATGCCAACGTAGGGAGATAAGGTACAAACGATGTGCGGAACTGCCCTGCGGCGGTTCCGTTTTTTCAACTGAAGAAAGATGAGAGTGAGCACAGGGTTCACGAAGGGGTACACCACCGCGGGTGTAATTTCTTCGCGGACCCTTTTTTCATAAAACGGACCGCGGCATCAGAAAGGAGGATGCGCTTGAATATCAGACTGAATGGAAAGCCGTGTGAGCTGGAGGCGCCGATGACGGTGGCCGGCCTCGTCGAGGCGAACGGCTACCGGCCGGAACTGATCGCGGTTGAGGTCAATCTCGCGATCATTCCGAAAAATGCGTACAGCACCACGGAGCTTTCCGAGGGAGATGTGGTCGAGATCGTCAGCTTTATGGGAGGCGGCTGAGCTGATTCCCACGAGGAAGAGGCGGACTCTCTTCCGAAAAAGTACTTGGGATGCGGATTGCCGGCAGGAAACGGATGACGGGCGGAAACGCCTGTACAGAAAGGACAGAATTATGAATCAGATGAAGGATACATGGAAACTCGGCGGACATGAATTTACCTCGCGTTTCATTCTCGGATCGGGCAAGTATTCGCTCGAGCTGATCCGGGCGTGTGTGGAGAACGCGGGCGCGCAGATCGTGACGATGGCGCTGCGCCGCGCGAACGAGGGAGGCCTCGCAAATATTCTCGATTACATCCCGAAGAACGTGACGATGCTGCCGAACACCTCCGGTGCGAGAAACGCAGAGGAGGCGATCCGCATCGCGCACCTCTCCCGCGAGATCAGCGGAAGCGATTTTATCAAGATCGAGATCATGCGCGACACAAAATACCTCCTTCCGGACAATCAGGAGACGATCAGGGCCGTCGACGCGCTGGCGAAGGAGGGCTTCGTTGTTATGCCGTATATGTATCCGGATTTAAACTGCGCGCGCGATATGCGCGATGCCGGGGCGGCCTGCATCATGCCCCTGGGCGCTCCGATCGGAACAAACAAAGGACTCGCGACGAAGGAGTTCATCAAAATTCTGATTCGTGAGATTGATCTGCCGATCATCGTGGACGCGGGAATCGGCCGGCCGTCTCAGGCGTGCGAGGCGATGGAGATGGGCGCCGCGGCGGTGATGGCGAATACAGCCATCGCGACGGCAGGAAACATTCAGGTGATGGCGGAGGCATTTAAAAAGGCGATTGAAGCCGGCCGTCTGGCGTATCGTTCCGGGCTCGGACGGGTCAGAGAGGACCGCGCGGACGCCTCATCGCCGCTGACCGGATTTCTCCGCGACGATGAAGGGGAGGCGTGAAGATGAGCGGGAAAAATCACATCAATGAGAGCATCCTCAGTGAGACGATTCTCGAGGATCAGAAGGAAAACCGGATCGACCACATGAAATATCTGCCGGGGATGGAGCAGATTAAAAGCGACGTCATGGATCAGGTTGTGGACGCCATGAACCGCTATGATTATACGAAGTATACGGCGGCGGACGTCCGGCGGGCGCTTGCGGCGGAGGACCGCACCCCGGAGGATTTTGCTGCGCTTCTGTCTCCGGCGGCGCTGCCGTATCTCGAAGAGATGGCGCAGGCGGCGAAAATTGAGACAAGGAAGCATTTCGGCAATTCCGTTTGCATGTTCACGCCGCTGTACATCGCCAATTACTGCGAAAACTACTGCATCTACTGCGGATTCAACTGCCATAACAAGATCCACCGCGCACAGCTGAACACAGAGGAAATCGAGGAGGAGATGGCGGCGATCGCGAAAAGCGGCCTTCAGGAGATCCTGATTCTGACGGGAGAGAGCCGGAACCGCTCGACCGTTCAGTACATCGGCGAGGCGTGTAAAATCGCCAGAAAGTATTTCCGCGTCATCGGCATCGAGGTGTACCCGATGAATTCCGACGAGTATGCGTATCTGCATGAGTGCGGAGCGGATTATGTGACGGTGTTCCAGGAGACGTACAACTCCGACAAATATGAGACGCTCCATCTGGCCGGCCACAAGCGGATTTTTCCGTACCGGATCAACGCGCAGGAGCGCGCCCTGATGGGCGGCATGCGCGGCGTCGGCTTTGCGGCGCTGCTCGGGCTGGACGATTTCCGAAAGGATGCCTTCGCGACCGGCATGCACGCGTATTTACTTCAGAGAAAATACCCGCGGGCCGAGATCGCATTTTCCTGCCCGCGCCTGCGTCCGATCATCAACAACGACCGGATCAATCCGATGGATGTTCACGAGCGGCAGCTCCTCCAGGTTGTCTGCGCGTACCGTCTGTTTATGCCGTTCTCGAGCATCACGGTATCGACGAGAGAATGCCCGCGCGTGAGGGACAATCTCGTCAATATCGCCGTGACGAAAATTTCCGCCGGGTCCAAGACCGGAGTGGGAAGCCACAGCGACGAGATCGCCGACGGGGACAAGGGCGATGAGCAGTTCATCATCTCTGACGATCGGGATGTGGAAGAGGTGTATCATGCTCTGCAGAACCTCGGCCTTCAGCCGGTCATGAGCGACTACATCTATGTGTGAGCGGAACGATTTGTACCGGAACGTGATCGCGGTGACGAACCGAAAGCTCTGCGGGCGTCCGTTTCTTCAGCAGATCGGGAGAGTCTGCGAAAATAGACCGGCGGCTCTGATTCTGCGGGAGAAGGATCTGAGTGAGGGTGCGTACCGGACGCTGGCGGAGGACGTCCGCACCATCTGCGATTCGGCGGGCGTGAAGCTGATCCTTCACAAGTACAGACACACCGCACTGGCGCTCGGAATTCACGCCGTTCACCTGCCGCTTGGCGATCTGACGGCGATGAATGGAGAAGACGGAGCGTACCGCGGATTTTTTGAGGAGATCGGATGCTCGGTCCATTCGGTGCAGGAAGCGCGCAGGGCGCAGCAGCTGGGTGCAGATTACCTGATCGCGGGCCATATCTATCCGACGGACTGCAAGAAAGATCTGCCGCCCAGAGGGCTGAATTTCCTGCGGGAAGTCTGCGGTGCGGTCAGCATCCCCGTGTACGCCATCGGAGGCATTCATCCGGATGCTGACCAGATTCGCCAGGTGATGAACGCCGGAGCAGCCGGCGCCTGCATCATGTCCGCCGCGATGCGGCTTTAAATTAAATCTGGAGCGAAACAGCAGTCGGGTGCGGCTGCTGTTTTTGTTTTGTTTGATGTTGGACCTAATTAGTGTTACATTATAATAGTATTTGTCGATAAGAATTTTGAGTAGAGAGAAGTATGAGCGACCAAATTTCTTATTCAATCTGCACCCTGATGATTGTCAGTATGTCTTATTGGCTGCTATTTTCTGCGAAGGATATGCGGAGAAAAACCAATAAGCTGTTCCTCGGAATCCTGATATCTGAAACCTTGTCGATTGTCTTCAGCCTGGCCGCAGTTTTCGCGGGGAATGAACGCCGAACTGCCGGCTATGCGATGCAGGAGACGTTCTGCAGCGTGTCTTACCTGAGCTATTATTTCATCGCGGCGATCTGCGCGTGGTATTTTTTGAATTTTATCGGAATCGTACATAAGCTCAATCGCCTGATGCATCTGATCTTTTACGTCCCGTATCTGATCACGTGCGTCGTTCCGCTGGCGGTTCCGCAGCTGCGAAGGGAGCTGTTCCGGGCAGGACCGGGAGGATATCTTCTGCCGGGGCCGATGTCCCGCATCGCCCTGGCCGGTCTGCTATTCTACGTCTTTTTGATTCTCTGGGCGGGCATCCGGTTTAAAGGACGATTAAGCCGCGAACAGAGAGCGGCGCTGATTTTTCTGGTCGCGGTGAGCGCGCTCTCCAATCTGATCGCCAGTCTTTCTATGAGCACGATTCTGATGAGCCTGTTCTTTGTTTCGGTGGGCATTCTCGTTGTACTGATTTCAGTCGATAACCGGGACTGGGTCTACAGCGGGGCGACAAACGCCTATAACCGGATGACATTCCAGCGCCATATTCTGGTTAATTTCGAAGATAAAATTGATTTTGATCTCATTATTATTCAGATGAGCCGGGAATCGTATTATTATGCGGCCGCGATGTGCTCGGAGAGTCTTCATTCTCTGATGAATGAAATCGCCGGATATTTGAAGGGAATCAGAAAGCGCCCGAACGTCTATTACTGGGAACACGGCACATTCCTGATTCCGGTTTTCCGCGACAGCAGCTGGAGCGCGGACGACCTGGCGGAGACGATCCGGGACCGGTTTGATAAACCGTGGGATCTTCTGCCTGACGGCACGCAGAAAGAAGAAAAAATAATGATCCCGGTGCGGATTGTGAAGGGAAGCATTCCGTCCGAGATTGCCACGATGCAGCAGATGATCGCAGTGATTGATCTTCCGTATGACGCGGAGGAGCACGCGCAGGGCGCGTCCATTATCAGAGCGGGCGAACTGATTCATTATGAAAAAGCGAAAAACAGCGAAAGTGAAACGAAGGAAACGGACGTGAACCCGCAGGGGTGCCCGGAGCTGCCGATGGAGCTGACGGTCATGCTGGACAGTTTTGAGGAACACGTGAAGGATCTGACGCCTGCCGAGCGGAAAATTGTGCTCTATTATCTGAACGGCTACGAAATCTCTCAGATCCCCGACCTGGATGGAATCACCATCAATACGGTCAGAAAGCACAATAAAAATATCTATCGCAAGCTGCAGATCAGTTCACGGGAGGAGCTGATGATGTATCTGGATATTCTCGAACGGTGCGGACGGCTTGATCCGATCGAGGCGATGCTGAGGGAGAAAAACGAGGAAAAACCGGGCAGCGGGCCGGCCGACGAGGGCGGTGAGAAGGGCGCTGCGCCGGGTCAGAAAGAATCGGCGGATAGATAAACGCGTACAGGTGATCCGAACTACAGGAGAGTCTATGGAGGAGAAACGACAGAAACCCGAATCCGTCCGGAAAAAGAGATGCGGTCTGAACGGGCGGCCTGCCGCGCTGATTCTGGCGCTGATGGTGATGGCAGCTTCCGTATCCTGCACGGCCGGCTGTGGCATCCGGACCGGTGAGCCATACGGAATAACAGGCACTTCTGCCGGCACGGAAGATTCTGCGAATTCCGCGGCTGCGGATCCGGCCGTCTCATCGGGAGAGGGTACAGCGGAAGAAAATTCCGCGGAAGAGGAAAGCGGAGCCGGTTCCGGGGAAGAGGATAACGGGACAGGCCTTGATCGGCAGATGGAAGCGGAGGGTGTGCAGCCGGGAGCCGGGCTTTACGGAGCGGCGTCCAAGGAGACCGGTTACTATGCCTACAGTCTCCTCGACGAAAGCGAGAAGAAGGTCTATGACCGCATGCTCTACGCGATGGAGAAGCGGGTCCGCGCCGGATTTTCCGGGGATGAGGCGGACGAAGCGACGATCGACATGGTATTCCGTTCGATCTGCTCGGATCATCCGGAAGTATTTGACGTCACAGGATATCAGATCGGCAGCGTGAATACGTTTTTTGGCGGAACAACCTATACGTTTGACGCGAATTACCAGATGGATCGGGCGGAGGCGGAGGAGATGCGCACCCAGGTCGAACAGTGCGTGAGTTCGATCCTTTCCGGCGTCGATCCTGATGCGGACAGTTACACGAAGGCAAAATTTTCGTACGACACCATTATCAACAACACAGTTTACGACAGTACGGCGGAAAATAATCAGAACATGCTGTCAGTCTTTATGAACGGCCGGTCGGTCTGTGCCGGTTACACGGCCGCGCTGGAATATATGCTCCAGAGGCTGGGCATCCGGTGCGGGACGGTGAGCGGCACCGCGTCGAATAACGGCGGAACGGAGGATCACGCGTGGAACATTGTCCGGATGGACGGCGCGTACTACTACATTGATGTGACCTTCGGGGATCCGGTGGGCAATGATTCCGGTTACGATTTCGGCCCGGATTACGATTATTTCTGCATCACGACGGAGGATCTGCTGAAGAATCACGAGATTGGCGGGGACAGCGTCGCGGGACAGGACTGCACGGCGACGGATGACAATTATTATCACCGGGAGGGAAAATATTTCACCTCCTACGACAAGAATCAGCTTGCCGGTCTGTTTCAGGCGATGAGGGCCGGCGGACAGAAGACGCTTTCGATCCGCTGCGCCGATCCGGATCTGTATAACGAGATGTATGCGGATCTGATCGGAAACAGCGCCGTGTTTGATTATCTTCCGAATGAGAGCGAACACGGATATTCCGCGAACGATCAGTTTTGTTCTATGGAATTTGCGATTCACTGACGCGTCGCCCGGTCCGGGCGCATCGCGGCAAATGTTGGCAGGAACTGGATATGAATCAATATTTTACACTGGAAAAAATAATGAACTTTGTAGTCAGCGGAGTCGTGATCCTGGTCGCCTGGCTTGTGTGGCGCGTGATCAAAAAAGCGATCAGGAAAAACGTCCAGGAGAAGATGGACCGCGGCGAGATGGATTCCCGTGACCGGAGGAATGCGACCAATCTGCTGATCAACGTGATCAAGACCATTTTGATCGTGATCACCGCACTGGCCGTGATGCAGATCAACGGGATCAAAATCACGTCCCTTGTGGCTGGACTGGGGATTTTCAGCGCCGTGGTCGGCCTCGCGCTTCAGGATCTTCTGAAGGATGTGATCATGGGCATTCACATCATGTCCGATGATTTCTTCAAGGTCGGCGATGTGGTGCAGTACAACGGCGATGAGGGCATTGTCATCTCCTTCAATCTCCGCACAACAAAAATCCGGAGTATCGCGGATAATGATCTGATCACGATCTGCAACCGGAACATCTCAGAGATCACGCAGAGTTCTGACAGCCTGTTTCTTTCCGTTCCGGTCCCGTACGAGGAGCCGGTGGGAAAGGTTCAGGAAGCGATGAACGCGATCGTGGAGCGGGTCCGGGGGATCGAGGATGTCGCGCGCTGCCGCAGTCTGGGACTCACGGATTTTCAGGATTCGGATCTCGTCTATACGCTTGCGGTCACATGCCCGCCGGCGGTAAAGCTGACGGTAAGGCGTCTGGCCCGTCAGGCGGTGATGGAAGTTTTCTGCTCGATGGGAATCGCAATTCCGTACCCGCAGATGGATGTCCATATGACCCGGAACGCATAAAACGCAGGGGATGAACGCTTAAAGTCAGGAGGATACGGCCATGCGGTTATTGTTTATACGGCACGGGGATCCGGATTACGATACGGACTCGCTCACGGAGCAGGGAAGAATCGAGGCGGAGGCACTCGCCCGTCACATCCGGGAAGAAGGGATTGATGTCATGTACCAGTCACCGCTAGGCCGTGCGCGGGAGACAGCCGCCTTCTGCGGGAAGGCGCTGGGAATGAAGGCGGAGACACTGGACTGGCTGCAGGAATTTCCCGCGAAGCTGGATATCAACGGAAACGATTTTCTGGAGCGGGCCTACCCGGACACACGGATCGATCCGGAGACCGGGAATTTTCGCGGGCGGATCATCTGGGATATCGTACCGTCCGCGGTGATGGAGGATTCCCGGTATCTTTCGGACGGATGGAAAAATTCCGTGACCGCTCACCACAGTGATATGAATGAACGCTACGATTCGGTCACCGCATCGTTCGATCAGCTGCTTGCGAAGTACGGCTACGAGCGGAGCGGTCCGTATTATCATGTAAAAAAAGAAAACAGGATGACGATCGCGTTTTTCTGCCACTACGGGGTGACCTCTGTGCTGCTTTCTCATATCTGGAACGTCTCGCCGTTCGCGCTGTTTAACGGCATCTGTATGCAGACCACCTCGGTGACCGAGCTGATCACGGAAGAGCGGGAGCAGGGAGTCGCCTGCCTGCGCGCGCTGCGGATCGGAGACATCTCGCATCTGATTCGGGAGGGAGTCCGCCCGTCCTTTATGGCCAGGTTCACGGACGTGTATTCCGACCGGACGCTGCGGCACTAGGGACAGGAGTTTAAGAACCCGATCGGGGTAAATTACGCAATTTTATGCGATGTAAGGGAAATAATAACGTATAACTAAAAATCCCGCATCTTCCGCAGAACGCTTCTGTGTCAGACACAGGAAAGCAGTCCTTCAGAAGATGCGGGAAAATCGTTTGCCGCGGAATGATTAAATCGCGGCTCCGGCATTCTCTTCTTCGGCTTTCAGGTTTTTCATCGCGGTCGTGAGCATCAGCTTGATGCGGTTCAGCTGGTTGACTTCCGAAGCGCCCGGATCGTAGTCGATCGCCGCGATGTTCGCTTTCGGATAATGCTGCCGGATCGCCTTTATGACGCCTTTTCCGACGATGTGGTTCGGCAGACAGGCGAAGGGTTGGATGCAGATGATATTCTCAACGCCGCCGTGGATCAGTTCCATCATCTCGCCGGTCAGGAACCACCCCTCACCGGTCTGATTTCCGACAGAAACGATCGGGGAGGCGTATTCCGCGATTTTTTCAATATCAACCGGCGGAGTAAAGTGCTCACTCTTCCGGAACTCGTCGGAAGCCGCTTTGCGCAGCCACGTAACTCCCTTGATGCCCAGCGACGTCCAGGCCGCGGAGGATTTTTTGCCTCCGAGATGCTGATACTTGAACCCGGAGTTGTAGAAGCTGTACATGAAGAAGTCGATCAGGTCCGGTACGAC
>ONLT01000018.1 GCA_900318755.1 uncultured Eubacteriales bacterium
ATCATACTTCCGGGCGTCTGAAAACTTAAAAGACGCAAAATACCGGAACGCCCGTTCATCGCTCCGGGGCGACCGCCGCGCACGCAAAATAAACCTCCCGCGCTCCGGCCCGGATCAGGACCGCCGCCGCCGCATCGACTGTGGCTCCGGTCGTATAGATGTCGTCCGCGATCAGAACGCGCGCCGGAATGCGGACCGACGGATCGACGCGGAATGCCCGGACCAGGTTCCGCCGGCGCTCCTCCGCCCCCAGCTCCTTCATGGGCTTTGTGCTGTGGACGCGGGTCAGCGCCTCCACGCAGGGGATCCCGGTCACGCCCGCGAACTCCCTGGCGAAAAGCGCCGCCTGATTGTACCCCCGCCGGATCAGCCGGTTCCTGTGAACGGGAATCGGCACAACGGCTTCCGCCTTCCAGCCGCCGAGAAATTTCTGTCCGAAACGAGCCGCGGCGCGGGCGTAAAAGGCGGCGTATTCCGCCCGATGGGAATACTTCATGCGAAGGATCGAGTCCCGCACGGCTCCCTCGTAGGCAAACGGGGCGAACCCCCGGACGAAGAAATGACGCGTCGAGGCACATCCCGCGCAGTACTCGGCTCCGTCGTCCGGGAGGGGACGGCCGCAGGAAAAACAGAGCGGCTGCTCCAGAAAGGGAATCCTGCGCCGGCAGTTTCCGCACACAAAGCGCTCCCGCGGCAGAAGCGGCGCGTCGCAGAGCGCGCAGCGCCTCGGATAGACTGCGTCGGCAAAAAGTTTCGGTCTGAATGTGATCCGTCTCGTTTCTGTTCCTCCCGTTCGTTCTGAATCTTACAGACTCTGCGCCTGCTCTTCCTGAATCCCCCGGATCTCGCGGATCCGGTCCGCCAGCGCCGTGTAGCGCAGCTGTTCCTTCTCGTTGCGCTCCATCGCGCGGAACATCTGCTTCGATCCGACCAGCACCACGCACTTCCGCGCGCGCGTGACCGCGGTGTACAGGAGATTCCGCGTCATCAGCATCGACGGCCCCGACAGGAGCGGGATGACGACGGCCGGGTACTCGCTTCCCTGCGACTTGTGAATCGTCACCGCATAGGCCAGTTCCAGATCCTCCAGATGCTCGCCGCTGTAGAGAACCGTGCGCGCTTCATCGAACGTCACTTCCACCGTCCCCGATTCGGAATCAATCATCGTGATTCTGCCCATATCGCCGTTAAACACACCGGTCCCGCTCTGTGACGCGATCCCGTACTTCCCGCGGACGGTCCACTCCGCCTGATAATCGTTGCGGATCTGCATGACCTTGTCCCCCTCGCGGAACAGCCGGCCGGCCGACTCGATTTCTCCCTTGCGCCGGGAGGGCGGATTGAGGTAGCGCTGCAGAATCCCGTTCAGCTGCTCCACACCCAGCGGTCCGCGGCGCATCGGCGTGAGCACCTGAATATCAAAGGAGTCGACGTCCGCATAACGGGGGAGCTTATCCCTGACCAGCACAAGCGCCACCTTCTGGATCACCCGGACGTCCGAGCGCTCCAGGAAGAAGAAATCGCGGCTCTTGTTGTCGAGGCGGACCTCCTCGCCGCGGTTGATCTTATGGGCATTGACGACGATGTCGCTCTTCGCTGCCTGACGGAAAATATGCTCCAGCCGTACGACCTCGCAGGCGCCGCCCCGGATCATGTCCTTCAGAACGCTGCCCGGCCCGACGCTCGGCAGCTGATTGACGTCGCCGACGAGAATCAGCCTTGTTCCGGGGACGACAGCCGAGAGCAGCGCGTGCATCAGATAAATATCGACCATGGACACCTCGTCGATGATGACTACATCCGCCTCAAGGGGCGTCTCCGCATTTCTTCCGAACCGCGACCGGTCCGGACGGTCGTCATCGGCGCCGCCCTCTATCTCCAGAAGACGGTGAATCGTCGACGCCTCGTAACCGGTCGTTTCCATCATCCGCTTCGCCGCGCGCCCGGTCGGCGCGGCCAGCGCGATCGAAAGATTCCGGGAAAGGAAATACCGGATCATCGTGTTGATCGTCGTCGTCTTTCCGGTTCCTGGACCTCCGGTCAGAATCATCAGGCCGTTTCCGGCCGCCGTGACCACCGCTTTCTTCTGAAGATCATCCAGCTCGATTCTCTCCTGCTTTTCGATCTGCCGGAGCCGCTTCTCCACCTCGTCCCTGTCGCTGTCCAGAATCACATTCAGATCGCAGAGCATGCGGGCCGTATTCACCTCAAGATAATACATCTGATCCGTAAACACGCGGGTCTCTTCCTCCCCGTCCGGGCGGATTTCCCGCCGCACCGTCAGACGGCGGTCAACGGTCAGGTCCGTCAGGCATTTCCGGATTTCCTCCCCGCCGACTCCCAGCAGTTCCGAAGCATCGGCGGTAAGCGCTTCCAGTGGATACCAGGTATGTCCCTCCGCCGAAATCCGGTTCATGCAGTACAAAAGACCGCTGCGGATCCGGAATTCCGAATCCGCTGCGATGCCGACCCGCTCCGCGATCCGGTCCGCGATCCGAAAGCCCACTCCGTCGATGTCCTCCGCCAGCTGATATGGATTTTTCTGGAGAATTTCGTAAAGACTGTCCTGATACTGATGATAGATTCGGACGCCGAGCGTCAGGGAGATCCCGTACTGAGCCAGATAAATCAGCGCGTTCTGCATCTGTGACTGCTCATAGATCTGCTCGCCGATCTTTCTGGCTCCGGCCGCGCTGATCCCCTTGATTTCAGCGAGACGCTCCGGTTCCTCCATGAGAATCCGGCGCGTGTCGCTGCCGAAATGATCGATGATTTTTTTCGCGGTTTTCCCGCCGATTCCCCTGATCGCGCCGCTTCCCAGATAGCGCAGGAACGCGTCCTCCTGCTCCGGAACCTTCGTGACGCATCGCCCGATATGAAACTGAGGCCCGTACAGGGCGTGGACGGCCGTCTCGCCCTCCGCCTCGATGTACGCGCCCTCGTGAACCTGCGCCAGATTCCCGACGCAAGTGATTTCGCCCTGTTCCGCCTCCACGGTCATGACCGTGTAGCCGTTTTCCTCATTTCTGAAGATGATGTGTTCAATGTATCCGCTGATTGATTCTGCCATATCTCACCGATTCTCAAATTCCGCGAGAACGGACGTGTATCGTCCCGTTCCGATCGCGACAACCGAGTCCGGATTCTGTGCCGTCATCACATGCAGACCGGTGCTCTTCTCCAGCGCCTGCGCCATGCCGGTCACCTGGCATCCGCCTCCCGCCAGAACGATGCCGCGCTCCTGCAGATCGCCCGCGAGATCCGGCGGCGTGCGCTCGAGCACGTTGCGGACCGCCTCCACGATGTCCATCATCGGTTTCTGAAACGCCTGACGCACATCGTCTGCAGACAGCGTCACGGTTTTCGGAAGACCGCTCATCACATTTCTTCCGTTGACGGTCATCTTCTTCTCATCAAACGTGCTGCTTGTCGAACCCAGTTTCCGCTTGATCGACTCCGCCGTCTGACCGCCGATGAACAGACCGTACTGGTTCCTGAGGTACGAGACGATCGCGTGCGTAAAATTATCTCCTGCGATCGGAACCGACGACGCCACAACGATCCCGCACATCGAAATCACCGCGATGTCCGTCAGTCCGCCGCCCACATCCACAACCATGTTTCCGTCCGGCTTCGTGATGTCGAGTTCCGCCCCGATGGCCGCGGCAATCGGTTCCTTTACGATCGTCACGTCCCGCGCGCCCGCCTGGTAGGTCGCCTCGATGACTGCACGCTTCTCCACCTCGGTCACTCCGCTGGGGACGCAGATGGCGATGCGGGGCTTCAGTATTCCGCGCCGCCCCATCGCTTTCTCGACGAAATATTTCAGCATCCGCTCGGTGATCATGAAATCCGAAATCTTGCCCTGGGCGAGCGGTTTGATCGCCACATTGTTGCCCGCGGTGTGCCCGACGAGATGCTTCGCCTCCTCACCGATCGCGCAGACCTTGTCCGAATCGGTGTCGTACGCGACGAGAGCCGGCTCCCGCAGAATAATTCCCTTGCCGCGCATGTAGACCGCGATCGTAGAAGTACCGAAATCGATTCCGATATCTGTCACTGGTGCCATAACCATCTTCTCCTGTTCTGTCAGACTGTCACTTTAACTATATGGCCGGCGGATCATTATGTCAATCAAAAACCGGCCTTTGTTCACCGCTTCAGGTATTTTTTCAGATACATTCCCGTGTAGGACTCCGGATTCTCTGCGACCTCCTCCGGCGTTCCCTTCGCGATGACCGTGCCGCCCTTATCGCCGCCCTCGGGGCCCATGTCGATAATGTAGTCCGCCGTCTTAATCACATCCAGATTGTGCTCGATGACAATCACAGTATTTCCGCCGTCGGCGAGGCGCCGGAGGATCGTAATCAGCTTGTCGACATCCGCAAAATGAAGCCCGGTCGTCGGCTCGTCGAGAATGTAGATCGTGCGCCCCGTACTTCGTTTCGAGAGCTCCGACGCCAGCTTGATCCGCTGCGCCTCTCCGCCGGAAAGCTCCGTGGACGGCTGTCCGAGTTTAATGTAGGAGAGGCCGACGTCGTTCAGCGTCTCCAGCTTGCGTCTGATCGAGGGGACGTGATCGAAGAATTTCACGGCCTCCTCGACGCGCATATTCAGCACATCGTAGATGTTTTTCCCTTTGTAGCGGACCTCCAGCGTCTCCCGGTTGTACCGCTTCCCGTTGCAGACCTCGCATGGCACATAGATATCCGGCAGAAAATGCATCTCGATTTTCAGGATGCCGTCGCCCTGACACGCCTCGCAGCGGCCGCCCTTTACATTAAAACTGAACCGGCCCTTGCTGTAGCCGCGCGCCTTCGCCTCCGACGTCGCCGCGAACAGCGTCCGGATCATATCGAACACGCCGGTGTACGTCGCCGGGTTGGAGCGGGGCGTCCGCCCGATCGGCGACTGATCGATGTTGATGACCTTGTCGAGCTGCTCCTCCCCGCGGATCGCCCGATGCTTTCCCGGAATCGTGTGAGCCCGGTTCAGGTCCCGTTGAAGCGACTTGTACAGAACCTCGTTGACGAGGGAGCTTTTTCCCGATCCCGAGACGCCGGTCACGCACGTAAACACGCCCAGCGGGAACTTCACGCTGATGTTTTTCAGGTTGTTCTCAGCCGCTCCGACGACCTCGAGCCACCCCTGCGGTTTCCTGCGCTCCTCCGGAACCCGGATCTTCAGCCGGCCGCCCAGGTAGGCGCCTGTGATCGAACGGTCGCACGCGATCAGATCCTCCGCCTTTCCCATGCAGACGAGCTCGCCGCCGTGGTCTCCCGCGCCCGGACCGATATCGACGATACAGTCCGCCGCGCGCATCGTATCTTCGTCATGTTCCACAACAATGACGGAATTGCCCAGATCCCGGAGATGCTTCAGCGTTCCGAGCAGCTTGTCATTATCCCGTTGGTGGAGCCCGATGCTGGGCTCATCCAGGATATAGGCGACGCCGACAAGTCCCGAACCGATCTGCGTCGCCAGGCGGATTCTCTGCGCCTCCCCTCCGGAAAGCGTCGCGGTCGCCCGCGCCAGCGTCAGATAATCGAGTCCGACGTCGTTCAGGAAGCCGACCCGCGAACGGATTTCCTTCAGGATCGGCTCTCCGATCATCATCTGATGATCCGAAAGCTTCAGATCCTTCAGAAACTCCAGCAGTCTGCCCGCCGGAAGTGTCGTAACCTCATAAATGTTTTTATCCGCCACCGTGACCGCCAGCGAGCCCGGTTTCAGTCTCTGTCCGTGACAGACCGGGCAGTCCGAGAATTTCATATACGTCTCGTACTCCTGCTTCGTCGAATCCGAACCGGTCTCGCGGTACCGCCGCTCTACATTTTTGATCAGCCCCTCAAAGGCGACATCATAAACGCCGACGCCCATCCGGCCGGAGTAATGCACTTTGACCTCATGCCCGTCCGTCCCGCGGATCAGAATATCGTGTATTTTTTTCGGATAATCCTGAAAAGGCGTGTCGAGAGAAAATCCGTACTCGTCCGCAAGCGCGACGAGAATCGCGTTCGTAAAGCTGCCCTTTTTGTTCGCAGACTGCCAGCCCGGCACCGTGATCGCCCCCTCGTTGATCGAGAGGGACGGGTCCGGAATCATCAGTTCCTCCGCAAATTCCATCTTATATCCGAGTCCCGCGCACTCCGGGCACGCGCCGAAGGGATTGTTGAAGGAAAAGCTTCTCGGCTCGATCTCATCGATGCTGATGCCGCAGTCCGGGCAGGAAAAGTTCTGGCTGAAAGTCATCCTGTTTCCGTCCGTCGTGTCGACAAACAGCAGGCCCTTAGACAGTGCGAGCGCCGTCTCGACGGAGTCCGTCAGCCGTTTTTCAAGACCCGGACGGATGATCAGACGGTCGACGATGATCTCGATGTTGTGCTTCTGGTTTTTGACAAGAGTGATCGTCTCCGAGAGCTCATACTGATTCCCGTCGACCATCACGCGGACGTAACCGGATTTTCTCGCGGATTCCAGGACCTTTTCATGGCGTCCCTTCCGTCCGCGGACGACCGGAGCGAGGAGCTGGATTCTGGTCCGCTCCGGGAGCGCCATGATCTTGTCCACCATCTGGTCGACGGTCTGCCGGCTGATCTCCCGGCCGCATTTCGGACAATGCGGAATGCCGACCCGTGCATAGAGGAGGCGGAAATAATCGTAGATTTCCGTCACGGTTCCGACGGTCGAACGCGGGTTCCGGTTCGTCGATTTCTGGTCGATTGAGATCGCGGGAGGAAGGCCCTCGATGCTCTCCACATCCGGCTTCTCCATCTGGCCCAGAAACTGGCGCGCGTAGGATGAGAGACTCTCAATGTAGCGGCGCTGTCCCTCCGCGTAAATCGTATCAAACGCAAGCGAGCTCTTGCCCGACCCGGACAGCCCGGTGAGGACGACGAGCTCGTTGCGCGGAATATCCACATCAATATGCTTCAGATTGTTTTCCGCTGCGCCCCGGATCCTGATAAAGCGCTGCGGGGATTTCTCTTCTGTCGTTTCTTCCATTCTTCTATCATTCTTTCTGTATACAATCCGCCGGATCAGTCCGGCAGAAAATCACACATCACATAATTGGCGAGTGAAAATCCCCGCTCTGTCAGACGGATGCGGCCGTTCTGCCTCTCAAGAAGTCCCTCCAGGCAGTGCTTTTCCAGCATCGTCCCGTACACCTCCCCGATTCCGCGTCCGAAGCGGCGGGAAAACTCCGCCTCCGAAATTCCTTCCGTCATCCGGAGCCCGAGAATCACAAATTCCGCCATCGCGTCCTGCTTCGACAGCCGTTCCCGCTCTCTTTTGACCGGTGTGTCCTGCCAGAGGCAGCCGCGGTCCGCCCGGCCGAAATACCCCAGATACGACGCCATATCATCCGTATTCCGGAACCGTTCCCCTCCGATAAAGGATGACGCTCCCAGACCGATCCCCGCATAGGGAACGCCGGTCCAGTAGCCGACGTTGTGGCGGCAGCGACGTCCCTTCTTCGCGTAATTGGAGATCTCGTAGCGCTCGTACCCGTATTCCGATAGAATCGTCCGGGTGTCCTCGTACATCCGCCGCTCGGTGTCCTCATCCGGAAGGCGGAGGGAATCCTTCCGGCGCCAGAACGGCGTGCCCTCCTCCAGAATCAGGCTGTAGGCGGAGATATGCTCCGGCCCCAGCTCCGCCGCTCCGCGAAGGGTCCGCACCCAGTCCCGGTACGTCTGATCCGGGATCGCCGACATCAGATCGACGCTGATGTTCTCAAACCCGGCCCGGCGCGCCGCGCGAAAGCAGCTGAAAATCTCTTCCCGGCTGTGAATCCTCCCGAGCTTCTTCAGCAGATGGTCGTCCAGCGACTGACAGCCGATGCTGAGGCGGTTCACGCCGCAGCTGCGCAGCGCCGACAGTTTCTCCTCATCGACCGTCCCGGGGTTCGCCTCGACCGTAATCTCCGCATCCACATCTAGCAAAAACGAACGCCGCACCGCGCGGAAGATGCGTTCCATCTGACCGGCATCGAGGATCGTCGGTGTACCGCCGCCCACGAACACGGTCACAATCCGCGTCCCGCAAAGAGCGCGTCCGGCGTCGCCGATCTCCCGGATCAGCGCGCGGACGTACCGCTCCCTTGCATCCGCGTCCGCGCGGAAGCTCAGGAAGTCACAGTAGCCGCATTTGTGCATGCAGAAGGGAATGTGCAGGTAAAGCTCCGCGGCCCCCACATCCGATTGCTCCGCGGATGTCCGTATTATCTCCGCCATTATTTATCGTCCAGCTTCAGGACGTTCATAAACGCATCCTTCGGAATCTCTACGCTTCCGACCTGGCGCATCCTCTTTTTGCCTTCCTTCTGCTTCTCGAGAAGTTTCTTCTTTCTCGTGATATCGCCGCCGTAGCACTTCGCCAGGACATCCTTGCGCAGCGCCTTCACCGTCTCGCGGGCGATAATTTTTGAGCCGATCGCCGCCTGGATCGGAATGTCGAACAGCTGGCGCGGAATCTCGTCCTTGAGCTTCTCGCACATCTTCCGGCCGCGCGCATACGCGGATCCCGCAAAGACGATAAACGACAGCGCATCCACAAGCTCCTTATTCACGAGGATATCAAGTTTCACCAGATCGCTCCTCTGGTAGCCGACAAGCTCATAGTCCAGCGACGCATATCCGCGCGAGCGCGATTTCAGCGCGTCGAAGAAATCATAGATGATCTCATTGAGCGGGATATGGTAATGAAGCTCCGCCCTCGTCTGGTCCAGATAATCCATTCCCAGATACTCGCCTCTGCGCTCCTCGCACAGCTGCATCACCTGCCCGATGTACTCGCTCGTTACCATGATGTCGGCCTTGACGATCGGTTCTTCCATGTACTCAATCTCGGATGGATCCGGAAGATTCGACGGGTTGGACAGCTCAACAACCGATCCGTCCGTCTTATGTACCTTATAGATAACGCCCGGCGACGTCGTCACCAGATCGAGGCCGTACTCGCGCTCCAGACGTTCCTGAATAATATCCAGGTGCAGAAGGCCGAGACAGCCGATGCGGAAACCGAAGCCCAGCGCAGCCGAGGTCTCCGGCTCAAAAAAGAGCGACGCGTCATTGAGCTGCAGCTTTTCCAGCGCATCCTGAAGCTCCGGATATTTCGCGCTGTCCTCGGGGTACAGACCGCAGTACACCATCGGTGTGACTTTCTTATATCCGGGCAGCGCTTTCGCGCAGGGGCGCTCGTCATCAGTCACCGTGTCGCCGACCCGCGTGCTGGAAACATCCTTGATGCTCGCCGTGATATAGCCGACCATGCCGGCCTCAAGCTCGTCGCAGGGAATCATCTGCCCCGCCCCGAAATAGCCGACCTCGACGACTTCCTCGACGGCGCCGGTCGCCATCATGCGGATCCGCGTGCCGCGGCGCACCGTGCCCTCCATGACGCGCACCGAGATAATGACGCCCTTGTACGAATCGTACAGGGAATCGAAAATCAGCGCCACGAGCGGCGCCTTCGCGTCGCCCGTCG